>JADLAB010000614.1 GCA_020848455.1 Polyangiaceae bacterium
AGCCGCTCGCCGCGCGCCCGAGACGTGCGCCGCCGGGCGGGCGCGCCGGCCCCTAACATCGCGACATGGGCCCGCTTTCGAGCTGCGGCAGATCCTGCGCAGCGCCTCCCGCGTCGCGAATTTTAACTTTTCAATTCGAGCACTTATCGAAGCCGGCGCGGAGCGGATGCCGCACTTGCCTGCGCGGGCTGTGGACCGCGCGCCGCAGCGGCTCGGCAGGCGAAGGCCGTCGGCTCCGTAGGTAGCTAGAAGGCCTGCCCCCGCCTCAACCGCCTTCGCGCAGCCGCTCCTCGAGCCACGTGCGGTACTCGTGGCGAGCGTTGAACGCGCGGCTCACCGAGGGATCGCTCCGGATCCGCGCCACCCAGTGGGCGCGCGGCCGCGGCCGCGCCGGACGCGGGTGCGACGGGTGCGACGGGTGTCAGGGATCGAGCGTCAGAAGGCGAGGCGCGGGCTCAGCTGTGCGTGCAGGCTCCAACGCGAGCGGCGAGCGGTACGGCACCGCATGCGCGGGGGCGGAAGGCTCTTGCGCCGCGGCGGCGCTCGGGCGTAGCCAAGGCGACGCGGGGCGCGCGGGCGCAGGAGCGTCGACGTGCGCAACAGGCTCCCCCGCAGAGGATCTCGCGCGCGCGCCCGAACGCCGCGAGGTCGACCGTGCGGGCGTTCGGGTAACGGCGATCCCGGAACGACGCGAGCTCGGCCTCCGTCGTGCCGACGAGCTCGGCGAGGAGCTTGCCGAGGCGGATGAGATCGTCGGTGGCCCCGGCGCCTTTGGAGTTGCTGCCGCTGCCTGTCATGGGTTGCTCACCATCCTCCCGATGCTGCCGCCGAGCGCGCTCGAAGCGCGCGGGCCTCGTCGGCTCACTGCACGCCCTTGCGCGTCATGCGCTTGTCTCTCGACTCTGCGGTTCCCCGCGCCGGCGCGGACCCATCTTGGCCCATGCCGAGCTCACCCTCGATGAGATCCTTGATTCGCCACGCCCGCCCCTGGCCTCCAAGCTCGCACAGCGGGACGCGATGACCATCGTCCTCCTCGGCGAGGACCCGATAGACGGGAACCCGCCAGGGTCCCGCTCGGGCATCGAGCACGATACGAGCAAGGCCCCACCGCGGCACCCGGACCTGTCCGAGGCCCAGGGGCCTCGCGGCGACCACCACGGCGTCGTCGTCATCGTTGCTGCCCGGACCGGCATTGACCGTGACACTCACGCGATTGATGCAGAACGCCGCCACGGTCCCCAATGCGGCAACCGCAGCCGCAGCCGCGACGCCGAACAGCGCCCAGAGCCACCACTGCGCCGGCGCGGTTGCCACCACGGTCAACGCGGTGAGCGACGCGACCGCGCCTGCCGCCGCGGCCCCACCGACCCCGCCACCCGCCATTCGCCGGCGCCACGAGAGCCGGGTCCTACCGGAGTCCAACATGGCGCGCCTCAGCGGTGTGCCGGGCGCGCGATACGGTCCGGCTCGATCGGTGGCAACCGGCGGAAGAGCGCGCGGCGTCCCGAGATCACCGCGCTCGAGAACGAAGCCGCACCGACGGCACGACATGCCGCCGAAGCTCGCAGCGCCGCAGAACACGCACTGCTTTCGCTCCGCCGCTGCTTGCCGCAGCCGGCCGCGCGCCGAGCTCTGGCTCGAGAGGAGCCGCTGGCGAATGACTTCGGCAACCTGCTCGATATCGTCCCAGAACACCCACGGCACCTCGTGGGACCCGCGGTCCGTCTGGAGAACGAGCCACTCCGACGCGCCCCGGGCGACACGCTCTTCGGCTGTCGCCCCCTCGCCGAACTTCTCGGGACGTACCTCCCGGAGCTCGCTCCACGGGATGAAGAACACGGTCCACGGGCCGCGGAAGTGCGGCACCTGGCATCGGAGCCCATGCGCGCCTGCAGAAAAGGTCACCCGACCCAGATAGCGCGCCGTACGCCACAAGAGCCACGCGCCGACCGGCATGAAGAGCGCGAGCGTGAGCTTCGCCGAGGGAGCGCTCAAGGCAACCTCGAGGGCTACGAGTAAGGGCAGCAACATCCCCAAGGCTGCAAACGCGATGACGGCGGCCCAACGGCCCTGGGGCTGCGCGAGGACTGCCTCAGCATCGTCAGCGGTCGAGCCCAGCATCGTGATATCCGCCCTCATCGAGGCCACCAGGCAGCGATCGCCGCCGCGGTGGCGGCGCCGAACAGAGTCGGGAACCAATAGAGGCGCAAAGCACCCGACCAGACGCGCACGGACGCGTAGCGCGAGCGCACCGGGCCGATGACCGAGTACTCGTGCGGTCTGAGCACCCACGAGACGGCTCGACCGCGATATCCTGCCTCGGCATCCGGTCGCACTTCGGCGACGGCATCGACGACCACCTGGCAGCCGTCCGCGAGCGTCGCCTCTGCGTCACGCGCAACGAGGAACGGGTGCGTCACCCGCCAGCGGCCCGGACACAATCGGAACAGCCCCTGGGACTCGGTCTCGAGGTACACGTCACCCACCGCGCACACGAGCTCGTAGCCTCGACCACGCGGGACCCGCGCCGCATAGGCGGCACAAGAGACCCCGGAGCGTGCGGCCCGCACCGGGCTCACACAACGCAGACGCCCGACCAGCGTGGCCACCTTGCCATGCCGCGGCGGCTCGACACGAAGCCAGCGCCTGTACCTCCGCAGAAAATTCCGATCCTCGCTCGGATAGCGGACGTACCAGTTAGTATCCTGCTCAGTCTTTGCAGTAGTGGCCGAGTCGAACCAGACCATCGCCAAGGTGCCGAGGAGTGCTCCCAACCACGCCGCTTCCGGTATCGGCAGGCCGACCTTTTCGAGGCACGCGGTGCACACCAGCACCGACGTGACCTCGCAAAAACATCGCATCAGCACCCAGGCATGACTCTGCTGCATCCGCAGAATGACCCACTTCTTGCCCCAGCCGTGTGAGGCGCTGTCGGAATCGGCGGTCCCGGGCGCTCTCTTGGTTAGGCGCGACATCGGCTGCCCAGTCGCGTCGCAGGCTTCGCGGGGGTGGGGTTGCCCACGGTTGCGCACGATCTCTCTCTCGCCGCCCCCATGCGCGCGCCGACTCCCAAGCTCTCGGCAGACGCCATCGTTGCGTCCGCCGACTCCGCGACGCCGGCCCCCGCATCCACGTCCTCTGCGGTCGCGGCGCCGGTGGTGGTGGCCTCGTCCTTCACACTGCCGGGTGCGTGGACCATGACGCTACGGTCCTCCCTTGACCTCGTCGCGCGGCGGGACGTGCGTGTCGGTGCCGACGACGCTGTCCCCTTCCTTCGCGAGAGCCTGGCTCGGCATCGGAGCTCCTCCTCGGTGTGCGACCCCGTGTGAGGGTAGTCGTCACGAGCGCGGGGCGGGTTGCGTATTATTTTCGGGAGGCCCGCCCAGAACGGGGACCATCGCCGCGCACGCGCGTCGCGCGCAAGGGTGCCCAAGGCGTGCCGACCGGCGGACGGGTACGCGCCCGTCTCCGCTCTCGCTCGCTCAGCGCCGCGCCGGGGCGACACCGGCGGCCGCGAGCGCCGCGAGCACGTCCGCCGCGCCGCGCCGCTGCTGCGCGACGTCCACGGGCGGGGTCGCCCCGACCTCGTGCCGCACGACGAGCTCCTCGGGGATGTCCGCGAGAAAGCGGCTCGGCGCGCGCTTCTGTGGCTTGCCGCCTCGGGCGCGCGCGGCGGCGTGGCACAGCCACAGCCGGTGCTTGGCGCGCGTCACGGCCACGTAGAAGAGGCGCCGCTCCTGCTCGACGTCGTCGAGCGGGCGGCCGTCCATGCCGACCGCGTCGGTCGCGCGCTCCTCGGTCGAGCGCACGTGCGGCAGGATGCCCTCCTCG
>JADLAB010000615.1 GCA_020848455.1 Polyangiaceae bacterium
CGGGTCGCACCTCGAGCCGGTCGGCGCTAGGCTCCCGGTGCTCGCTGCGCGCGCTGCGGGAACGACGAGACGAGAGCCCGGGCCATGCAATTCGGTTGGACGGACGAGCAGACGCGGCTCCACCAGCGCATGCGTGCGCTCGGCTCCGACGTCGCAGCGGTGAATCCGCCGGAGCGCATGCGCGCGCTCGCGGCGGCCGGTGCGCTGGCGTTGCCGCTGCCCGCCCGCCACGGCGGCGCTGAGCACGATCTCGTGACGACGGCGTACGCCTTCGAGGGGCTCGGGGAGACGCTCGACGACGCGGGCCTCTTGCTCGCGGCCGGGGCGCACCTGTTCGGGGTGGCGCTCGTGCTCGCGCGCGTCGGCACGGAGGCACAGTGCGCGCGCTGGTTGCCCGAGCTCGCGAGCGGCGAGCGACTCGCGAGCGTGGCCGTGACCGAGCACCGCAGCGGCTCGAACGTCGCGGCCGTCGCGGGCATGGTCGAGCCGGATCCGGCCGGCCTGCGAGCGACCGGCGAGAAGTGCTACGTCACGAACGCCGAGCGCGCGGGGCTCTTTCTCTTCGTCGGGCGCACGGCGGAGCAGGCGCGCGGGCTCACCGCGGTCCTCGTGCCGCGCGAGACGCCGGGCGTCGTCGTCGGCAAGCCGCTCGAGATGGCGGGGCTCCGGACGGCGGGCGTCGCCCCGGTGTCGTTCCAGGGCTGCCTCGTGTCGGCGGGCGCGGTGCTCGGCAAGCAGGGTGCGGGCATGGCGGTCTTTCACCTCGCGATGGGCTTCGAGCGGGCGCTGTTGCTCGCGTTTCGTCTCGGGGCGATGCGTCGGCAGCTCGACGAGGCGCTCACCTTCGCCGCGCGCCGCACGCTCGGCGAGGCCTCGATCCTCGAGCACGACGCGGTCGCGCACCGGCTCGCGCGCATGAAGCGGCGCCTCGAGACCTCGCGCCTGCTCGTGTACCGCGCCGCGTGGGAGCTCGACACGGGCGAGCGTGCCGCGGGCTCGGCCGCGCTCGCGAAGTGGCACGTCGCCGAGTCGGCGGCCGAGTCGGCGCTCGACGCCTTCGCGCTCCGCGGCGCGGCGGGCTGCCTCGAGGAGAGCGGCCTACCGGGGGCGATCGACGACGCGCTCGCCGCGACGATCCACTCGGGCACGGCCGACGTGCTCGCGACCGTGGTCGCCCGGAGCCTCGCGCCGCACCGCCAGTCGGGCTGACGCGTCCGGACGGAGTCGGGCCGAGCGGTGCTGCGCCCGGACGGAGTCGGGCCGAGCGGTGCTGCGCCCGGACGGCTCAGCGGCTCAGCGGAGCGCGCGCCACGCGAGGTAGAGCGCCGCGCCGAGCGCGAGCGCCCCGAGCACGAGCAGGAGCGTCGAGCGCGCGAAGGAGCGCGGGCTCTCGAGCGCCGGCGTGCGCACGAGCGAGACCGACGGGCTCGGGGTCGCGCCGCGCACGACCTCGATCAGGAGCTGCGCGACCCCGTCCGGCCCGAAGGGGCTGACGAGGCGCACCGCGACCGGGCGTCCACCGCCCGGGAGCTGCACGGTGACGCGGTGGTCGGTGCGTGCCGGCTCGGGCTCGGGGGCGGGCTCGGGGGCGGGCTCGTCGGCTTCGGGCTCGGGGGCGGGCTCGGGCTCCGTGGCGGCCAACGCGCGCACGGCCCCGCTCCGGCCGCACGCGTCGCAGCCCCCGCCGTCGCAGCGCGCGCAGGCGAGGCGGGCGGGCACGCGGATCTCGAGCTCGCAGGGCGTCGCGAGCCAGGACTCGGGCACCGTCACGCGCAGCCGGCCGCGCGGACCGGGAGCCTCGTCGAGCGCGGCGCGATCGACCAGGCGGGCGAGCTCGACCGGGCTCACGGCTCGAGCACGGTGCCGACGCTGCCCGGCTCGGCGAGCGCGCGCGCGAGGTCGCCCGGCGCGAGCTGCCCCACGATGTGGACGCGGCCGACGCCCGCGTCGATGGCCAGGAAGGCCTCCTCGAGCTTCGGGATCATGCCCTCGGTGACCGTGCCGTCGGTGACGGCGGCGGCGCTCGCGGCACGGCTCAGGCGCGGCAGGCGCGAGCTCGGGTCGGCGACGTCGCGGAGCACGCCGGGCGCGCCCGTCACGAGCACGAGCGCCGAGGCGGCGAGGCCGACCGCGATGCCGTTCGCGACCACGTCGGCGTTGATGTTGTAGGTCGAGCCGTCGCGCGCGCAGCCGAGGCAGGCGACGACGGGCACGTGCCCGGCCCCGAGCAAGAGGGCGAGCAGCTCGTGGCCGACGCCGACCACGTCGCCGACGAGGCCGAGGTCGACGGGCTCGGGCCCGGCGCCGCTCAGCACCTTCGGCGGCCGGCGGCGGGCCTCGACGACGAGCGAGCTCGCGCCGTGCAGACCCACGGGCCGGAGCCCGGCCGCGACGAGCGCCGCGCAGAGCTCGACGTTGAGCTTGCCGCACACCATCATCTTGATGGCGTCGAGCGCGCCCTCGTCGGTGACGCGCCGGCCGGCGATCTTGCGCGGCTTCTGCCCGAGCCGCTCCTGCAGCTCGCTCGTCTGCGGGCCACCGCCGTGCACGACCACGAGCTTCTTCTCGCTCGCAGAGAGCGAGGCGAGCTCGACCGCGATGGTGGTGCGCGCCGGGCCGGCGAGCACCTCGCCCCCGAGCTTGACGACGAGGGTCACGGGTAGCCTCCCGGGTCCTCGAGCGTGAGCCGCTCGTCGAGCCCGAGCACGAGGTTCATCGACTGCACCGCCTGGCCGGCGCCGCCCTTGACGAGGTTGTCGATGGCCGAGAAGCACACGATCGTGCGCCGGCCGCCCTCGGCCGGACCGTACTCGAAGCCCACTTCCACGTAGTTCGAGCCGCTCACCGCGGCGACCTCGGGCAGGCGCTTGTGCGGCACGCGCACGAAGGGCTCGCCCTCGTAGGCGCGCTCGAAGGCCGCCGCGACGTCGGCCTTCGAGATGGCGGCGTCGATCTCGCAGAAGGAGCTCGCGAAGATGCCGCGGCTGAGCGGCGCGCTCACCGGCACGAACTCGAGCGAGAGCTCGCCGGCGCCGGCGGCGCGCAGGGTCTCGACGATCTCGGGCACGTGCTGGTGGGTCAGCGGCTTGTAGGTGCGGAGGTTCACGGCGCGGACGGGGTGGTGCGTGCCGGCGCTCGGGGCGGCACCGCTGCCGCTCGACGCCGTGATGCCGACCGTGCGCACCCGGCCCGCGAGCCAGCCCGCCCGCGCGAGCGGCAAGAGGCCGAGCTCGGTCGCCGTCGCGAAGCAGCCCGGCGAGGCGACGAGGCGCGCCCCGCGGATCGCCGCGCGCGCGAGCTCGGGCAAGCCGTACACCGCCTCGGCGAGCAGCTCCGGGCACGGGTGCGGCTGGCCGTACCAGCGCTCGTACGCCGCGGCGCTCTTCAGGCGGAAGTCGCCCGAGAGATCGACGACCTTGGCCCCGGTCGGCAGCACGCGCGGCACGAACTGCGCCGCGACCTTGTGCGGCAGGCCGAAGAGCACGACGTCGCAGCCCCGCGCCGCCTCCTCGGGGGGCAGGTTCTCGAAGCGGAGGCTCGTCCGGCCGTCGAGGTTCGGGTGCGCGGCCCCGAGCGGCTCGCCCACGTAGTCGATCGATGCGACGCGCACGAGCTCGACCTCCGGGTGCAGCAGCAGCCGCCGGATGATCTCGCCGGCGCCGTAGCCGCTGCCGCCGATGATCGCCGCCTTGAAGCGCTTCATGGCGCGGCTTTAGCACGATCGGGGCCGGGACAGAGCCGGCGGCCCGACGCGCCCCGACCGCGCCGCCGTGGTAGGACGACGAGCGATGTCCGACGATCTGCGCGCGCGGCTCGAGAGCCGCCAGGACGCCAGGGTCGCCCTGCTCGAGCGACTCGTGCGCGTGAACTCCTACACCGAGAACCGCGAAGGCGGCCGCGGCGTCGGCGAGCTGCTGCTCGCCGAGCTCGGGTCGATCCCGGGGCTCGCGACGCGCGTCGTCGCGAGCGAGCGCTTCGCCCCGCACCTGGTCGCGTCGAGCGCGCCCGCGGCCAGCTCGGCCGAGGGAGCCGTCGCGCTCGTGGGGCACCTCGACACGGTCTTCCCGCCCGGCACCTTCGAGTCGTTCGTGCTCGAGCAGGAGGGCCACGTCGCGCACGGCCCCGGCGTGCTCGACATGAAGGGCGGGCTCGTGGTCGTGCTCGAGGCGCTGCGCGCGCTCGCGCCGCTCGGCGTGCTCGAGCGCCTGCCGGTGCGGCTCGTCGTCGTGAGCGACGAAGAGGTGGGCTCGCCCGAGGGGCGGCCGCTCATCGAGCGCGAGCTCGCCGGCGCGAGCGCCGCGCTCGTGTTCGAGTCGGGTCGGCCGGGCGACGCCGTCATCACGCGCCGCAAGGGAACGGGCGTCGTCAGCGTCAAGGCGCACGGGCGTGCCGCGCACGCGGGCAACGCCCACGCCGACGGCGTGAACGCGATCTGGGCCCTTTCGCGCTTCGTGGACGGCGCGCAGGCGCTCACCGACTACGGCCGCGGTCTCACCGTCAACGTCGGGACCGTCCGCGGCGGGACCAGCAAGAACACCGTGCCCGAGGAGGCGAGCGCGGTCGTGGATCTGCGCTTCGAGACGGCCGACGACGGGCACGCCCTCGTCGCGCGCCTCCACGCGGTCGCCGCCGAGGCCGCACGCGGCGTCCCGGGTAGCAGGCTCGAGCTCGGCGGCGGGCTGTCGCGCCTGCCGCTCGAGCGCTCGCTGGCGAGCGCCGCCCTCTGCGCGGAGTACGGGGCGGCCGCCGCGGCGGCGGGCTTCGCCATCCGCGAGGCCGCCCTCATCGGCGGCGGCTCCGACGCGAGCTCGACCGCGGGCATCGGCATCCCGTCGATCGACGGCCTCGGGCCGCGCGGCACGGGCTTCCACACCCGCGAGGAGCGGGTGGAGCTCGACAGCTTCGTGCCGCGCGCCGAGGCGCTCGCGCGCTTTCTGCTCGCGCGCGCGAGCCGGCTCAGTGGAACGTGAGGCCGGTGTAGGTCGTGGGTGTGCCCGACCCGTTGGCGTCGACCGACGTCGTGCCCGCCGGGAAGAGGTCGTAGGTCTCGGTCATGCTGCCGATGTTCCAGTAGACGCCCTGGTAGGGAACGTCCCACACGAACGGGAGGCCCTGTTCGATCGCGGTCTCGAGGGCGAAGTCGCGCCGCGTGTCGAGCGCCTCGTCGGCGATGTCGGCGACGCTCAGGTTCATCTCGGCCCAGCCGTACCAGTGCGCGTAGTCCGGGTTCATGTGGTACGCGCCGTGCCAGGTCTTGACGAAGTCGTACTTGTACATCTTGAAGTAGTACCGCTCGATCGCCGTGAGGTCGCGGTAGAGCATCGGGCCGCCGAGCACGAGCGAGCCGAGCGCCGCGTCCGGGTTGTCCGGCCGCCCCGGCGAATTCGGCGTCGGCGGCAGGAGCAGCCCGTCGAAGTAGAGCGCCCGCAGGATGTCGCCCGCCTCGTCGATGACGACGTGGGCGTTTTCGTGCATGCCGTCGGCGACGTCGAGACGATCGGCCGCATAGCTCTGCGCGTGGCAGGCGGTGCACACCGAGAGCATCTCGGCGCGCCGCGCCGTCAGGACCTCCACGGTGTCGGCGAACTGCACGAGCGTGCCGTCGCGGTCGTCGGGATACGTGGCCGAGTCGGGCACGCCGTCGGCGCCGCTCACGTCGGCGAGCGCATCGGGGTCGAAGGCCGGGTTGTCGGAGAGCACGCCGCCGCTCACGACGTACGGCAGCTGCCCGCCGCGCCGCAGGCTGCGGTGCGAGGGCTGCCCGCCGACCGGACCGTACGCGATGCCGACCGACAGAGCGTGATCCGTGTAGGGGTTGGTGTGCGCGTCGAGACGCTTGCGCGGCATGTGGCAGGTCGCGCAGGTCGGCGCGGAGCCCTC
>JADLAB010000616.1 GCA_020848455.1 Polyangiaceae bacterium
CGACAGCGACACAAACCCCCTGTCTTCCCGGAAGTCACGCCACTTCTGTCGCTCCCGCTCCCCCGCCCGCTCGCGCACCCGCGCCCGCACCCTCTCGCGCACCCGCGCGCGCACCCGCTCCCGCGCCCGCACCCGCACCCTCTCGCGCACCCGCGCCCGCGCCCGCGCCCGCGCCCGCACCCGCGCCCGCTCCCTCTCGCGCACCCTCTCGCGCTCCCGTTCCCGCGCCCTCTCCCGCCCCCGGCCTGCGGGGCACGACCCCGCCGCTCCGCGCAGCGTCCGGGCCTTCGACCCCGTGCTACGTTGCGGTCGTGGGCTCGAGCTCGAATTCGGAGGCCGACCGCTAGCCGGCGCCGGCGGCACGTCGGGACGAGGTCGGTGGTGCCCGTGGGGTCGGTCGTGAAGCGTGCGCTCCACGTCATGCTGCTCGCGGCGAGCGTCGCGGGCGTCGCGGGCGTCGCGGGCGTCGGGGTCGCGGCGTGCGGCCGCTCGCGTCGGGCGCCACCCGCGGACGAAGATGCGGGCGCGGGCGCGCAGCTCGGCCCGGGTGGTGGGCTCGGGCCGGGTGGTGGGCTCGGCCCGGGTGGTGGGCTCGGCCCGGGTGGTGGGCTCGGCCCGGGTGGTGGGCTCGGCCCGGGTGGTGGGCTCGGCCCGGGTGGCGCGGGCGCGCGCATCGGGACCGAGAGCCTCGCGAGCGCGTCGGCGAGCGACGTGCGCCGGGCGCTCGGCGCGGCGGGCTTCGAGGTGAAGCGCGAGCGCCGGCTCGGAGAGTCCTCGCGCGCGCGCGCCTTCGAGGCGAGCCGCAGCAGGGTCGAGGCTGGTCCGGGGGGCCGCGACGGCGACGCGCTCACCGTGTTCTTCGTGCCGGCGCGCGGCGGCGAGCTCGGCGCGAGCCTCGAGCTAGCGGACGTGGCGGCGCTCGCGCGGAGCGGGGCCGTCCTGCGCGACGGGGGTGCGTCGCTCGCGGTCGTCGCACGGAGCCGCTCCGAGGCCGAGTCCGTGCTCGAGGCGCTCGTCACGCGCGGGCCTGCGCCGGGCCACGACGGCGGCGGCGGCACCGGGACGCGGGGCCAGGAATCGGGCACCGGCGTCGACGAGTGCGACGCGCTCGTCCACGCCATGGAGACCTGCCCGGGCGCGCCCGAGTCGACGCGCGACCAGCTCCGCCAGGCCGCCCAGCAGATGCGGCAGAGCTATCGCGAGGCGATGCGCTCGGGGGGGGCCGCCACCGTCCGCGACTCGCTCGCGAGCGCGTGTCGCCAGGCGCTCGAGTCGATCAAGCAGGTGTGCAAGTAGCCGCATCGCCAGGCGCGCGAGTCGATCGAGCAGGTGTGCAGGTAGCCGCGTCGCCCGGCGCTCGAGTCGATCGCCGGGTCGCCGCGGGTCGCCCGACGCTCGACACCCTCGGGCAGGTATGTAAGTAGCTCGGTTCGTCATGCAGACGATTCCGCCCCTGCCCTTCGTGCAGCAAGATCTCACGGTGGCGACGCTCGGCCCGGCGACGGTGCCCTCCCCGCTCGGCCTGTCGACGACGCCCGGCGACGACATCGCGGACTACGTGACCGACGACGCGCGCGTGCTCTACGACGTCGAGACGCGCGCCGACGTGGCCTTGGGCGCGCCGGTGCTGTTCGAGAAGGCCGGCCCGCGTGAGCACATCTACTTCGAGCCCCGGAAGGCGCGCGCCGCTCTCGTCACGTGCGGCGGCCTGTGCCCCGGGCTCAACAACGTGCTCCGCTCGATGGTGCTCGAGCTCCACCACAAGTACCGCGTCGCGAGCGTCCTCGGCTTCCGGTACGGCTACGAGGGGCTCGACCCGAGCACCGGCGCCCCGCCCATCCCGCTCGGGCCGGGCGACGTGACGCACATCCACCGGCACGGCGGCAGCGTGCTCGGCCTGTCGCGCGGCAAGCGCGAGGTGCCCGTCATGGTGGACACGCTCGTGCGCGAGGGCGTCGACGTCCTCTTCACGATCGGCGGCGACGGCACGCTGCGTGGCGCGCACGCCATCGCCGAGGAGATCGCGCGCCGCGGGGCGCCCATCGCGGTCGTCGGCGTGCCGAAGACCATCGACAACGACGTCGAGCTCGTGGACCGGACCTTCGGCTTCGACACCGCGGTCGAGGTCGCGCGGACCGCCATCGACGCCGCCCACACCGAGGCGCTCGGTGCCTACAACGGCGTCGGCATCGTGAAGCTCATGGGGCGCGACGCCGGCTTCATCGCCGCTGCCGCGACCATCGCGAGCCGCGAGGTGAACTTCTGCCTCGTGCCCGAGGTGCGCTTCGACCTCGAGGGCCCCGCGGGCCTCCTTTCGGCGCTCGAGAAGCGCCTCGCCGAGCGGCAGCACGCGGTCATCGTCGTGGCCGAGGGCTGCGGCGCCGCGCTCGCGAGCGGCGCCGCCGAGCGCGACGCCTCGGGCAACGTGCGCTACGCGTCCGCCGAGGCCGACATCGGGCCGTACCTGCGCGACCTCGTCACGGGCCACCTCAAGAGCCGCGGCGTGCGCGCCACCGTGAAGTACATCGACCCGAGCTACATGATCCGCAGCGTGCCCGCGAACGCGAGCGACAGCATCTTCTGCGATTCGCTCGCGCGCAACGCCGTCCACGCGGGTATGGCCGGCAAGACCGACATGGTCGTCGGCCGCATCCACGGCGTGTTCACGCACGTGCCCCTGTCGGTCGTGGCCGGCGGTCGCAAGCGCGTGAACCCCGACGGCGGCCTGTGGCTCGCCGTCACCGAGGCGACGGGGCAGGGTCGGCTGTGGAGCGGCGACGCGCCCTGACGCCCGACCGGGCCGCGTGCCCGGAAGGGCGAGCGCCCCCTACTGACACACCCACGAGTCGTTGCTCTTCTGCTCGCGGGCGCCGAGGCAGGTCTTGCCCTCCGGGCACTCGGGCTTCTTCGGGTTGCACTTCAGGCCGCAGCGCGCCATCGCGGTGAAGCCGTAGTGCGCCTCGTCGCGCATGCAGGTGCCCTTGCCGTTCATCTCGATCTCCTGGCAGGAGTTGAGCACCTGGCAATGGCGCTGCGTGATGAAGGTGCGCACGCACTCGGGCACCCAGCGGTTCGGGTCGAAGACGTCGCTGCAGTCGTGTGAGTCGCCGAACTGCTCCTTTTCGCACTTGCAGATCGAGTCGGCGAGCTTCGGGTCGGGGCCCTTCTTCGGCGGGTCAGAGAGCTTGCCGAGGGTCGCGGGGCGCGGCTTGCCGTCGGGCCAGCCGAGCGTGAGGGTGTGCGCGAAGCGCCGCTGGTCGGGCACGCCCCACAGGATGCGCGCCGTGACGGCGGTGCCCGCGACGTACTGCACGCCGAGCGCGACCGCGCCCGGCTCCGCCGGCAGACGGAAGGCGCGCTCGGCACCCGGCCCCGGCTCGACCACGACGTCGGTCGGGACGGCGCCCGTGTAGTTGAAGCCCCGGCACACGATGCGGAGCCAGTCGCCCTTCGCGCGCGCGTCGCAGCCGAGCTCCTTCGCGCCGTCGACGTCGGCGACGGGTGCGCCCTCCCACTCCGCCGCGGCCGGGAAGCTCGCGGGCACGACGCCCGCTGCCGCGGTCGAGGCCGCGCCCGCTCCCGCACTCGCCGTCGGCGCGGCGGGGGCGAGACCCGAGCCGGACGGCGCCGGGTCGGAGCCCACCGTCGCGGTGGTCGCTCCCGGCTCGGGCGCCGTGCTCGTGGGCGAGGTCGCGACGGCCGTCGTCGCCGACGTCGGAGTCGAGGCGGGCTGCCCCGCACACGCGCCGAGGGCGACGACGAGGACCGCGAGCGGGAGCGCGCGGGCGACCGGAGCCGCGCCGCGCGAGAGTCGGAAGGAGGCGGAGATGCGCATGGACGCGGTGGAGGTTAGCCGCCTCGGCCGGGAGGTCAAATGAACGGCCGGCGGCGCCCGGCGCGCGGCGGGTGCGGCACCGGGCGGTTGACGGGCCGCCCGGCCGACGTCAACGTACGGCACGTCTAACGCGGAGCGTCATCCATGAGTCTCAAGGTCCGAGAGTCGCAGGTCGCCGGGGCGAAGGACATCCTCACCGACGAGGCGCTCGCCTTCGTCGAGATGCTGGTCGCGCGCTTCGCGCCGCGCATCGGCGAGCTGCTCCTCGGGCGGAGGCAGGTGGCCGCGCGCTACGACGCGGGCGAGCGGCCCCGCTTTCTGCCCGAGACGGAGAGCGTGCGGCGCGGCGACTGGCGCGTGGGCGAGCTGCCGGCGGATCTGTGCGAGCGCACGGTCGAGATCACCGGGCCGGTCGACCGCAAGATGATCATCAACGCCCTGAACAGCGGCGCGAACGTGTTCATGGCCGACTTCGAGGACTCGCTCGCGCCGAGCTGGCAGAACGTCGTCGAGGGCCAGGTCAACCTGCGCGACGCCGTCCGCGGCACCATCGCCTACCAGGATCCGGAGAGCGGCAAGCGCTACGCGCTCGGGCCGCGCCCGGCCGTGCTGCTCGTGCGGCCGCGCGGCCTGCACCTGCCCGAGGCGCACGTGACGCGCGACGGCGCACCCGTGCCGGGCTGCCTCTTCGACTTCGGCCTGTACTTCTTCCACAACGTGGCCGCCCTGCGCGCGAAGGGCACCGGCCCGTACTTCTACCTGCCGAAGATGCAGAGCCACCTCGAGGCGCGGCTCTGGAACGAGGTGTTCGTCGCGGCGGAGACGGCCCTCGGCGTGCCGGTCGGCACCATCAAGATGACGGCGCTCATCGAGACCCTGCACGGCGCCTTCGAGATGGACGAGATCCTCTACGAGCTGCGCGACCACGCCGCGGGCCTCAACTGCGGGCGCTGGGACTACATCTTCAGCTTCATCAAGACGCTGCGCGCCGACCCGAAGTGCGTCCTGCCGGACCGGAGCGAGGTCACGATGACGCAGCCCTTCATGCGCGCCTACACGCAGCTTCTCATCCAGACCTGCCACCGGCGCGGCGCCTTCGCGATGGGCGGCATGGCGGCGCAGATCCCCATCAAGGGCGACCCCGCGGCGAACGAGGCGGCCCTCGCGAAGGTGCGCGCGGACAAGCTGCGCGAGGTCGAGGACGGCCACGACGGCACCTGGGTCGCGCATCCGGGCCTCGTGCCGATCGCGATGGAGGTGTTCCGCGCGCACATGCCGGGCAAGAACCAGCTCGCGCGGCTGCGCCAGGACGTGCACGTGACCGCGGAGGATCTGCTGTCCGTGCCGACGGGCAAGCGCACCGACGCCGGCCTCAGGCACAACATCCGGGTCGGCATCCGCTACCTCGAGGCGTGGCTCCGCGGCAACGGCTGCGTGCCGCTCTACAACCTCATGGAGGACGCGGCGACGGCCGAGATCAGCCGCACGCAGCTCTGGCAGTGGCTGAAGCACGGCGCGAAGACCGACGACGGCGTGCCCGTGACGGCCGAGCGCGTCGCGCGGGCGGTCGAGGAGGAGCTCGCGGTCGTCGGGCGCGAGGTCGGCCCCGAGGCCTTCGCGGGCGGGCGCTACGCCGAGGCGCGCGAGCTCTTCGTGCGCATCGCGACCGACACGAGCTCGCTCCCCGACTTCCTCACGCTCGGGGCGTACGAGCTCTTGACGAAGACGGAGTGAGCGTCGGCACCCGAGCCGGGCGGACGGCTACCACGCGGCCGTCGCGGCGAGCGCGCTCGCGGCGCGCACGAGCTCGGCGTGGCCGGGGTCGAAGGCGCTCGTCGACTCGGCGATGGCGAGCGGCTCGTCGCCGCGCAGGATGGCCGCGCGCGCCTCCTCCGAGCCCGTGAGCAGATCGAAGGCCGGGATGTCGTCCACGAACTCGTAGCGCTCGGTGCGGAAGCGAAAGTGCGCGGGGCTCTGGCGGGCCGCGAGCGCGATGAGCGCCACGTAGCTCGCGACCGGGCGGAACGCCTCGCGGCAGGTGGGGTGCAGCTCGATGCCGCCGCACACGAGGCCGGCGTGCTTGTGAAAGGTCGGCTGGAACTCGAGCGGCCGCGCGCGGCAGCCGGGCAGGCCGAGCGCGTGAAAATCGCGCGCGAGCGCCTCGCCGTCGAGCCACGGTGCGCCGAAGACCTCGAAGGGGCGCGTGTGGCCGCGCCCCTCGGAGAGGTTCGTGCCCTCGAGCAGGCAGCCGCCCGGGTACACGAGCGCGGTGTCGGGCGTCGGCATGTTCGGCGACGGCAGCACGAAGGGCCGGCCCCAGTCGTGGGCCAGGCTCGCGCGCGACCACCCCTCGACCGGCACGACCGAGAGCGCGCCGTCGGGCCCGAGCGGCAGGCCGTCGCGCCGCGCGAAGTGCACGAGGAGCTCGCCGACGGTGAGGCCGTGACGCACGGGCAAAGGCTCGAGGCCGACGAAGGAGCAGAAGCCCGGGGCCTGCGTGCGCCCCTCGAAGGCCACCCCGCCGAGCGGGTTCGGGCGGTCGAGCACGACGACGTGCACCGGCGCGGGCGCCCGCGCGCAGGCACGGAGCGCGAGCAGGGCCGTCCACACGAAGGTGTAGTAGCGCGACCCGACGTCGCACAGGTCGATGAGGAGCACGTCGAGCTCGGCGAGGTGCTCGGGGCGCGGCGACAGATCCTCGAAGCGGCTGCCGTAGAGGCTCACGACGGGCGCGCCCGTGCGGTCGCGGGCGTCGCCGATGGTGGCCATGTCCTGCGCCGCGCCCGCCAGGCCGTGCTCGGGCGCGAGCCAGAGCCGGGGCGCGATGCCGAGCGCGCCGAGAGCGGTGCGCAGGTGGACGAGGTCGGAGTCGACGCTCGCCGCGTGGCAGAGCACGCCGACGCGCGCGCCGCGCAGGCGCGCGCACAACGCCCCACATGTGGACAGGCGGTCGATGCCGAAGCGCATGCTCGGGTTGTCGGCGCGGCGGGCGCGCGCGGGCAAGTTTCGCGCGCCCGGGCACGATCGCGGCGCCCCGCGCGGGCTCGAACGGGGCCGAGCGCCGTACCCATCCATGCCACCCGGAGGCCACGAGAAGCGTCGAGCGACGGGCGGCGCCGTGCTAGCTTACGAGAACGCTGTGCGCGCCGCGCCAGCTCGAGAGCGAGAACCTACGACCCTATGGCACTCGAGACCGGCGAGGTCATCGACGGAAAGTACCGCATCATCCGCGAGATCGGCAGCGGTGCGATGGGAGCGGTGTACGAGGGCGACAACGTCCGCATCCACCGCCGCGTCGCCATCAAGGTGCTGCACGCGGGCATCGCGCAGAAGGGCGACACCGTCCAGCGCTTCGAGCGCGAGGCGCAGGCCGCCGGCCGCATCGGCTCCGAGCACATCGTCGAGGTCCTCGACCTCGGCTCGCTCGCCGACGGCAGCTACTACATGGTGATGGAGTTCCTCGAGGGCATGACCCTCGGGCAGCGCATCCGCACGCACGGCCGGCTCATGCCGCGCGACGTCGTGCCGGTGATCCAGCAGCTGCTCACGGGGCTCGAGGCCGCCCACGAGGCGCGCATCATCCATCGCGACCTCAAGCCCGACAACATCTTCCTCCTCGACCCGAAGCAGGGTCGCGGCGAGTTCGTGAAGATCCTCGATTTCGGCGTGTCGAAGTTCAACCCGCTCAACACCGAGGAGGGCTTCAACATGACGCGCACCGGCGCCGTCGTGGGCACGCCCTTCTACATGTCGCCCGAGCAGGCCAAGGGCGCACGCGACGTCGACCACCGCAGCGACCTCTACGCCGTCGGCGTCATCCTCTACCAGTGCATCACCGGCCAGGTGCCCTTCCACGCCGGCACCTTCAACGAGCTCATCTTCAAGATCGTGCTCGAGACGCCGCCGCCCCCCGAGCAGTTCGTCCCGAACCTCGACGCCAACTTCAGCCGCATCGTCCGCCGCGCGATGTCGCGCGAGCCGGACCAGCGCTTCCAGACGGCGGCCGAGTTCCGCGACACGCTGAGCGTGTGGTTGCACACCGGCAACCAGACCCTCGGAGGGACGATGGTCGTGCAGCCGCCGCTCCCGCCGCCGCCGGGCGCACCCGCCGCGGTGGCGCTCGAGGCGGTCACGATGATCGCCCAGCCGAAGCCGAGCACGCGGCCGAAGGCGCCCGAGGTCGGCATCACCCCGATGCCCGTGACGCCCGTGCCGGGCCTGGTCGCGCAGCCGCTGGCGCCGCTCGACTCGGGGGCACTCTCCCCTTCCGCTGGCCAGCGCGAGTGGATCCTGCCCACGACGACCCCGACGCCGCCGGGCGGCGTGGCGCCCGCGGGCCAGGCCGCGGCGAAGCGCCGGCAGATGTTCGCGGTCCTCGTCGCGGTCGGTGTCGCGGCCGTGGCCGTGACCGCGATCGCCGGCATCGCGATGACCGGCCCGGGCGGCGCCGCGACGACCGCGAGCGGCTCGAGCCCCGACACGGCGAGCCCCGACGCCCGCGCAGCGGTCGCGAGCCCACCGACCGAGGCGCAGCCCACGACGACCTCCGCCGCGACGACGAGCGAGGCCGCGACGTCGTCCGAGCCCGCCGCGAGCGCGAGCGCCACGCCGCCCGCGACGGCGGAAACGGCCGCGCCTCCCGTGACGGCCCCCGTGCCGCCGCCCACGGCCAAGGTCGCCGTGGTGGATCCGAACGCGGCGCGCACCGCGCCGCCGCCGCCGGC
>JADLAB010000617.1 GCA_020848455.1 Polyangiaceae bacterium
CGGTGATGCCCGCCTCGAGCGCGGCCTGCTTCGCGGGTTTCCACCCGGCCTTGTCGAGCTCGGTGACGTGCTGCTTCGCGAGGCCCGCGAGCACGCGCGCCTGTTCCGCCAACGCCGCGCGCGGCTCGCCGCGACCCTTCCGGACCAACTTCATGTCGACGGCCAAGCGTACCACCTCCTTCGAACGGTGCTTGGTCGACTTACACCAGCGCCGGGCGGTTGTGAAGCGCGCGCCGCCGGGTGGGCGTCTGGACGGCAGACCACGCACAGGGCCACCCATGCCATGACGCAGCGCGCTAGACAGGCGACAGGGCCGCGGCGCGGCTATGCTCGTGTTCTTACGCGTCCTTACAGGCGGCATCGGCGCATGCCCGCGACCTGATCGTCCATCGCCCGCGACCCCATCGCCCACCGCCGGCGCCCCCATCGTCCATCGCCCGCGCCGCCATCGTCCACCGCCCGCGACCCGATCGTCCACCGCCGGGGCCCCGATCGTCCATCGCCCGCGACCCGATCGTCCATCGCCCGCGACCCGATCGCCCATCGCCCGCGACCTCTGCCTCCATCGCCCGCGACCTCTGCCTCCATCGCCCGCGACCCCTTCGTGCATCACCGGCGACCTCTGCCTCCATCGCCCGCGACCTAGGCCTCCAGGGAGGCCGCAGTAGCCCTCCATCCCGCGCGACCCGACAGTCTGGATCGCGCACGTCGAGCGGAGCGATCTCGAGGTCGTGGGCCGGCCGGGTCGCAGAGCGGGGGCTTCCTCGCGGTCATCCCGGGCTGTAGAGTAGAACCACCCCGCCAACGTCGCCCAGCCGCGCGAGCTTGCACGTGTCCGACCCAGTCGTCTTCCACTACCCGCCGCAACTGACCCAGCTTCTGATCGACACCATCCCGCTGTTGTGTCGGTCGAAGCGCGATGTCGTCCTCTTCTTCGTCGGCGCGGGCTTCCCGGAGCACGAATTCCCAGATGTCGCGGCGACGGTTCACGCCGCCCCCGCCGAGATCAACAAGTACGAGATCACCCGCGAGCTCATCACCCTGCTGAACAGCGGCGGCGACCGGTGGCTCCGGCAACGCCGCGAGGTCGTGCGGCGTGTGACGGAGTTCGACGACTTCTCTACGTGCTGGCCGAAGGACCAACTTCGCGCGAAGGGCCTGGTCGCCGAGATCCGCAGCCTGGTCGGCGTCAAAGACGCGTTCACACGCATGAAGATCGAGCACGACCGTGCGCGCGCCGCCCACAGTGCTGCCGCCGAGGCCCGGACGAGCGAGCGGGCTGCTCGGCAGCGTGCGGCCGATGCGATCCGGCGTAACTTGGCGGCGCTCTTCCTGGAGCCCAATCCGCAGCGCCGGGGAAAGGCACTCGAGGGCGTTCTGAACGCCCTGTTTCGACACCACGGCATTTCGCTTCGCGAATCGTTCAGCCTCCGCTCAGGTGCAACCGGGCGCGAGGTCGAGCAGATCGACGGCGTCATCGAACTCTCCAATGCCGCCTACTTCGTCGAGATGAAGTGGCTTAACGAGCCGGTCGGCGTCAACGAGATATCACCTCACCTCGTTCGCGTTTACCAACGGGCAGAATCGCGCGCGCTCTTCATTTCTGCCAGCGAATACACTGAGGCTGCCGTGCGTCTTTGTCGCGACGCGCTGCAGCAGAAGCTAGTCATTCTCGCATCGCTTGAGGAAATCGTGAAGCTCACGGAGCGCGACGCCGATCTCGTCGGCCTTCTGAACAGGAAGGTTGATCTCGCCATCAACGAGCGACGCCCGTGGGTGAAGCTTCTTCCAAAATGACGCAGATCATGCGTCTCGCGCCGACCGCACCGACTCGCGCGCCCAACAAGTCGATGGATCCGACGCACTCCTACGGCGCGCGCGGCCCATCGACCAGTCGCTAGCTAGGCGGACGAGCCCGCCACGCGTTCCGGTGCCGCGGGATGCCCGCCCGATCTCAACCCCGCCACCGCCCTCTCATGGTACTGTGAGGAGTCTGCATGCGAACCAAGCCCTACTACTCGATACGCACGGGCAAGAATCCGCTGGCAGCGCAATTCGACCTGTCGACCCTTCGCGACCTCTTTCGGACGCTGTTCGCGCACTTCGAGCACGAGGGCTACTTCCAGGAGGCGCTCGGCTACCACTGCGTGGAGCGCGGGTTCGTTGCGGGACGCCTCGGCCATGACCTGGCCGGCACCCTCTTGCTCGAGCTACGCAAGAGGAATCTGACCCCCATTGAAACCACGATCGACGCCTACTCGGAGGACGACCTCTTCGACATCATCGAGTTTCTGTACGAGCATTGCTCGAAGCCTGAGGAGCGTTATTACCACAGCTACGGCGACTGCGGCTGGCACTGCGGAACGTTCAAGCGTGAACCTGGACGCATCGAGTTTCGCGACCGCGTCAACAAGGTCCTGGCACTGTACGAGAACGGATACGAGCTCTCGGCGGAGGGCGAGATCCTCGGGCTCGCCGACGCCGGACTCGAGGGGCTCTTTGAGGCGCCGCTTCCCAGTATCGACCCCGACAACATTGATGCCCGCGTCGCCGCTGCGCGAACCAAGTTCAGGCGGTACAGGGCGTCGATGGACGAGCGCCGTGACGCTGTGCGCGATCTTGTCGATGTGCTGGAGTACCTGAGGCCGAAGCTCAGGAGCGTCCTCACGAAGGCTGACGAGGCAGAGCTGTTCAACATCGCAAACAACTTCGGCATTCGGCACCACCGCTCGGACCAGAGGACCGATTACGACAAGCCTATCTTCTACAGCTGGCTCTTCTACTACTACCTAGCGACAATTCACGCGAGCGTGAGACTGCTACAGCGCGTCCCGAAGAAGTAGCCGTGCCACAAGGCAATGCAGCCGACACCGCATCGCGGTGCGGCTGATTGCCAAGCCGTTGAGCGGCGCCGAATCGGCCGACATGTCTTTCGAGATCTCACTTCGGAAGCCCGCTGGGCGCGTCGAGGAGGACGACCGCACTTCATGCGTGATTCGGTTAGCATGATTGCAGGAACGCTCTCATGCGGTCGCGGCTGCCTGCCGACGGCAATGCCGGTAGGCATGCGAGCGCTGCTCGACCGCGCCGAGCAGCCCGGGACGATCGAGCTTGGGGTCGACTGCTTCATGGAGCAGCGTGTGGCTGAGGCGTGGGCGGATGCGACGGCGGTGACGACTCTCATGCGCGGCTCACGGTGGGGCGCGGACGTGGTGGGTCGGCCGGTCGTGTCGTGGCTGTCGGGCTGCCCACGCGCGGCATTGCGCCGCCGACAGACGGGCGACGAGGCCCAGTGTGCCCGTCTTGCAGCTCGGGCAGCGGGGATGCGCGCGGACCGCGAGCGCGTCGCCGGGGCCGGGCTCGGTCTCTCGGTCGGGCGCAGGCGGGTCCGCTGGTGTGGACGCCATCCTGAGCAGGTTGAGCAGGCCGGGTGATGGTGCCGCCATTGCGCGGTCCCCCCGTTGCGTCTTGGCGACATTGCGCGAGAACTCTCCGGACTCCGTCTGCACGAACAAGTCACCTCCGATGGCACGCCCCGCGGCGTGGCCGCCGGCTGATGTTAGGCCCCAGGCTCTGGCTCGGCGCTTCCATCCGTTCGACCGCCGTATCGGCAGCGACGCACAGGAGCATGGGCGCGGTGGCCGTCACGTAGATCACGTTGCCGCCCCCGTACGTGCTGACCGACGTGACGAGTGCATGCAGCCGCTCCAGGACGGCGTCGGAGACGGGCGCGTGGAGGTGAGCCCAGGCTTGGGTCGGCGGACTCGCGTCGCGAAAGTCCAGGCCCGGACCGAGCTTGGACCAGTAGGGGGGCAAGGCGGCGTCCGGGCAGGTGCGCAGGTACTCGAGTTGGCGGGCGCACTCGCGCGGCGGGGCGTCGTACTCGCAGCGCACGGGCGGCGGCTTCGGCGGGCTCGCGGCAGCGGGGGTCGGTCGCGGCGTCGCGCAAGCGGAGAGAAGAACGAAAACGAGCAGCAGCGATGGCATCGAAGACCCCTCTAGGTCGAACCTAGCACGGCCGATGCTCGGCTCTCGCGCCTGTTCCCGTGCGCGGGGGGGTCGCGCACAGGACGCCTGCCCCCACGTTCCGCGCGCCGGCGCCGCCGTTGCGCCGTTGCGGTATAGAGCCACGTCATGTCGCTCTCCCGCCTGGTGCCCGCCGACTTCGACGAGGTGCTCGCCCTCAATGCCGCCTGCACGCCGCACGTGGGCGAGGTGACCCGCACCGAGCTCGCCCACCTGGTCGGCGAGGCCACGGAGGCGGCGGTGATGCGCGACGAGGCCGGCGTGACGGGCTTCGTCATCGCGCTGGAGCGGTCGGCCAGCTACGGCAGCCCGAACTTTCGCTGGTTCTGCGAGCGGTACGAGCGCTTCTTGTACGTGGATCGCATCGCGGTGGCGGCGCGGGACCGTGGGCTCGGGCTCGGGCGCCTGCTCCACGACCGCGTGCTCGCGGTGGCCCGGGAGCGGTCCCTCGGGCTCGTCACCTGCGAGGTGAACCTCGTGCCCCCGAACCCGGCCTCGCTCGCCTTCCACGAGCGGCTAGGCTTCCGCCGCGTGGGGGACGTGGCCCACGTGCCTGGCGAGAAGGAGGTCACGATGCTGGCGCGGGACGCGGCGGCGTGAGCGGTCTGCTCGACTCGCGGGGCGTTCCGAGCCGGGGGCGGATGGGTGGTCGCGCGGGTAGGACGCGGCCACAACGCTTACCCGACCCGCTACCCCTCGCGCCCGCGCACGACTTCGCGCGCGCACGTTCGCAGGCCTCGCTCGCGGCGTCGGCGCGCGCGCCGCCTACGGGCGCCCGGCGCACGGGTCGCCACGCATCTCTGCCTCGAGCTCGTCGAGGCGGGGCGGTCGTCGCCCGCGCTCGCCGCCTTCGCCGGCGCCATCGACGCCTGGAGCTGCGCCCCCATCATGAGCGCTTCCCCGCGCGATGCGCGTATCCTCGGGCGAGCACCGTGCGCTCCCGTCTCCCGATCCCGGCCGACCTCGTCGCGCACCCGCACCCGGAGGCGCGGGGCTGACGCCATGGGACCGGCTCCCTATCTACGAAGGCTCAGCCTTCGGCCTGAGAAGGTGCCCGCCGACGCGGGCTTTCCGTTTGACCTGCCCTTCGTGCGGGATCTCGACCTGGCGTTCGGTACCGCGGTGACGTTCTTCGTCGGTGAGAACGGCTCCGGCAAGTCCACGCTCGTCGAAGCGATCGCCGAGCTCTGCCGGTTGCCGGTGGCGGGTGGCAGCCGAAACGAGCTCTCGGACGCGCATGCTCCCCACCGGCGGAGCGAGCTCGCCCCAGCCCTTCGCGCCTCGTTCGCGCGCACGCCGCGCGACGGCTACTTCTTCCGTGCCGAGTTCCTGGCGCACTTCGCCTCGCTCCTCGAGCAGCGCGGACAGGATCCCGACTTCCTCGGCGACCCCTATGCGCGCTACGGCGGTCGCTCCCTGCACATGCGCTCCCACGGCGAGGCGTTCCTCGAGGTCTTTCTCGGCTGGGGGCGCCCCGGCATCGTCCTCATGGACGAGCCGGAGTCCGCGCTCTCGGCCCAGCGCCAGCTCACGCTCCTCGCCCACATGGCAAAACTCGTCGCGGGCGGCGACGTGCAGTTCGTCGTCGCGACCCACTCTCCGATCCTCCTGACCTTTCCGGACGCGACGATCCTCGGCTTCGACGACGGCCGGATCGCGCCGGTCGCGCTCGAGCAGACGGCGCACTACCAGATCACGAAAGGGATCCTCGACGCTCCGGAGCGCTACTGGCAGCATCTCCTGCAGGACGAGGACTAGCGCGAGGTTCCTCGAACATGTCGTACTTCCTCAACGTGGATCTGGACGTCGAGGCCGCGGAGGATCCCGAGCCGTTCCTCGCGGCGCTCGACGAGCGCGTCCTCGTGCTGCGCAGCGACCGCGCGCCGCCGCACCTCGTGTGCCTTGAGCTGTCTCGGGTTGGCCGCGATCTCGAGGCGACGGCTGTCGACCTCTGCACCGTGCTCGAGCTCCTACCCGCCGCGGCCCGAGCGTGGTGGGACCGCGCCTCGCTGCGGGACTTCAACGTCGGCATCCAGGCGGCCACCGGCCCAGAGGCCGCGGAGTTTCTCATGGGCCCGCCGACCCTGGCGCGCATGGCGGCGCTCGGGGTGCGGCTGGTGCTCACGGTCTACGCGCCCGACCCGGTCGACGCGCCCGCGAGCGAGCGCTGACCCCCGGCGGCCCACGAGCCGCGGCCCGGCGCGCTCCGCGCTCGCCCCCGACGGCGTGTTCCTCGCGGAGATCGGGAGCGCGACCCTGCGCGGGGCGTTCGGGTGACCGGGCAGCGAGCGGCGCGGGCGGGGCGGGCGGCGGACGCACCGCGGACGCGCCGCGGGCTCAGCGACCCCGGCGCGCGCCCGCGAGGGAGTAGACACACGAGCAGCGGGCATGCGCAGCGAGAGTCCGTCATCGATGCTGTTGCGGACGCGTGGCGCCAACCCCTACAATGCGAGCTTGGGGGAAACCTTGCGAGCCTCTGCACATCGTCCACTCGTTCACGCCGGCTTGCTGGTGGCGCTCGTCTTCGCGGGCGACCTGGCCGTCCCGCTCGGCTTCGCGGTGGGCGTGCTGTACCTGCCGAGCGCGGCGGCGCTCTTGCCTTCCCGGGTCGCCTGGCACGCGCCCGCGCATGCGGCCGTCTGCACGGTGGCGACGATTCTCGACATCGTGCTCGGCGCGGGTGGGGTTCCCGCGGAGACCGCGCTCTTCAACCGCGGGGTCACGGTCCTCGGCATCTGGCTGTTCGCGCTGCTCCTGCGCCACCACTGCCTGTCCCAGCGCGAATTCGAGCGGCAACAGCGCGTCTTCCATCGAGCGCTCGATGCCGCCCCCGACGGGATGCTGCTCGTGGATCGTGCGGGCAAGGTTCTCTATGGCAACGCCGCCGCCGAGCAGATGTTCGGGCGGCCCCTCGAGGGTCGGGACACGACCGAGCTTTGCCGGCCGGTCGCCGCCGGCGATTCGCTGGCCGCCCACCGCGGGTCCCGTCGCGACGGGACCGAGTTCCCGCTCGAATGCCGCGCAGCTTCGCTCGACCACGACGAACCCGGCCAGGTCGTGGTGCTGCGCGACCTCACGGAGAGGCACCGCTACGAGGAGCGCCTACGCGCCACCCAGCGGATGGAGGCGGTGGGCAAGCTCGCCGGGGGGATCGCCCACGACTTCAACAACGTGCTCGCGGTCATCATCAGCTACACGGAGTTCGTCCATGAGGCGGCACCGCCGGGCTCGGCGCTCGCCGCGGACCTGGACGAGATCCGCGCAGCCGCGAACCGCGCGGCGGACCTGGTCCACCAGCTTCTCGCCTTCTCGCGCCGGCAGGTGATCGCGCCCATGCGGGTGGATCTCGACGAGTTGCTCGGCAATCTGCGCAAGATGCTCGCGCGCCTGCTCGGCGAGGACATGCAGATCGAGACCGTTCGCGGCGAGGGGCTCTGGTTGGTGGAGGTGGATCCCTGCCAACTCGAGCAGGTACTGCTCAACCTGGTCGTGAACGCTCGCGACGCGATGCCCCGGGGCGGCAAGGTCACCATCGAGACCGAAAACGTCCAGCTCGACGAGGCCTACGCCCGCGAGCACCCCGACGTGACCTCCGGCGACTACGTGCGGTTGGCCGTGAGTGACACCGGCGAGGGCATGAGCGAGGCCGTGCGCGCGCGCATCTTCGAGCCCTTCTTCACGACCAAGCCCGTGGGCCGCGGCAGCGGCCTGGGATTGTCCACCGTCTACGGGATCGTCAGGCAATGCCGCGGCCACATCTGGGTCTACAGCGAGCCGGGGCAAGGTACGACCTTCAAGATCTACCTGCCGCGCGCCTTGGGCGACGCGCAGCCCCTGCCCGCGCGTCGCCCCTCGGCGCGCCCCCTGGGCGGCACCGAGCGGCTGCTGGTCGTGGAGGACGAGGCACCCGTGCGCGCGGTCATGGTTCGCACGCTCCGCGCCGGCGGCTACACCGTCTTCGAGGCGAGCAACGGCGTGGAGGCCCTGCTGAAGCTCAAGACCCTGGACGAGCGGGTCGATCTGCTGATCACCGACGTCGTGATGCCGCAGATGGGAGGCCGGGAGCTGGCGGTGAAGGTCGCCGAGGAGCAGCCGGCGCTCCGGGTGCTCTACCTTTCGGGCTACACGGAGAACGCCATCGTGCACCACGGCGTCCTCGACGCGGGGCTCGTGTTCCTGCCGAAGCCCTTCACCCCGGATGGCCTCCTGCGCCGCGTACGTGACGTGCTGAGCGCGCCGCCAGGGTGAGATACCGCGCGCGCCGAACGGCCGGTACGCGCGCCACCGGAATCCGCCATGCTTGCCACCCCATGCGCTGGCCGTGCCGTCGCCCCACCCGCACCGCTCGCGCGCCCGCGGCCGTGGCGTTGCTCCGAGCGGCTCAGTGGCGCCCGCGGGACCCCCGCTTGCCAGCCGGACGCGCCGCAGATAGGGTTTTCTCGCCCGGATGGTGCCACGGCGCCGAGGCGCGCGTGGTCGAGCCTTCGATGTCCGGTGATCGAGAGGGGTCCATGAGCTTGAGGTCATCGATCGGCGCAGCAGCTCTGCTCGGGCTGCTGGTGTGGAACGCTTGCGGAGGTGACGAGGACGCAGGAGGCGCGGGAAGCGGGGCGGGCGGCGCCGCTGCCGCCGGGGCCGGCGGGGCGGGCGGACAGAGCGCCGGTGGGAGCGCGGGGGCGCCGGGCGGCGCAGGGGGCTCTGGCGGAGCGCAGGGCGGTGCTGGCGGCGCGGCGGGCGGTGCCGGCGGCGCGGCGGGCGGACCGCCCGCGATGGAGGTCGTGGCGACCGCTGCCGGCGGGGACTGGGTCGCGGTCGCGCAGGACGCGGGCCACCTGTACGTCGCGTACACGACGACGCTAGGCGGCGGCGTCAAGGTGGTGGCGAAGAGCGACGGCACTGTCTCCGACCTGATGACCGCGACCGGCTGCGCCGAGGTGGCCGTGAGCGGCACCACGGTGCTGGCGACGTGCGACTCCGCGAGCACCCCCGGCAAGCGCGCCATCTTCCGCGTACCGGCCGCCGGCGGCGCCTCCGCCGAAGCGGCGGTGGCGGTCGCCGACCAGTTCGGCGGCCTCACCGCCGACGGGACCACCGCGTACTTCTGCGACGGCGGCTACTTCAAGAGCGTCCCGGCCGTGAGTGGTATCGTCAGCACGATCAGCTCGCTCCAGTTCATCCCCGCCATCCAGCCACAGTTCCCGGCGCTCGGCGCCACCACGTACTACATCGCCTGGGAGAACCACATCTACGCTGCGCCGCTCGACGGCAGCTCCGTCCTGCCGGTCAGCACCCTGCAGTCCGGCTACTACGATCTCGAGCTCGACGCGACGAGCCTCTATTTCGTGCACGCCGATTCAGCCATCCGGCGCTTCTGGCTCTCGGGCGGCGCTCCGCAGCCGATCACGGGAGCAGAGCCCGCGACCACCCTGAGCGCGCTCGGCCTCGATGCTGGCATGCTCTACTTCGTCGGTGTCGCAGGCGGTCCGGTGCTCGGCAAGGTGTCCGTGGACGGCGGAACGATGACGGCGCTCGCGCTCGCCCCCGTCCCGCGGGCGACCGAACTCCTCATCGACTCCACGACCGTGTGGATGCTCGCCACGCTCGCCAACACGCCGCAGATCTGGAAAGCGCCGAAGTAGCGGCGTCGTCAGCCGGCTCGTCGCCCGCGCCGGCCAGAGAGACCACGCGCCCGAGCATCGTCGCGTGCAACGACTGACGAGCCATCGCAGGGCCCTGAGCCGGTTTCTCGCGGCACTGGTGGTGGTGCTCGTCGCGCTCGGCTGTCTGGGTTGCAGCTGTGGCGATGCGCCGGCGACGACGGCCGCGCCGAGCGCAGTGGCGTCCGGCGCGCCGCCCCGTGGCGCGGCGGCTCCGACCCACGCGACGCGACCGAGCCAACCGCGGCACGAGCTCCCGGCGGGCGACCATCAGGCGGTGTCGCTCGGAACCGATGGCGGGTGCGCGCTCGACACATCCCGCCGACTATGGTGTTGGGGCCCGCAAGGCGAATGCGAGTGGAGCGCCGAGCGCTCCGACCGAAGTCGGCCTCCCGATGGGAGCTCGTTCGCCGCTGTCTCCGGCAGTCCGCATCGGGGGTGCGGCGTGCGCACGAGCGGCGAGCTCGTCTGCTGGGGTTGCGCAGCCGGCGCCGAGGAGCAGGTGCCGATGCGCGGTTGGAAGAAGATCGCCGCCGCTGATCGGCAAGGATTCTGCGGCATCACGAGCGATGGTCGCCGCTGGGGTTGCCTCGGGTTCCACGCGTCGGGGCCTAAGAATGACGTTCCTCCCCCTGCGTCGCTGCTCGACGTCGACATGAGATCCTTCGAGGACGAGGGGCCGGAGGTGAGCAGCGGCTGTGGCATCGTGCGCGATGGCGCCCTCAGGTGCTGGGGCCACGCTGCCTGGAACCGCGACGCGCTGGAAGGCGTCGATGCGTGTTCGCTCGTGGCGATGATGGCGAACGATCGGCCGTGCGTCGCCAGGGACCGTCGAATCGAGTGCCGTGGATCGCCCGGGCAGTCTTACGACCTGCCGGCGCCGGCGACGAAGCTCGTAGCGGGGCGTGCCCACGTCTGCGCGATGAGCGCCGGGGAAGTCGCCTGCTTCGGCGATGAGCCGCACTCGGCCGTTCGGGGACCCGTTCGTGACGTGGCCGCGTGGGACGACGCCACGTGCATCGTCGACCCGTCGGGGGGCCTCCGCTGTGTGGGACCGGGCTACTGACGCAGCGGGCGCACGCGGGCAAGGCGCGGTCGCCTGCACGGGCGGCGGCCTCGGTGGGCTCGCGGCAGCGGTTCCGGAGGCGACGATCCTCGGCTTCCACGACTCCACGACGGACGGATCGCGCCGGTCGCGCTCGAGCAGACGGCGCACGACCCGTTCACGAAAGGGATCCTCGACGCTCGTTCGCACCCGCCGTTCGCCCGCTTCGCCGGGCCCCGCAGGTGACCCGCAGGTGATCCGCTCGCGACCAAGCAGACTCTGGGTCATTTGGCCCGCGAACCCGTCTCCGCCCGGCAGGGTCGTGCGGGTGTTCCGCAGCGTGACCGTTCGCCCCACCGCGGCGCTCCCGCTCGTGCAGTTCGCGACGCGAG
>JADLAB010000618.1 GCA_020848455.1 Polyangiaceae bacterium
CGGTGATGCCCGCCTCGAGCGCGGCCTGCTTCGCGGGTTTCCACCCGGCCTTGTCGAGCTCGGTGACGTGCTGCTTCGCGAGGCCCGCGAGCACGCGCGCCTGTTCCGCCAACGCCGCGCGCGGCTCCCCGCGACCCTTCCGGACCAACTTCATGTCGACGGCCATGCGTACCTCCTCCTTCCGAATGGTGCGTGGTCGACTTACACCACCGCCGGGCGGTTGTGAAGCGCGTGCCGCGGCGTGGGCAGTCCGGACGGCAGACCACGCACAGAACCCACCCCCGTCATGACGCAGCGCGCTAGGGCCGCGGCGTGGCGATGCTCGTGTTCTTACGAGTCCTTACAGGCGGCATCGGCGCATCGCCCGCGCCCCGATCTTTCCTCGCCCGCGCCCCGATCGTCCATCGCCCGCGCCCCGATCGTCCATCGCCCGCGCCCCGATCGTCCATCGACCGCGACCCGATCGTCCATGGCCCGCGACCTCTGCCTCCATCGCCCGCGCCCCGATCTTCCCTCGCCCGCGACTTCGTCGTCCATCGCCCGCGCCCCCTTCGTGCATCACCGACCACCTCTACCTCCATCGCACGCGACCCAGGCCTCCAGGGAGGCCGCAGTAGCCCTCCATCACGCGCGACCCGACAATCTGGATCGCGCACGTCGAGCGGAGCGATCTCGAGGTCGTCCGGCAGGGCCTCGGCTCCGTCGCCTACCGCGAGAAGGCCCGCGTGCCGCTGCCGCTCAAGCTCGACAAGCACGCGTTCTCGGCGATCGGCGCGGCCGCGTTCTTCGACGACACGAGGGTGGAGGCGCTCCTCGACGGCTGGGTGCAGGCGCGGGGCCTCGCGGTCGGGGAGGCGCGCGGCCGCGTGCAGGGTGCGGCCGGCAGCGAGCCGGGCAAGTGACCCGTCGCGCCCTCGCTCCGCCTGCGCGTCGTCAGGGCGTTCGCCGACACGCCGATCGCGCGTTGGACAGCGGGCCAAACACCCCGCCCCGTGGATTCTCGGGGCTTCGCGGGCACTTGCAGGACTCACTGTGCACGCATATTCTCCGACCGAGCGCTGCGTCCACGAGGGGGCGGCGCGGGTTAGTCAGCAGACGTTGTGCGGACCGCTCCCTTGTCAAAGGCAAGCAAGAAGAAGCGCCAGAGCGCCCGATCGAGGGCCGCGCAAGTCAGGAGGACGGTCGCGACTGATCCGTCAGCCCGCACCATGCCGATTCTGCGGGGGATCCTTCCCGGCGCACTGATGTACCAGGTACCTGTTCCCGCGGGAGTTTTGCCAGCGGATCCTCCCCGAAGCGGGCAGTTCCACGCCCTGGAGGAGGCTTCCTGCTTTGCGGACATTCCAGAGTCCGAGCTGTCGGCAGTCCTTGCGTCCATCGCCAAGACGTACGCCCGCAGCCATTACCACGAGTACCGCTTCAAGCAGCTTCGCTCCGAACTCGATCAACACCGCGCCGTCATCCCTCACGAGATCGTTTGGGATAGCTTGGTCGAGCCGGTACATTTTGAGCTGCAAGCGTTCACGGGCGCCTGTCGAACGCTGCTCGATGAGCTCGTCTACCTGATCGCGCGACGACACGGCGTCCCACCAAACCGCGCTCGAAAAAAGCCGTGGGAAACCGCAGACCTCTTGAAGGAGCCACTGCCGAGCGAGTGCGATGTGGAGGAGATTCGCGTCCTGCGAAGCATGCTGGATTGGTTTGATACCCTCAACGCCTTCCGTAACAGCTTCTTTCATCACGGGTGGAGGCACGGCGGAGGCCACTTCTCCGCAGAGGATCTCCGAAGGGCGACGGGCTTCCCGTCGAGGAATGGCCTCCTCGTGCCCGACCGGGAGTCTCTCGTCGGCAGGAAGAAGCCCTTTGAGTGGAGTTGGAGCAAGGGCACCACTGTCGACGATGTTGCCCGCGCGGCCCGAACAGGGACCGAAGAACTTGCCGCCGAGCTCTTCGATCGCATCTGGCAAACGCCTATCCCGGCTCCGGGCACTGCACCGCTGGACGAACGGCCGAACATGCTCGTGGGTCTCGTGAGGCCTGTGCTCGTTCAGACAAGAACCGCAATAATCCTGCCGTACTTTTCGACGCGTGAGCGCGGGCAGGGCTGCAGGCCATTGTGCGACGATCCGGATCTAGAGCTTGTTGACGTTCAGCCATCCGAGGTCGTAGTCGGCAAGCGCGACTGCTTAGTGAGTTTGGCCGGGATAGAGAACAACACCTTTCCCCCGAGCGTGACGCATGTCGAGGCGCAGTTAGATCCGATCGCCAGCGTCGACTGGACGACTACCAAGTGCGCGACGCAAAGATCGATTGCTATTGCAGAGGTTCTCAAGCAAGGATCGATTGCGCCCATCAGCATGCCTGTCACCGAGCTCGACCGGATTTGGGTGTGGCGGAGGACGACTCGGCCATACTGGTGACGAGGCCGAACAAGGTACGTTGGGCACACATCAGGCAACATGCGGCTCCACAAGGATGCAACTCGACGATGAAAAGCGCAAGATTCCCGTATGATCCGAGGACCCCTGGGCGCGCCCTAGTCGTATTGACGGCCGTGCTCTCTGGCTGCGTGTCGATCTTCCCCAAGGCCGCTGCAACCCTAGACTGCCCAGAGGACCAAATCCAAACCAGCGGAGGACCACGCGTGCGTGTCGCCACAGGCTGTGGCAGGCAGGACGCACTCTTCTTCGATGGTGCTGCGTGGTCCTCGTTGCGCGACCGCGCTTCCTTCGACCTGAAGTGCGACGCGAAGCTGCTGACCGTGACGCTGGTTGACCGGGAGACCTACGGAGTCGATGGCTGCGAGAAGAGGGTCACATATAAGCATCTAGATGCGGCTGGATTCGTGATGAATTCATCACTCGAATAGCGTTAGCCACTCCGTCCGAGCCATTGTCCGTCGGTTGCCGAGCATGTTGTTGTCGACGTACTGTGCGGCAAGATGTTGCTTCGGCATCACGATGCCGAAGCAGGCCGACCCTGTAGCCCGTGCGTCTGGATCGCGTACGTCGAGCGCAGCGAGCTCGAGGTCGTCCGGCCCGGCCTCGCCTCTGTCACCCACCGCGAGAACGCGCGCATACCCCTGACCCGACTGAAGTACAGCAGGAAGCGGCCGGAACCAGACCTTGCATACCGCAAAGCAGAAATTCATGTCTTGGCGGACGAAGACCTGCCCCCGAACTCGTGCCCTGCGTATTGCGCGGTAGGGCGCAATGCGCGACCCGCACCGAAGGCATAAGCAAACATCCCCAACCATGCTCAAGCGACGTACTGTCCTCGCCATCGCCAAACTCTCCGCCGCGTGCTTCGAGTACTCGACGTATGCCGGCGCGGGCATGACCAACAGGCGCCACATTCGCACAGACTGGCTTTCGGACCTCCTCTTTGAGAAGGAACACGATCTCGTGCTGGTTAGCGCGGCTCGCGCGCTCTACCTGCAACCCGGTGCAACCAAGGAGTTCGTCCTTGGGATGTATGCAGGTGCTACGCTCGAACTCCTTGCCCGTGCACGAGAGCAGCAAACTCGCGGCGCTGGGCCCGTAGACCGAACGGCACTTGCCCGGGAGCTTCTTGAGAAGCTTGCAGCTGATCTTCTTGAGTACGCGCACAGACCACGCGACCAGACGCAAATTGCCATTCCCCGAAGACCAGTGGCGGAGCTTCTGGCATGCCTCGAACTCGACGGGTATCAGTGGAGGGGCGACCGACTGCTGCGCCTAGAGCAAGACACGTTCGAGGTGAAGGACCAGGAAGGTGTCATTGAGATCCTTTGTCGCGATCTGGGTCTCGGAGGTCTTGCTCAAGTGAAGCATGAGCTGAAATTGACCGACGAGCACTACGTCGGCGGCAGGTGGGGAGACTGCATCAAGCACGCTCGGGATCTGGCCGAATGCATCCTGCTCGACCTCGTGACCGCGCGCGCGGTCCGTGGTGTTGGGTCGATTCCGCCGAAAGCGCGGGAGCAAGCGATTACTGTCCGCAGCGAACTCCACTCATCTGGTTTCTTTGACGACAAGGAGCTGGGTTTCATGAACGCATTGTGGAAGCTTCTCAGCGAACAGGGAGGCCACATGAACATGTCGGCCCAGGAGAATGCACGAATTTGTAGGCAGTATGCGCTGACCGCGGCGCACTTTGTGCTTCTCCGGTTTCAGGCACTGCATACGTGACCGCGGTATCACCAAATCGATGGCGATGTCGCACGTCACTCATGCTTCGAGGACTGCGGCTGCACAGCATGCTTTGCAGCTGGCGGCTCGCCCTCGGTCGGTCCCTCGCTTCGCTCAGGGCGGCCTTCGTCGGGCGCCCGCAGCTGAGCTGCAACTACGCTGGGCAGACCTCTAACGACTGAGCAACGCCGCAGGCATACGATGAGCCACTCACCCACTATGATTGGACGACTTGGCCAGCACTTCCTTGGCGTTTGGGCGGCGCAAGCGGCCATCACCGCGAACCCGTCCATCTTCGACGAGAAGGGATGGGACGCCCTTCTTCAGTTCCGTCAGCCCGGCGCCCCCCTCGGCGGCCCTCTTGACCTCGCGCCACCGGAAATGACGTGCATGGTTCAGGTTAAGGCAACGCTCGCCGCTGAGATGCAGGAGCCGCTCTCGCTTACCAACTGGCGGCGCATGGCAACGGACCCGATGCCATGGTTTATTCTCTCGATCCACCTCGACCCGGAGCGCCAGGAACCTGTCGACGCGTATCTCGTCCACGTCGACGAGCACTGGTGCGCGAAGGTATTCCGTCGTCTCCGCGAACTCGGAAAGCTCCCGGTTCCTGAACTTGCGAAGCGCACGATGACTGCTTCCTGGAGTGATTCTGACCGAATCGACTTGCACGGGACAGCTCTCCGATCGCGCATCTGCGGTCACATCAAAATGGGGCAACGCGAGTATGTCGCGGAAAAGCTTCGTTGGTTTACGGACCTCGGTTACGAGAATCGCGCCCGTGGCGTCACGATCACAATGAGAGTGCCGGACCTCAGCGCGCTCCACGATCACCTGTCGGACTTGGCGATTGGTGTTCGCGACACCTTTCCAGCCGGATGGATGGCATCCGTATGGGACACCCGTTTTGGCATGCGCGGAGAACTTGAAACTTTCGACGCACGTGCTGGGGAAGTGCGCTATCACCCCCCAGCCGTCGGGCGCGTTGCGCTTCAGCTGAAAAGCGCAGTGCGGGCGCCGGTTGCCTTGGCGGATTGCGGCCTTTACCGCGCCACGGCGGTATTCCCGTTCCTACCACCCGAGTACGACCGCGTACGTCTCGTCCACGACGCGTGCTCGGTGGTCTTGGCGCCCTTCCGCGATGATCGGGGACGTGGCTTTGGCGCAAGCTTTGCCGTGAGTATTCCGAGCGGACTCGTCAGCGTGAATGTGCTCAGGGAGCGTGTTGCGCTGACTCTGATGCTTTGCGACGCTGCTAATCCTGTAAGCATTACGTTGTCGACGTCCGCCGGCGATTGGACGATTACGCCGACGCGCACCGAGGCGAAGAATGGCGATCAAGAGACGGTGCTCGCGCTGGAAGCTGCGCTTGCCGTCTGTGACTCGTTTGCCGTGCCCACCGGGACCCTCGTTGACACTGGCCACCTCATTAATCAAGCAACGTCCGCGCGTTTTATGGCGGCCGCGTTGAGCAAGGAGTCCGGAACACTTACGTCACCATATCTTGAGAGCGTTGCGGTGGGAACTACATTCGGCGTAGTATCCGATGCGGTTCTTCATCTTCCGGATCGTACCCTATACATGGCTATCGGTGCGTTTGGCGACGTCACCGACTGCGTGGCAGTGCCTGGTTTGGGAGCGGGCATCACGGTGAGTAATGGCACGATACTTCATCGTGCCGCCGTAATCGACGCATCTACTGCGGACCCCGAAAGGCTCGCTGAGGTCGAAAGGAACGAGCTGGTCACTACTCTGCGTAGCCGACGGTGCGCAACCATCTGTGATCGTA
>JADLAB010000619.1 GCA_020848455.1 Polyangiaceae bacterium
CTGCGCACCGAGCGGTTCGCGGGGTTGCCGCAGCGGACGCTCGCCGCGGGCGCGCTCGACGGCGGCCTCGGCTACGTCGATGCCGAGCGCCGCTTCGGCGTCCTCGACGGCGCGACCGGGCGTGCGCGAGTCCTCGGGCCGATCGGCGCCGACTCGAGCCCCATCTCGATCGCCCGCGAGACCGGGGCCGCCGGGGCGGCCGTGCTGACCGGCGACCACGCGCGGCGGACGCTGGCGATCTTCGACCCGTCGGGAGCCGTCGCTCCGGATCGGCCGCGCCATTTCTACCTCGGCAACCTCCGCATCGTCGTCGTGCCGGGCGCACACGAGCTCGCACGCGCCGTGGCGAGCGGCGGTGCCGATCTCGCGGTCCTCGCCTTCGGCAACGAGGTCCTGGCCTTCCAGCGTGCCGGCCTCGAGCTCACGCCTTTGCCGAGGGCGCCGGCCGGTGTCGAGCTCGCGTTCGCCTACCCCGGGTACACCGACACCATCCGCTGGTCCTCGGGCGAGCTCCGCACGACCCGGCGCACCGACCCCGACACCCAGGCGCCGCCGTCGGGCCTCAGTCGCGCCGCGCTGTCGGGCGCGAGCATGGCGCCCGCGTTCGCCGGCGTGCTGATGGCCAACCCGCGCAGCGGAAGCCGGCCACGCACGGAGCTCTACTGGCTCGCGGCCCCGGATCCGCTGGCGCCGGTCCCGAGCAGCCGCTAGGTGGCCGCGGGGCCGCTGGCCCGTCGCTCAGCCGAGCAGCCCCTTGCCCCGGAGCGTCGCGACGAGCTTGGCGAGATCGCGCGCCACGGTGGCGTCGTCGACCTCGAACTCCTCGCACAGGGTCGTGCGGATCTGGCGCGGGGTCGCGCCCGCCTGGATGAGCTCCCAGATGCGCGAGCCGACCGCGTCGAGCCCGAAGTAGGTGCCGCTCGTGAGGTCGAGGATCACGGCCTCGCCGTCGAGCATGCGGCTCAAGACGTCGGGCGGGACCCGGAGCGGCTGGTCGTCGGGGGGCGCGTCGGCGGAAGGTTCGGTCGGCAGGGCCATGGTGCTCGGGCGTGGGTGGGGTCAGGGCTCGTCGTGCAGGGGGTGCGACGTGCGCACGCCCTCGGCACCCGCGGCGGCCGCGGCGAGCGCTTCGCCCGTGGCGCGCGCCGGTCGGGCGCGGGCGGCCGCCTCGCGGCGCAAGAGCTCCGGGCGCGAGGGTCGCGCCGCCGGGACGATCGAGCTCCGCGGCGCGAGCTCGCTGTCGAGCCGCTCGAGGTTCGCGGTCACGACGTCGGCCACGACCTGCAGCAGGATGTCGCACTGCGGCGACAGCTCGCCGTCCTCGAAGTCGCTCATGAGCTCGAAGCGAAGCTCCGCGCGCGCGAGCGCGTCGCGCCCGAGCGGGTAGCGCCCGAACGCGGTCACGCGCCGGCCCGGATGCTCGCCGTCGCTCCAGCGGTACACGGTGCGCGGCGTGCCGTCGGGGCTCCGCGCGACGATCTCGACCGCGACGAGCTCGGCCTCGTGACCGAGCGTGCCGAGGGCCGCGAAGAGGTCGGTCTCGCTTTGCGCGGACGCGAAGCGCGGCGGCGCCGAGGGCAGGGCGTAGCGCAGCATCTCGGTCTCGCGCGTGCGCAGGCGGGCCACCTGGCGGCGGCGCAGGTGCGCCATCGAGAACACGCCGACGAAGCGCACGAGCGTGACGAGCACGATGGCCGCCGCGGCCATGGCGAGGCCGATCTGCCAGCTCTTGCCGATGTAGATGCCGATGGCGGCGGCGGTGAACACGACGCTCACCGCGTAGATGATGAGCACGGCGCGCCGGTGGGTGATGCCGACGTCGAGCAGCCGGTGGTGGATGTGGCCGCGGTCGGGCGAGAACATCGGGCGGCGCTCGAGGAAGCGCCGCACCATGGCGAAGAGCGTGTCGAAGATCGGCACGCCGAGCGCCACGATCGGCACGAGCAACGACACGGCGGTCGAGGTCTTGCTCTGCTGCGCGCCCGCGAGCGACGCGGCCGAGATGACGTAGCCGAGCAGGTAGCTGCCCGAGTCGCCCATGAAGATGCGCGCCGGGTTGAAGTTGTGGAACAGGAACCCGAGCAGGGCGCCCAGCATCGCGGCCATCACGAGCGCGACGAAGCCCGCGTCCCCGAGCCCGGCGACGACGAAGTTCGACACGCCGGCGAAGAACACGACCCCCGCCGCCAGGCCGTCGAGCCCGTCGATGAGGTTGACGGCGTTGGTGATGCCGACGATCCACAGCGTCGTCACCGGCAGCGCGAAGACGCCCATCGATGCCTCGCCGATGATCGGCAGCGAGACGGCGTCGATGCGAAAGCCGCAGAGATAGGCGATGACGGCGGCGAGCACCTGCGCCGCGAGCTTGTAGAGCGCGCGCAGACCCTTCGTGTCGTCGACCGCGCCGACCACGCACATCCAGATGCCGCCCGCGAACAGGCCGAACACGAGCGAGGCCTGGCGCCGCACCTGCTCGGCCACGGCGGACTCGACGAGGAAGAGGCCGGCGATGGGCGCGAAGAGCGCGATGCAGATCGCGATGCCGCCGAGCCGCGGCACCACGCGGTCGCCGACGTTGCGCCCGCCCTTGCCGCTCACGGCGCCGAGGCGCAGCGCGAGGCGCCGCACGATCGGCGTGACGAGCGCCGCCATGAGCGCCGCCACGGCAAATGCGACCAGGTAGCTCGGTCGCAGGAGCGGGTGATTTCCCACCCAGCTCGGCAAGAAGCTGTTCACGGGGCCCTCGCCCATCATGGAGCATGTGTTGTCGCCGAACAAGCAACCGTTCAGGGGCGCCCGTGCAGCGTCCGCGGCCGGAACCGGAACAAATGGCTAGCGGTGCGCGGCCGCCGCCTCGGCGAGGACGCGCCGCCAGTGCGCGACCGCGAGCGGACGATCGAAGTGCGCGAGGAAGGCGGCGCGCGCCCGGGCGCCCGTGCGCGCGACCCACGCGGGGTCGCCGGCCGCGCGGGCGAGGGCGTCGGCGAGCCCGGCCGCGTCGCCCGGCTCGCCCCGCCAGCCGAGGTCGTGCTCGCGCACCACGCGGCTGACCTCGCACGCCGCGGGCCCGACGTAGAAGAGCGGTCGGCCCACCGCCATGACGCCGTACAGCTTGCTCGGCACGAGCAGGCCCTCGAGTCCGGGGCGCAGCGACGCGAGGTGCACGTCCGCCGCGGCCAGGCTCTCGCGCAGCCGCTCGGTCGGCTGGTACGGCGCGAAGCGCACGTTGCCGAGGCCGCGCGCGAGCCGCTCGGCCTCGGCGCGGCGCCCGCCCTCGCCGACGAACACGAGCGCGACCTCGGGCGCGCGCCGCGCGAGCAGCCGCGCCGCCTCGATCAGCGTCGCGACGTCGTGCCCGACGCCGAGGTTGCCGCTGTACATCGCGACGAAGCGGCCCTCGAGGCCGAGCTCCCGGCGGAAGGCGGCGCCGGGCGCGGGCGCCGCCCGATCCGGCTCGTACTGCCGCCCGTCGGCCCAGTTCGGGATCACGCGGAGCCGCTCGGCGGGGGCTCCCTGGTGCCGCAGCCGGTCGGCCATCCCCTCGGAAAGAGCCACGATTCTCGTGGCCTGGCGGTGCGTCGCGCGCCCGAGCAGGGCGAGCCCCCGGTAGAGCGGGCTCGCCGCGGAAAAAAGTCCGAATGCCGCGGCGACCTCGGGATACACATCCTGCACCCAGGTGACGAGAGGCATGCGACGCGAGGTGGCGACGAGGGCGGCGACCGAGGCGATCATCGGTGGCGTCGTCAGGACGAGCATCACGTCCGCGCGGCGCGCGCGCGCGAGCTCTCCGGCGCTCGACGCGAAGAACGAGAGGTAGTCGCCCAGCCGATGCACGACGCTCCGCTTGCCCAGGCTCGAGGCCCACGGCCGCAGCACCTCGACCCCGCGCAGGATCTCGCGGGACGGCAGGCGCGAGCCTCCGAGGTAGCTGCCCGGGCTCGCCACCACCGTGACCTCGTCGCCGCCCGCGACGAGGTCCTCGCAGAGCTGGGTCAAGAGCTGCGAGGTCGCCGCGAGATCGGGCGCGTAGAACTGGTTCACCGCCAGGATGCGCATGCCCGTCTCGGCGACCCTAGTGCGCGGCGCTTGGTGAGAGCAACCGACTCGTTGTAGGGAGAGCCCCGTGTCGCGACTCGTCCTCGGCATCAACTCCGCTCACGCCGACTCGTCGGCAGTGCTCGTCAGCGAGCGCGGCATCGAGGCCGCGATCGCCGAGGAGCGCATCAACAGGAAGAAGCACGCCGCCGGGTTCCCGACCCTCGCCGTCCGCGAGGTGCTGCGCATCGCGGGCGCGAGCGCGCGCGACCTCACCGACGTCGCGGTGGCGCGCGATCCGGGCGCGAACCTCGGCGCCAAGCTCCTGTTCGTGGCGCGCCACCCGCGCTCGGGCATCCCGAAGGCGCTCGCCCGGATGCGCGTGCACAAGGAGGTGGCGAGCTCGGTCGATCTCGTCGCCGAGGCGCTCGGCCAGGCGCCGGGCAGCCTGCGCGTCGGCTTCCACCAGGTCGAGCACCACCTGGCGCACGTGGCGAGCGCCTTCTACGGCTCGGCCTTCGAGCGCGCCACCGGCATCACGGCCGACGGTGCCGGCGACTTCGCGACGCACCTGCACGCCCGCTGCGAGGGGCTCGACATCGAGGTGCGCGGCCGGGCGCTCTGGCCCCACTCGCTCGGCGTCTACTACACCGCGCTCTGCCAGTTCATCGGCTTCGACCGCTTCGGCGAGGAGTACAAGGTGATGGGCCTGTCGGCGTACGGCGTGAACCGCTACGCGCGCGAGCTCCGGAAGGTGGTGCGCTACGACGCCGTCGGCGGCATCCGCCTCGACCTCGACTACTTCCGCCACCACGAGCTCGCGACGGGCATGGAGGTGCACGACGAGGGCGAGGTGTCGATCCCGCCGCTCTGGGGCCCGAAGCTGACCGAGCTCTTCGGCCCGGCCCGGGCGCGCACCGAGCCCATCGGCGACCGCGAGCGCGATCTGGCCGCCTCGATGCAGACGCGCTTCGAGGAGTGCTACCTCGAGCTCGTCGACGACTGCGTGCGGCGCGACGGCTGCCGCGACGTCGTGATGGCGGGCGGCTGCGTGCTCAACTCGGTCGCCAACGGGCGGCTCATCACCGAGCGCGTGGTGGACCGCGCCTCCTTCCACCCGGCCGCGAGCGACGACGGCACGGCCGCGGGGGCGGCGCTCTACGTGATGCACCACGAGCACCGCGTGCCGCGCACGGGCGCGCTCGCGCACGCCTTCCTCGGCACGGAGTGGGACGAGGCGAGCATCGGGCGCGCCGTCGAGGCCTCCGGCATGCCGCACGTCCGGCTCGAGCGCGACCCCCTGCTCGACCGCGCGGTCGGCGCGCTCGCGGCGGGGCGCATCATCGGCTGGTTCCAGGGGCGCGAGGAGTGGGGTCCGCGCGCGCTCGGCAACCGCAGCATCCTCTGCAACCCGTCGACGCCGGGCATGAAGGCGACCCTGAACGCGCGCATCAAGAACCGCGAGCCCTTCCGGCCCTTCGCGCCCGTCGTGCAGCGCGAGCGCCTCGGCGAGTGCTTCCGCGGCGAGCACGAGGTGCCGTTCATGATCGTCGTCTACAAGGTGCGCCCCGAGTGGAAGGAGCGGCTCGCGGCCGTCACGCACGAGGACGGCACGGGCCGCGTGCAGACGGTCACGCGCGCCGAGAACGCGCTCTACTACGACCTCATCGGGCGCTTCGGCGAGCGCACCGGCGTGCCCGTGCTGCTCAACACCTCGTTCAACGAGAACGAGCCCATCGTGCACACGCCCGAGCAGGCGCTCGACTGCTTCCGGCGCACGCGCATGGACGCGCTCGGCATCGGCCCCTACTGGCTCGAGAAGCCCGAGTCGGAGCGGAGCGCGGAGCGGGTGCTCTAGC
>JADLAB010000620.1 GCA_020848455.1 Polyangiaceae bacterium
CCCCGCGTCGAGGGACTGCACGCCCAGGCTCAGCCGATCGACGCCCGAGGCGACCAGGGCCCGCGCGGTCGGCCGATCGAGCGAGGAGGGATTGGCCTCGAGCGTCACCTCGAGGGGCTCGACGGTCGCGCCCGCGCACCGCACGACGGCCTCGAGCACGCGGCCGACCTCCCGGGGCTCCCAGAGCGAGGGCGTGCCGCCGCCGAAGTACACGCTCCCGAGCGGGCGGCCGGCGCAGGCGTCGGCGCGGCGGGCGAGCTCGCAGAGCACGGCGTCGGCGTAGGCCCGGTGGTCGATGCGCGCGCGCGCCCGCCCAGCCACGACGAAGTCGCAGTAGGGGCAGATGCGCTCGCAGTAGGGGAAGTGGACGTAGACGCCGAGCGGTGCCGCTTTGCCCCCGTCCGTAGCTGCCGTCATGCCGCGCCTCGTCCCGCTGCAGGTGGCCGAATTGCCGCCCTGCGTCTCCGGGTGCTAGCTTTACTCTTCGCTCCTTCCTGGAGCCGGGACAAACCGCGTGCAGTCAGTGAGCGAGCTCGTCTCGCGCCTCCGAGCTTACCAGCCCTCCGCCGACGTCGGCCTCGTGGAGCATGCCTGGCACTTTGCCGAGGCGGCGCACGGCCCGCAGCTGCGCAAGAGCGGCGACCCGTACTTCGTCCACCCGGCGCGCGTGGCGGGCATCATCACCGAGCTGCGCCTCGACGTGGCGAGCGTGTGCGCCGCCCTGCTCCACGACGTCGTGGAGGACACGGCCGTGAGCCAGGAGGCGCTCGAGGCCGAGTTCGGCACAGAGATCGCGTTCCTGGTCGACGGCGTCACCAAGCTGTCGAAGATCAACTTCCTCTCGAAGCAGGACCGGCAAGCCGAGAGCTTCCGCAAGATGATCGTCGCCATGGCGCGCGACATCCGCGTGCTCGTCGTCAAGCTGTGCGACCGGCTCGACAACATGCGCACGCTCGAGTTCATGTCGCCCGAGGGCCAGGAGCGCACGGCGCGCGAGACGATGGACATCTACGCGCCGCTCGCCAACCGGCTCGGCATCGCGCGCTTCAAGAACGAGTTCCAGGACCTGTCGTTCCGCTGGCTCACGCCCGACGCCCATGCGGAGCTCGCCGAGCGCATCGCCGAGACCGAGCCGCAGCGCCAGTCGCACATCGAGCAGGTGTGCCGGCAGCTCACCCAGAAGCTCGCGCAGCAGGGCTTCGCGGCGGAGGTGCAGGGGCGCCCGAAGCACCTCTACTCGATCCACAGGAAGATGCAGGACCGCCAGTGTCCCTTCGAGCAGGTGTACGACCTCGTGGCGTTCCGCGTCGTCGTCGAGAGCGTGGCCGAGTGCTACGCGGCGCTCGGCGTCATCCACTCGATGTGGACGCCGGTGCCGGGGCGCTTCAAGGACTACATCGCCCTGCCGAAGCCGAACATGTACCAGTCGCTGCACACGACGGTGTTCGGGCCCGGCCACCAGCGCATCGAGGTGCAGATCCGGACGCACGACATGCACCGCGTGGCCGAGCACGGCGTCGCCGCGGTGTGGAAGTACAAGGAGGGCAGCTCGGGCGGCCTCGACCCGAAGGACGCCGCGCGCTTCGGCTGGCTGCGCCAGCTGATGGAGCAGACCGAGCTCAAGGACCCGGCCGAGTTCCTCGAGAGCGTCAAGGTCGACCTCTTCCAGGACGAGGTCTACGTCTTCACGCCGAAGGGCGACGTGCGCGCCTTCCCGCGCGGCGCGACGCCGGTCGACTTCGCCTACTCGATCCACACCGAGGTCGGCGGGCGCTGCGCCGGAGCACGCGTGAACGGCTCGGTCGTGCCCCTCGGCTACAAGCTCCGCAACGGCGATCTCGTCGAGGTCCTGCCGAGCCCCGAGCAGCAGCCGCAGAAGGACTGGCTCGACTTCGTGGTCACCTCGCGCGCCCGCGCCAAGATCCGGGCGCACCTGCGCACCGTGCAGCGCGAGCGCTCGTTGAAGCTCGGCCGCGAGCTGCTCGAGCGCGACATGCAGAAGGGGCGCATGAGCCTCGCGCGGCTCGAGAAGAGCACGGCCGAGAACGCGCTCGTGCGCCAGCGCTTCAACGTGTCCCGGATCGAGGACCTCTACGTCGAGATCGGCTACGGCAAGGTCGATCCCAAGCACGTGGTCGACTTCCTCGCGCCCGAGAGCGAGACCGACAGGAAGAGCATCCCGCCTTCGGCCATCAAGGAAGGGCGTTTCGAGGCCCTGGTGCGCCGCGTCACGGGCAAGAGCTCTCACGGCATCCTGTTGAAGGGCGTGGACGACGTGCTCGTGCGCTACACGAAGTGCTGCAACCCGCTGCCGGGCGACGAGATCGTGGGCTTCATGAGCCGCGGGCGCGGCATCACCGTGCACCGCCGCACCTGCCCGAAGGCCTTCGAGGCCGACCCGAGCCGGCGCGTCGACATCTCGTGGGACCCGAAGGCGAAGATCAACCGTGCCGTGAAGGTGACGGTCCTGACGGCCAACCGTCCCGGCATTCTCGCCACGGTGGGCCAGACCTTCCACGCGCAGGGCATCAACATCAGCGAGGCCACCTGTCGCGCCGGCGACGACGGCCGCGCCACCAACACCTTCACGTTCCAGTGCTCCGACCTCGCGCAGCTCCGCGGCGTCATCCGGCAGCTCGAGCGCGTCGACGGCGTCATGGGCGTCGAGCGCGCGTAGCGGCCGGTAGCCCGAAGCCTGGAGCACGAAGCC
>JADLAB010000621.1 GCA_020848455.1 Polyangiaceae bacterium
AGCCGAGCTGGCGGTGGGCGAGGGGCCGGGCAGGATCTACGTCGTGGAGCCTACCGGGCCGTTCGAGGACGATCCCAACCTCACCGACAAGAAGTTCCCGGGTAATCCGACGAGGTCCTACCGCTCTAGGGACCCGCTGCGGGTGACGGGCGAGGTCACGGACTGGCAGCCCCACGCTCCCGAGCAGCTCCGGGCGATGAAGGACCACCTCGAGCGGCTCGCGGCGCTCGGCGTCGAGGCCATCGAGGACTGAAGCTTCGGCTGCTGCTCGGCGCAGGCGCCAGCCGTCCGCGCTTGGCTGGCGCGCCTTGGTGCCAAGCTCCGGTTGGCCGACGTCAGAGTGGCCTGTTTGCCGCCGGTTTCGTGCGCGCGAGGAACAAGTGCGCGGGCGCGCTGACTGAGCTGTGGGTGAGCAAGAGCGCGCCCGACGGAGCAGAGCGCATGAAACGAGGGAGCACGCTCTCGGGTCTCGCGGGGGACTACGAGGTGCGAGCGCGTCATGGCGCCGGCGGCTTCGGGGTGACGTACCGCGCGCTCCAGTTCTCGCACGACGGGTGCGCGGCGCGGCCGGTCCTGGTCAAGGAGCTGCGCTTCGACCGCCTGCGCGAGTGGAAGGCGCTCGAGCTGTTCGAGCGCGAGGCGCGAGTGCTCGCCGCGCTCCGCCACGCCCGGATACCGGCGTACGTCGACTTCTTCGCGCATGACGGGGAGCGCGCCCACGCCGTCACGCGTCTCGCCGCGGTCGCCGGTGCGCAGCGGGTGCGCTTGTTCCTCGTGCAGACGCTCGTCCCGGGGCCGACGCTGGCTGCGCGTATCCTGGCCGGGGGGCGCGCGACCGCCGAGGGCGCCGAGCGACTCCTCCGAGAGCTGCTCGAAGTGGTCGCGTACCTGCACGCGCACCGTCCGCCGGTGATCCATCGTGACATCAACCCGCGCAACGTGGTGCTGGCTGGCGAGGGCGAGGCCTGCGTGACGGGCGCTCACCTCGTCGACTTCGGCGCCGTCGAGGATGCGCTGCGGAGCGACGATGCCCTCGGCTCGACGATCGTCGGTTCGCCGGGCTATGCGCCGCCTGAGCAACTCCTGGGGCGCGCCGAGGGAGCGTCGGATTGCTACGCGCTTGGCATGACCGTGCTCGCGGCGCTGTCGCGCAGGGCGCCCTGCGACATGCCCTTCGACCGTGGCTCGGGCCGCGTCCGGATCACCGCCCTCGCGCCGGGCTTGCCTTCGCACCTCGTGCAGGCACTGACGGCCATGACGGAGCCCGCGATCGGGCGGCGTGCGCCCGACGCGGCTGCCGTGCACGGCCTGCTGGCAGCGTCAGCGACCCGTGGCGCGATGTGCTCGCAGCGGCTGGCACGCGGGGCCCGCATGGTCGCCACCGTCGCGGCGCTCGGCCCGCTCGCGCTGGTCGTCCGGGCCACAGCGGGCTCTGCGACGACGGCTCTGGCGCCGGCAGGGCGCGCAGCCGTCGAAGGCTGGGCGAGCACGCCCTCGCCAGACCTCTGGGCCTGCACCAGGGCCGAGGAGCGATTCGCGAGCTGTGGTGCCGAGCCACTCCGCCGCTATGGCGCGACCTGGGCCCGCGAGCTCCGGGAGGCACGCGACACGCTGCAGAGCGCCGCAGCGATGCCCCGCGAGGGAGCGGCCGCGTGGCAGGCACGGCGAAGGTGCGACCGGGTCGGCGCCCGGCAGGCGGCCGCCTGCGGGGACCCCGACGCGACGCTCACGTGGCAGGCCACGCTGGATGCGCCGACCCGCGGGCTCGCCGCGGGGACGCGGTGCGAGCTCGGTGTCGAGGTCGAGTCCAGTCACTGTGGCGGAGCCTGGCTGCGCTGCGGCGATGAGTTGCTCTTCGACTTCGTGGCAGCGCGCGCGGCGGGCCAACCGCTGCCGCAGATCTGGTGCACCATCGGCGAACAACCCGGCTACGGATCGGGTCCGCAGCGCTACCGCGTCCGCCTCGGGAGCTTCGTGGCGGGGGACGGTTCGCTCCTGCGCGTCGACACCGGGGACCGGACGATCGGGCTCACGGGGCCGCGGCCCGCCGCGCTCGCGGTGGACGAGCTGTCGGCGCCGCGGAAGGGTGGAGTCCTCTTCGGGCGCCGGCGCCCCTGATGATTTCGTGATGGCCGTGGCCATGCACGCCCGTCAGCGTGCGGCGCGGGCGAGCTGGGGTCGCCGCGCACGGCGGACGGTGGGTCAGTCCGCCCGCTTGCCGCGCGCGGGCCGGGCCGGCTTCTTCTTGCCGGCGAGATTGAGCGCCACGGCCGCGCGGACGAGCGCCTTCAAGGCCGGCTCGTCGAGCTCGTCGCCCTCGTGGAGGTCGATGGCGCGCCGGACGTTGCCGTCGAGGCTCGAGTTGAAGAGGCCCGCGGGGTCCTGCAGCGCCGCGCCCTTGGCGAAGGTCAGCTTGACGACCTTCTTGTACGTCTCCCCCGTGCAGACGATGCCGGCGTGGGACCAGACGGGCGTGCCCATCCACTTCCACTCCTCGACGATCTCGGGATCGGCCTCGTGCAGCAGGGCGCGCACCCTCGCGAGCATCTTGCCGCGCCAG
>JADLAB010000622.1 GCA_020848455.1 Polyangiaceae bacterium
CACGACGCGGCGCCCGAGACCGTGAGGCCGGCCGCGGCCACGAGGACGAGGGAGGCGCGCACGCGCTGCAGGATCATGCAGAGCTAGCCTATACCGAGGAGGCCACCCGACGCAGCGGCCGCGCTCGGGTGGCCGGCGGCGCTACAGGCACACGCAGACGTCGTTGACGCAGACGCCGACCTTCTGCTGGATCAAGCAGAGCGCGATGCACAGCGGCGGGTCGCAGGGCGTCATGCAGGTGCCGTTGTCGCACACGTCCGAGCCGCCGCAGTCGGCGTCGACGCAGCACTGACTCGGACACACGCAGCTCGAGCCGCTCTTCACGTAGGGCGCGTTGCAGCTCACGTCGCACACGCCGCCCGACGTGCAGATGGCCGAGCCGTGGGCCGGCGTCGCGCAGGGCGAGCAGCTCTGCGACTGGTAGCAGCCCGTGTCGGGCGTGTTGCCGACGCAGGTGCCGCCGCACAGGTGCTGCGGCGGGTTGCACGTCGAGGTGCTCGTCGTGGAGGTCGTCGTGGTGCTGCTCGTCGTCGACGTCGACGACGTGGTGCTCGTCGTCGACGTCGTGCCGGCGCCGCCACCGCCCTCGGGCGCGCCGGCACCGGCGCCACCGGCACCCTCGCCGTCGCCACCGCGGGAATCGTCGACGGTGCCCGTGGCGCAGCTCGCCGAGGCGACGAGCGCGCTCCACAGGGCCGTGGCGACGAAGGCGAGGGGACGCATGCGAGCTCCGGTGCTCCCGCCATTGTCACGGAAACGCTCGCCCCACGCCAGCTACATCGTGAGCCGCGCCCGCCGCCCACCGCCTCGGCACGAGCTACGGCGTCAGTGCCACTGCACGAGCGACGGGACGACGTAGGTCGCGACGTCGCCGGTGCCGAGCTGCCCGCGGTTGTTGAAGCCCCAGCAGTAGACCTCGCCCGACTCGGCGAGCGCGCAGGTGTGGTTCGTGCCGGTCGCGACGTCCGTCACCGGCGGCAGGGCCGCGAGGAGCTCGGGGCTCGTCACGTTGCCGCCGTTGCCGATCCCGACCGCACCGAGCGAGTCGTCGCCCCAGCACCACAGCTCGCCGTTCGAGCCGACGGCGCAGGTGTGGTGCGCTCCCCCCTCGATGTGCCGGATACCGCTCACGGCGCTGACCGGTGCCGGCGTCTGGACGTCGGCGCCGGCGACGCCGACGCCGACCTGACCGTAGGTGTTGCGGCCCCAGCAGTAGAAGCCGTTCAGATCCTCGCCGCAGGTGTGGTCTTCGCCCGTGCCCATCACGGTGACGCCCTCGCCGAGCACGCCGAGCGGGGTCGTGCTGAGGGTCGTGCCCGCGACGCCGAGCTGCCCGTTGTCGTTCGACCCCCAGCACGCCATCTCGGCCGTGCTGATGGTCGCGCAGGTGTGACCGTTCTGTGCGCTCACCTTCGCCGCCGGGAACCCGAGCCACAGCTCGAAGGGCGAGCTCACGAAGCTGCCGCTGCCCGACTGGCCGTTGCCGATCTGGCCGGTCTCGTTGAGGCCCCAGCAAGCGACGTTGCCGTTGTCGAGCACGGCGCAGGTATGGCCGACCGCCACGGTCATGGCGGTGGCGCCCGTGCCGAGCGGCACCGTGACCGGACTCGTGGCGTCGGCGAAGTTGCCGGTCCCGAGCTGGCCGATGCCGTTCCAGCCCCAGCACACGACGGTGTTCGCGCTCGTCAGCGCGCACGAGTGCGCATCGCCGCCGTCGACCGCGACGGCGTTCGCGAGATCGGGGACGGGGGTCGGCGTCGTCGTGAAGCTGTCGGGCTCCGGCGGGTCGGTGAGGCCGTCGAGGAACAGCAGCGCGAGCTTGTCGTAGCCCCAGCAGCGCACGGTGCCGTTCGACAGCACGGCGCAGGTGTGCGCCACGCCCGCGCCGATGTCGGTCACGCGCAGGCACGCAGCGGCCTCGCAGTCGATGGCGCACGTCTCGGTCGTGGTCCACGCTCCGTTCACGCAGCTCTGCACGTCGCGACCGCTGCACTGCGTGGTGCCCGCGGTGCAGGCCACGCAGGCGCCCGACTCACACACCGGCGCCACGCCCGGGCACGCCTCGGTCACCGGTGTTCCGTCGGGGCAGAGCAGCAGCGTGGCGCCGTCGGCGCAGGCGATCTGACCGGCGGTGCACGCGAGCTCGTCGCCCGCGACGGAGAAGTCGTCACCGAGCACGACCGTGCAGCTCGCGGCTCCCGCCACGACGGCCCCGAGCACGGCCAAGCTCACCGAAGTCCATCGAAAAAAGCGCATGCGCGTGGTCGCTCCCCAGCGGCGGACGCCCGACCGCCCCTCCGTTATAGCACTCTGCGCCGAGCCGCGCGGCCGCGCCCGTCGACGGCGCGGCGCGCGCGCACCTCACGGCTCGGCCGGGATGCGGGCCGCGAAGTCCTGCCAGATCCGGCCGTCCTTGCGGCAGTCGTACACGCGGCACACGGCGGGTCGGTGCTGGTAGACGCCGCACCGACCGCCCTCGTTGTGCACGCACGAGCCGTCGGCCCGGCGCGCGATCATGTAGGGGCGGCCGTAGTCCCAGCGCACCACGCGCTCGTCGAGATCCTGCACGCTGAGCGGGAACGGCAGATGGCAGCAGCGCGCGCGGCAGAGGGGCAGGAGCGCGGCGCAATCGATGTCGGGCAGCGCCGTCAGGGCGTACTTGTCGGGCACGTCGTAGACGCTGACGCCCGGCTCCGCGCGGGTGCGCTCGTTCTCGCGCGCCACGGTGAGCTCGCGGCGCTTCTCGTAGGCGTCGAGCGGCAGGCGGCCCTCGGCGATCAGGGTCTCGAGCAGCGCGTACAGGCTCGCCGACAGCTCGGCCGTGCGGGCCTGCTGCTGCGTCGCGAGCAGGTGCAGGAAGCGCAGGGCCGCCGCGAGATCTTCGGGCGCGCGCGCGGCGGGCGCCTCGCTCGGCGCCTCGGGGGCGTCGGGCGCGTCGGTCACGATGGGCAGCGAGCGGCGGTCCATGGCCCCTGCCGTGACACGGCCCGCGAACGCCGCCAAGGGGCGCCGACGGGCAGCGCGCGCCCGGCGCGGGCGCCTGTGACCCGGCGCAGGGGCGCGACGCATCGCGGTGCCCATGGTAACGAGGCGCCATGGTCGTGCGTCGGCGCGAGCGAGTCCACGTCGTGCACCGCACCGCGCTCACGGCGTGGACCATGCCCTGGCGCATCGCCGACGGCGACGTGCTCGTCATCGCCGCCAAGGCGAGCTTCGATCTCGTGGCCGGCGAGGCGGCGCGCCTGCGCCCCGAGAGCGACCCGCCGAGCGGCGACGTCCACGCCGGCGACAGCCCGGCCTCGAGCCTGCTCTACCCGACGGACTTCGCGGTGACGAAGCCGCGCGTCGACGTGGTGCTGCGCGGCACGGCGCACGCCCCCGGCGGCTCCGCCACGGCGGCGCGCGTGTCGTTCGCCTTCGGGCGCCGGGGCACGGGCTTCGTGCGCCACCTCGCCGTTTTCGGCGAGCGCGAATGGACGGGCCTCGCACGGACGATGAGCGCGCCGCGCCGCTTCGAGCGCATCTCCCTCGGCTGGGAGCGCGCCTTCGGCGGACCGGGCCACGGCGCGAACCCCGTCGGCACGGGGCTCGCGCGCGGCGCCGACGGCCGGTGGCGCCTGCCGAACCTCGAAGATCCGGAGCGGCTCGTGGCGGGCCCCGGCGACCGGCCGCCGCCCGCAGGCCTCGGCGCCGTGCCGATGCTGTGGCCGGCCCGGTGGGGCAAGCTCGGCACCTACGGCCGCGACTGGCTCGAGACGCGCTGGCCCCACTTCCCCACCGACTTCGACTGGACCTTCTTCCAGGCGGCCCCGGCGGAGCAGCAGCTCGCCGAGGTGCAGGGCGACGAGCCCTACGAGCTCGCGGGCCTCCACGCGGCGCAGGCCGTCTTCGCGGGCAAGCTCGGCGGCGTGCGGGCGCGCTGCTTCGCCCAGCGGACGGGCGAAGCGGGCGGCCAGTTCACGGCGCTCGCACTCCGGCTCGACACCGTGGTCTTCGACACGGACGCCGGCACGTGCCACTGCGTGTGGCGCACCGTCCTGCCGGTGAGCTCCCCCCGGGCCCCCGAGCTCGCGGCCCTGTTCGTGGCGACCGAGCCCGTCGCGGGCCCGGCGCTCGAGCTCGCCGCGGCCGAGCGGCTGTTCCGCGAGCAGTCGGCGGACGTGCCGGAGCTCGGGCCGCTCCTCGCCTCGCCGCCGAGCCCGCCCTCCCGCGCTGCCGCCGGGGCCACGCCGCCGGCGACCGAGCCCGACGAGACGCCGACTACCTCGGCCGCGACGCGCGCGCTCCACGAGCGCCTCGCCGCCGCGGGCGTGCCCGAGGCGTGGCTCGGTGTCGCCGCGCCGACCGCCGCGGCCGCTCACCCCGCGCTCCCCGACGCGGCCGCGATCCGCGCCGCGCTCCTCGCCAACCGCGACCGCGAGGCGGCCATCTGGCTCGGGGCGCTGCTCCTGCGCGTGGAGCGAGCCGCGCGCCTGCGCGCGCTCGTGCTCGGCTGCCGCGAGCGCGGCGAGTCGCTCGCCGGGCGCGATCTCGAGGGCGCCGACCTCGCGGGGCTCGACCTCCGCGGCGCCGACCTCGCGGGTGCCAACCTCCGGGGCGCCGATCTGCGGCACGCCGTGCTCACCGGGGCGTCGCTCGTGGAGGCCTCGCTCGGGGGCGCCGACGCGAGCTTCGCCGCGCTCGACGAGGCCCGCCTCGACGGCGCGGATCTCGGCGCCCTGCGCCTCGAGGGCGCGAGCCTCCGCAAGGCCTCCCTCGTCGGCGCCGTCCTCGCGGGCGCAGGCTGCGCGGGCGCCGACTTCTCGGAGGCCCACGCCGACCGAGCGCTCTTCACCGGCGCCGACCTCCGGCGCGCGCGCTTCGAGCATGCCGAGCTCCGCGCGGCGGACTGCTCGGGCGCCACGCTCGACGAGGCCCGCTTCGACCACGCGCGCGCCGCGGGCCTGCGCCTGTACGACGCCCGCGGCAGCCGCGTGTCCTTCGCCTCGGCCGAGCTCGACGGCGCCCGCGCCGACGGCGTGCACCTCGAGCGCGCCTCGCTCGGGCTGTGCCGCGCGCCGGGCAGCGTGTGGGACGACGCCGAGCTCGACGGCTGCGACTTCCAGGGAGCCGCGCTCGGCGGCGCGAGCTTCGAGCGCGCCAGCGGCCGCGGGCTCGTGCTCCGGCGCGCCGACCTCAAGGGCGCGCGCTTGCGCGGCGCCTCGCTCGAGCAGGCGATGCTCGGCGGTGCCGACGCCATGGAAGCCTCCTTCGAGGCGGCGAGCCTGCGCGGCGCCGATCTGCGGGGCGCCAGCCTCTACGGCGCCGAGCTCCTCGGGGCCGATCTCGGGGGCGCGCGCCTCGAGCTCGCCGACACGACGCGCACCAGGCTCGAGGCTCGAAGATGATTCGCTCGCGGACGGAGCTCGAGGCGGCGCTCGCCACGGGTCGGAGCGTGCGCGGCGCCCGGCTCGAGGGCGTGATGCTCGACGCCTTCGCCCGCGACGCGGCCGACTTCGCCGCGGCGAGCTTCCACGGCTGCAGCTTGCGGGGTGCGCGGCTGCGCGGCGCGACCCTCGCGGGCGCCACCTTCCACGACACGTCCCTCGCCGCTGCGGACCTCGCGGGCGCGAGCCTCGCGGGCGCCGACCTCCGCGGCGCATGCCTCGCCCGGGCGCAGCTCGGGGCGGCCGACCTCGCGGGCAGCTCGCTCGCCGGGGTGGACCTCGCGGGCGCGAGCCTCGCGGGCGCGAGCCTCGACGGGGCCGACCTCCGCGGCGCCAGCCTCGTCGGCGCGGACCTGTCGGGGGCCAGCCTGAAGGACGCGCGCTGGGTCGAGGCCGATCTCGCGGGGGCCGTGCTCGCCGGCGCCGAGCTCCGCGGCGGGCTCTTCGCGCACGCGCGCTTCGGGGCGGGCGCGAGCTTCGCCGGGCAGGACCTCTCGGACGCCGACTTCGCCGACGCCGCGCTCGAGGGCGCGAGCTTCGCGGGCTGCGATCTGTCGCGCACGGTCTTCGTGCGGGCCAGCCTCGCGGGCGCCGATTTCGCGGGCGCGCGCTTCCTCGGCACGCTGTTCGAGGGCGCAGATCTCGCGGGCGCACGCCTCGCCGGCGCGGCGCTCGGCGCCTCGAGCCTCGCCGGCGCGCGCCTGCACGGCTGCGACCTCACGGGCGCCCACCTCGACAAGGGCCTCATGAGCGGGGTCGATCTCCGCCACACGAAGGTCGCCGGCGCGCGCTTCGTGCAATGCCTGCTCGACGGGGTCGTCGCCGAGGGCGTGGACTTCTCGGGCTCCGAGCTCTCCCTGTCGACCTTCGCGGGGGCGAAGCTCCGCAACGCGCGCTTCGCCGCGGCACGCCTCGAGAAGTGCAACTTCGCGGGTGCCGACCTCACCGGCGCGAAGCTCCCGGGCGCAGCCCTGTCGCTCGCGAGCTTCGCGGGTGCCGTGCTCGACCTCGCCGATCTGCGCGGCGTCGTGGCCACCGAGACGTGCTTCGAAGCCGCCAGGCTGCACCGCGCCGTCTGCGAGGGCGCGAGCTTCGAGCGCGCGCGTTTCGTCCGCGCCGACCTCTCGGGCGCCGGCCTGCAGCGCGCGCGCCTGCGCTACGCCGACCTGTCGCACGCGCGCCTCCTGCGCTGCGATCTGCGGGACGCCGACCTCGAGGCCGCGAACCTCCACCGCGCGGCGACCGACGGCGCGAGCTTCGCCGGCGCGAGCCAGAAGGACGTGCGCCGCACGGACCCCGAGCGTGCCCGGGCCGAGGACTTCGCGCGCGGCGCCTGAATTCGGAAGGAAACTCGGCTCCAGCGCGACGTGGCTACGGGCTTCTGGCTCCAGCCTTCAGGCCCAGAAGCCGCGGCGTGGATCCCTGCTCCCGTTCTCCCGCCCGCCTTCGGGCTACCGGCTCGAGCCACGATACGACGAGCCCGTGCGTGCACTCGAGGGACCGATGCGCGCCCTCGAGTCTCGTGCCTGAAGTCCGAAGCCTGATCCCTGTAGCCGCGAGAGCTCCGCCCGCAAGGGCGAACGTCGAGCCCGACGCGTGGTCAGCCGCCGGCCGAGGCCTTGACGAAGTTGACGATGTCGCCGTCGGCGAGCTTCGTGCGCATGCCCCGCTTGTAGTGGACGAGCACGCCGTTGACGGCCACGGCCGCCAGCCGGACGTGCTTGTCGAAGCTCGGGCCGACCCGCTCCTTGGCGCGCTCGACCAGCTCGGCCACGGTGCTCACGTCGTCGACGTCGAAGCGCTCGACCCCGACCTCCTTGGTCATCTCGTAGGTCAGCTCTACCGTCACGCGCATCGCATCCTCCGTCGTCTCGGCCGCGAACCCATCCGGCGCCGCCGTCGCGCCGCGCTCACACTCGGACCCCGAGCTCCTGCAGCGTCTCGCGCCGCGGCACCCCCGCTTCGTCCCAGCCCCGGAGCTCGTAGTAGCGCGGCAGGAGCAGGTGCAGCGGGTGGCCCGACGTCATGCCCTTGAAGGTCGGCTCGTGGAGGATCCGCGGCGGCAGGGTGTCGTCCGTGCCGCGGAGGCCCTCGCGCAGGTTGAACATGCGCTCGAGATTGAAGATGCGGGCGCCGATCTCCTGCAGGTGCCCCATGGAGAAGGGACTGCCGGTGATGTAGCTGAGCCACTTCTCGTACCACAGCATCGGCTTGCTCTTGGGCCGCTTCTTCACGATGAGGCGCAGGGCCGGGCCGCTGTGCTCGAGGGCCCAGGCGGCGGCCTTGTGGGCGAAGCCGCCCGGCGCGAGCTCGTGCACCTGCTTCGGGATCATGCCGTAGGTGCTGAACATGCACAGCACCATCGAGTTGATGGTGCACATCAGGTTCTGCTGCATCACCGGCAGCTCGACCTTGAGCTTGAGCGAGTGCGGGTTGATGGTCAGCGGGCCCGTCGACTCGAGGTACATGCTGGCGCCCTGGGTGTGGTCGCCGCCGCGGTTCGTGGTGGCGTACTCCACGCCCTGGGCGTAGGAGCCGCGCGGGTCGTAGGCCGAGAGCTCCAGCCCCTTGACGTGGATGGCGAACTCCTTTCCGCCGTGCCGCTCGCTCATGCGCTTCACGCCGTCGGCGAGATCGTTGCCCACGCCCTTGCGGTGGGCGATGTCGACGATGAGCTCGCTCACCCCGGCCGGGTCGCCGAACTTCACCGGGGCGTCGAGCATGCCCCGCTCCGACAGCTCCATGGCGAAGCCGAGCACCACGCCCAGGCTGATGGTGTCCATGCCCATGTCGTCGGCGAGGTAGTTCCACGCGTCGACGTCCTTGAGATTGCCGATCTCGAGGTTGGAGCCGAGCAAGGCCAGGGTCTCGTACTCGGGCCCCTTGACCCGTCCCTTGCCCGCCACCTCCACGTCGCGACCGCAGGTGACGGGGCACTGGATGCAGCTCGATTTCGTGCCCACGAGCTCGTGGTCGCGCATGTAGTCGCCGCTGATCTTGAGCGCCTGGTCGAAATGGCCGTACTTGAAGTTGCGCGTCGGCAGGATGTTGCGCCCGTTGGTGGTCATCACGATGTTGCCGGTCCCGCACGCGGCCAGCTTGTCGCCCAGCATGGGGTGCTCGCGGAACATCTCGCGGACCCATTTCGTGTACTCCTTGAACGCCTCCGGGTCCTCCATCTCCAGCTTGCGCTTGCCGCGCACGGTGATCGCCTTCAGGCGCTTGGAGCCCATGACCGCGCCGGTGCCCGTCCGGCCGGCGATGCGCTCGTTCGACACGATGCCGGCGAAGAGCACCAGGTTCTCGCCGGCCGGGCCGATGACCGCGTGGTACTTCTTCTTGCCGAGCAGCTCCTGGGTCTCGTAGGTGCCCTTGCCCCAGAGGGCGCTCGCGTCGAGGAACTCGACCTTGTCCGTGTCGCCGTCGATGTCGAGGCGCACGGGGGTCGGCGACTGGTTCTTGACGACGAGCACGTCGATCCCCGCCTTCTTCATGCCGAAGGAGAAGGAGCCGCCGCAGGTGGAGTTGCCGATGCCGCCGGTGAGCGGGCTCTTCGTGACGACCGAGAAGCGGTTCGACTGGGGGGCCACCGAGCCGTTCAAGGGGCCGGTGGCGAAGATGAGCAGGTTGCCCGGCCCGAGCGGGTCGAGGCCCGCCGCCGTGCGGTCGTAGAGCAGGCGCGTGCCGTAGCCCTTGCCGCCGATGTAGTCGCGGGCGATCTCCTGGTCGAGGGGCGAGAAGGCGTAGGTCTGGCTCTGCAGATCCACCTCGAGGACGCGGCCGGCGTAGCCCTTGATCATCGGGACCTCCGTGTTGGCGAGTGCGATCCTAACACCGCCCGCGCCGCGGCGGCGCGCCCGTCGTCGCCCTGCCCCGGCACGCTCCGACCCACGTTGACGCCCCGCGCGGCGTCGGGTCTGCTCTGCCGATGGCGCGGAAGACGATCTTCGTGCGGGTAGAGAGCGACGCCTTCGGCTGCGAGGTGGAGCTGCGCGAGCTCCGCGGCCACGACGCCATCGGGCGCCCCTTCGAGCTCGAGCTGCTCGTCGTCGCCGCCGGCACGGCCGTGCTCGACGACGAGGCGCTCATCGGCGCGCCCGTGGCGGTCGTGTTCGAGCGCGAGGGCGTCGAGCTGCGGCGCCTCTTCGGGATGATCGCCGCGTGCACCGACGCCCTGCAGGTCAAGGAGCACGCGAGCTACCGCCTGCGCGTGGTACCGCGCTTCTGGGGCGCCTCGCTCATCGAGACGCTCGACATCTTCATGAACCTGAGCGTGCCCGACATCGTGAGAAAGAAGCTCGCGCTCATCGATCTGCACGAGGGCGCCGACTACGACATGCGCCTCGAGGGCACCTACCACCCGCGCGAGTTCGTGGTGCAGTTCAAGGAGACCGATCTCGCCTTCGTCTCCCGTCTCTGCGAGCACTACGGCATCTCCTTGTTCTTCGAGCACCGCGACGGCTCCGACCGGCTCGTGTTCGGAGACCGCAACGACGCCTTCCAGCCGCTCCTTGCGGGCGCCGTCCGCTTCGAGGCGCGCGGCGAGGCGCTCGGCGTGTACGAGCTCGAGGCGACGACGCGCATGGTGCCGCGCCACTTCGTGCAGCGCGACTACAACTACCGCAACCCGGCGATCGACCTCACCGGCCAGACCGACATGCCCGACGGCCACGCCGGCGGGGTCATCGAGTACGGCGGGCACTTCAAGAGCGACCAGGAGGGCCAGTGGCTGGCGGCACTGCGCGCCGAGGAGCGGCGCTCCGAGCGCCGCGTGTACCACGGCAAGAGCAACGTCGCCGGGCTCTCGGCCGGCCAGAAGCTCACGGTCGAGGGTCATCCCCGGGGCGACCTCACGCTCGTCGTCACCGAGGTGCGCCACGCGGCCAAGCAGGTCGCGCTCGGCCGCGGCGACGGCGACGAGCGCGAGTACCACAACGAGTTCGTCGCCGTGCACGAGAACACCGTCTTCCGCCCGCGGCGCGTGACGCCGAAGCCGCGCGTGAGCGGCGTGCTCACGGCCGTGGTCGATGCCGAGAGCCGGGGCCGCTACGCCGAGATCGACGACGACGGCCGCTACAAGGTGAAATTCATGTTCGACACGAGCGGCCCCGACGAAGGCAAGGCGAGCCGCCTCGTGCGCATGATGCAGCCCCACTCCGGCGCCGGCTACGGCATGCACTTCCCGCTGCGCCCCGGCACCGAGGTGCTCATCACCTTCGTCGACGGCGACCCCGACCGGCCGATCATCGCCGGCACGGTGCCGAACCCGCAGACCGCGAGCCCGGTCGTCGCCGAGAACGCCACGCGCAACGTGATCCGCACGGGCGGTGGCAACGAGATCAACATCGACGACCAGGAGAGCTCGGAGCGCATCAAGCTCTCGACGCCCCACGCGAGCACGCGCCTGCAGCTCGGCGCCCCCAACGACCCCGAGTCGGGCATGACCGCGGCGACCACGGGCGCCATCTCCAGCATCGCCGTGAGCGGGCAGACGTCGCTCGCCTCGGCGACCAACTCCTTCTCGCTCCTGCTCAACTACATCCAGAGCTCCTCCATCGAGACCGTGGCCGCCAAGCCCGACGCCTGGGCGGCCTTCCTCGGCATCTCCCAGATCACCTTCGCGTTCCTCGACACGGCCATCGGCCTCGCCGACACCGTGATGCAGTGGATCCAGCAGTTCGACGCCATCACGCTCGCCGCGAAGAAGAAGGACCTCGAGAAGGCCAAGGCGACCGCGCTCGACAAGCAGGACGCCCTGCGCCAGGCGGAGCTCGAGCAGAAGGCCGCGCTCGACGCCCTCGTCGCCGCCACGTCGCCGGCCCTCAGCGCCGCCGAGAAGACCGCGCTCGCCACCGCACGCACGGCCTACGAGGAGGCGCTCGACAAGCTCGCGACCGATCGCACCGCGCTCGCCACCATGACCGCGACCCGCGACGACGCCAAGCGCCGCGGCGTCGACACGACCGGCTTCGACCTCGGCATCGGCACGGCGCCGACCGATCCGGCCGTGGCCACGGCCGGGTCCGGACAGGAGCGGACCGTGAAGCTCGACGAGTGGGCCGTCGACGGGACGGAGCCGCCGACCGGCGACAAGAAGAAGGCGCTCGACGACGCGCTCGCCGCCATCGTCACCGCGCACTCGACGACCGCCAACAACGTGACGACCAAGGATGCCGTCGCCACGCTCGCCGAGACCTACGCGGCGAAGGTCGCTGCCACGACGACCGCCCGCACGGCGGCCGCCACCGCCACCGACGCCCAGGCGAGCGCGCAGAAGAGCTTCGACGACAAGAGCTACGAGACCACCGACGGCGACGCCGCGCAGGGCCTCGCGACGGCGCGGAGCGTGCTCCAGCTCGCGCGCACGGGTCTGTCGCTCATCAACACGATCATCCAGATCGTCGCCCTCGTGAAGAAGGCCCTGACGGCGGCCGTGAAGGAGGAGGGCCAGCTCACGAAGGCCATCGCGTCCTACACGCCGATCGCGCCGGTCTCGGCCAAGCTGCCGCTCGGGGCCGGGCTCAAGCCCCAGGTCCCGCCGGAGAAGTACCGGCACACGCTCGGCTCGCAGGGCAACACGACCGTCTACGCCGACAAGCGGCTGCTGCTCCACAGCCCCGAGGTCATCGTGAGCGCCGCCGCCCCCTTGCCCAAGGACGCGGCGGCCGCGGCGACCGCGGCGACCACCGCGGACACGGCGGGCAAGCTCGTGCTCATCGCAGGCGCGAAGGCACTGCTGCTCTCGAACGGCACGGCGGAGCTCAACGGCAAGACGAAGAGCATCGTCGCCTCGAACACCGAGGTGAACCTCATCGCCAAGGACAACCTCGCCGGCACGACGGCGGTGAAGCTCGTGGCGAAGGCGACGGGCACGCTCGACGTCACGAGCGACAAGAAGACCAAGCTCCTGTCGAAGGACTCGCTCGACCTCGTCGTGACGAAGACGGGCGACACGGGCACGCTCGAGCTCAAGACCTGCGCCGACCAGTTCCTGAAGCTCGATCAGGGTGCGAAGAAGCTCTCCGGCAAGGCGCACGAAGCCTTCGAGCTCTCGGCCTCGAAGACCGCCCTGTTGCTCGCGGGGGGCGCGGACATCGGCGCCGCCAAGGCGGGGCTCTCCCTCGACGCGGTGACCGACGGCGGCAAGCTCGTCGGCAAGGCGGGCGACTGGAAGCTCACCCTGAGCGCTGCCAAGGGCGTCGAGCTCGGCAAGCAGAAGAAGCAGCTCTACGCCGGCGACGACCGGGTCGCCCTCAGCTTCGACGTGGCGACGGCGCTGAAGCTCAACGCGAGCGGCGCCATGCTGAGCTGCGGCATGGCGAACTCGCTCAAGCTCGAGACGAGCGGCGTCACCATCGCGGGCAGCCAGGTCAAGATCGGCTGACCCTGGGAAGGCGACGGGCTACGGGCTACGGGCCTGGAGCCTGTGGCCTCGCGCGCCATGCGCGCTCACATGCTCACGAGCACCTTGGTCTGCGAGGGGGCCACGATCAGGCCCGCGGGCATGTTGGCGCTCGTGCCGTTGTGGGCGGTCATGCTCGTGAGGAACACGGCCTTCTTGCCGGCGAACGCCACCTTCGAGCTGTACATCTTGGGCTCGACGGGGCCCATGTTGACGCCGCTCGTCACGCCCCCGTTCACCCCGGCCTCGTCGCCGCTCGACTGCGGCATCTTCGAGCCCTGGACCACCGTGTCCATGTTCTCGATGAGGACCGTCGACACCGTGCCCGTCGCCGCCGCGACCTGCGCCGTGTTCGGGTAGGGCACCGGCACGGGCGGCGCCGGCGGCGCGGGGGTGAGGCACACGTCGGGCATGGCGAATGCGGTGCCCCCGGCCTTGGTCGACGCTGGCATCTTGATCATGTTCGCCTCCGCTTCCGGCGCTGCGCGCTCTCCGCACCCCGGTCCTCAGCCCAAGAGCACGCGCTTGCCGTCGATGCTCGTGTCGTCCTTCGAGACCATCACCGTGCGCCGGCTCTCCACCGTGTAGAGGTCGGCGACGAGGGTGCGCAGCCGGCCCACGCGCGACTGCGCGAGCTCGGTCACCTCGCGGAAGGCGTCGCGCGCCTTCTCGACGAGGCGCTCGGCCTCGAGCTCGTAGCGCTCGACCTTCGTCGCGACGCGGCTCGCGCTCGTCACGATGCCGTGGGCCACGACCGAGACCGTGGTCGCGACGAGATCGACGGCGTGGGCGCGCACCGTGAGGCCGTCGCCCTCGAGCTCGATGGGACCGGCGGCGCGCTCGCGGATGGCGCCGGCCGACTCGATGACGACGTCGCCGCCCGAGCGCACGAGCACGCGGCCCTCGGGCGCGGCGAGCGTGAGATCGCCCCGGGGCGCCGCCACCGTGGCCGAGCCGTTCTCGTAGCGCACGAGCAGGTAGCCGTCGGCGTCGCGGATCTCGGCCGCGCCGCCCGAGACCGTGACCGTCGCGCCGTCGGCGAGCGTGTGCTGGGCCGGCGCGTCGGCGAGACCGAGCGAGCTCGCGCCGGCACGGGGCGCGGCGTCGCTCGCCTGCGGCGCGGGAGCCGGGGCGCGCGCGGTGGCTCGGCTGCGCGACATCGCACGGAGTCTAGTCGACGGCGGGCGCTTCGCCTACCGCTCCGGGGGCGAACGCCGGGTCAGTCGACGTCGACCGAGGTGCCGGGCTCGGTGATCTCGATGGTCCCGTTCCAGGTGCAGTTGCACGTGGAGTCGTCCGTCAGGGCCTTCATGCCCTGGATCGTCACGACCGAGGAGCCCGGCGACCAGGCCGACGTCGTGACCGGCACGCACGGCTGGGGCGTGAGCACGCCGGCCGCGGCAGCGGTCGCGGCCGCGACCGCGGGGTTCGCCTGGGACTGGCACATCCCGAAGGCGCCGACGTTCGTCATGGGCACGTAGTCCTCGACCGTGGCGGCGGGCGTCTCGTCGGCGTCCGTCCCGTTCGCGGGCAGCACCGTCAGCGTCCCCGGCGCGGCGCCCTGGCTGCACTTGAGCTTCGCGCCGTTCACCACGAGCTTCGGCATGCCCGGCAGCGTAGCAGCGCCCCCCGGCGGCGCGACAGCGATCACGAGACGCGCACGCTGCGGCCGCCGCAAAAGGGGGTCAAGGGCAGACGCACGCGCCCGCATCGGTGCAGTTGCCGTTCATGCGACAGTTGCCGTCGTCGTGGCAGGAGAGGGCGGCACACGAGGGCCCGGTACCTGCGCCGCCACCGACGCCGCTCGGACAGCCCGATGTCGCGCAGCACGGCGCTTGCGAGCAGTCGACGGTGTCGCACGCCGAGCCGGCGCCGCACTCGACGTAGCACGAACCGCCGCCGCAGGTGACCGACCCGCAGGCGCCGCTCGTGTGGGTGGCGATGCAGGCAATGGTCGTCCACCCGTCGCTCCAGGCATCGACCGAAGGGCAGGAGTCGTCGCACAGGATCTGGCACGAGTTGTAGCTCGTGCACGCGACACCCGCAGCGCACGAGCCGACCTCGCAGTTCACCGTGCAGTCGCCCGCGAGGTCGCAGGTCACGCGCCCGCAGCTCCCGCCGGTGCACTCGAGCAGGCAGCTCTCGGCAGCGCAGTCGACCTGCAAGCAGGCCCCGCCCGTGCACTCGATGTGACAGGCCGGGACGCCCGCCGGACACCCGAGCAGGTTCGGACACGAGCCCGGCCCATTGCAGAGGATGTGACACGGCATTCCGGCCGGGCAGTCGACGGCGGCGCAGCTCGCGTCGCCCCCGGCGCCGCCCCCACCCGCCGGCGGCGACTCACAGGAGAAGGTGCAGGCGCCGCCCGTGCACGCGCCGCCCGCGAGCTCGCACACTCCCGGGTCGCACGGGTCGCTGGCGCCCGCACCGCCCCCGCCCGCACCATCGCCGCCGCTGCCTCCGGCACCACCGGCGATCGGGCCCGCCGACTTCTGAGCTTCGGGCAGGATGCACGACCCCACGACGCAGACCGCCACGCCCACGATCGAGCCCCACCTGCGCACACCCGATAACTACCACAGGCCGCGCGTCGCTGCCTTCTCCGCCGCCGCGCAAGAGCGTACGACCGCCGTGCTCCTGATCAGAAACAAGGGCGCAACCACGCGGAGTTTCATGGGACGCGGGTCGCGCCCGGGCGCGATGGGCGGCTCGAAAGAAAGGCGGATGCGCCCCGAAGTCGCTCGGCAAGCGTGAGCTCTGCCGCGCCTAGATCGCGCAAGATCGCGGCTTGCAGCAGGCTTCAACCTGTTCGGTGCTCTAGGTGCCCGTCCGACCGCGGTCGCCGCGAGCGCCGAGGATCTCGTCGAGCCGCGTCAGGAGGTCGGTCGTGCCGAAGGGCTTCTGCAGGAAGGCGTCGCCGACGACGGACAGCGGCCGGCTGGAGTAGCCGGACATGTAGAGGATGCGAATGCCCGGTCGCTGTTCGCGGACCACGGTGGCGAGCTCGTCGCCCGACATCCCCGACATGCTGATGTCGGTGAGCAGCACGTCGATGGGACCCGCGTGGTCGGCGAGCAGCGCGAGCGCCTCGGTCGCGCCCGAAGCGGCGAGCGCTCGGTACCCGCCCGTGCGGAGGATGCGCGCCGCGGCGCGGCGCACCAGAGGGTCGTCCTCCACGAGGAGCACCACCTCGTTGCCGCGGCGCGGCACCGCGCGGCTGCAGGGCGCCGCGCAGGTGGCGGGTCGGTCGACGACGGGGAGGCGGATGTGGAAGGTGGTGCCCCGCCCGACCTCGGTCTCGACCAGCACGTGCCCGCCGAACTGCCGCACGAGCCCGTACACGGTCGCGAGCCCGAGCCCGGTGCCGCGACCGCGCTCCTTGGTCGTGAAGAACGGCTCGAACAGTCGGGCACGGGTCGCCGCGTCGATGCCGACGCCGGTGTCGCTGACCGAGATCGACACGTGCGGTCCCGGGCTCGCGTCGGGGTTGTCGCGGACGTCGTCGGGGCCGAGCTCGACGCGCCGGCTGCCGATCCTGAGCGCGCCTCCCCGGGGCATGGCGTCGCGGGCGTTGCTCGCGAGATTCACGAGGATCTGCTCGAGCTGGTCGCGGTCTGCTTCGACGTTGCAGCCTGCGTCGTCGAGGGCGAGCTCGAGCGAGACGGCGTCGCCCGCGATCGTCTCGAGCATGGCGTGGATGCCGTCGAGCACGCCGGCCACCGACAGCACCTCGAGCTCGAGCACTTGCTGGCGACTGAACGCCAGGAGCTGCGAGGTCAGGCGGGCGGCGCGCTTTGCCGCCTCGAAGAGGGTCGCGGCGTCTGCCCGGCTCGGCGGGGAGAGGTCGTCGCGCTGCAGCAGGAACTCCGCGTGGGCGACGATGACCATCAAGAGGTTGTTGAAGCCGTGGGCCACACCGCCGGCGAGCCGCCCGACGGCCTCCATCTTCTGCGACTCGCGCAAGAGCTGCTCGAGCTCGTTCTTGCGCTCGCGCTCGCGCTCGAGCGCGAGGACGCTCTGCTCGAGCTCGAGCTCGCGCTCGCGCAGCACGTCGTAGGCGTGCTTCACCTCGGCGGCAGCGTCGCGGGTCAGGAGCCGCTGCAGGGCGTACCGGAACCTGCCCTTGCGCCCCGGAGCCAGGAGCAGGGTGACGTCCGCGCCACCGTCGACCTCGGTGAGCGACACCCGGGCCGGCGGCTGGCCCATCAACGTGGGGAGCTGCTCCGCGGCGAGCGCGATCTGGCGCTGCAAGACGGGCGGCAAGCGGCGCCCGCCGGATACGCGGATGCGGGCGAAGAGCTCGCCGGGCGCGCGCTCCTCGCCCGCCAGGGTCATGCAGCGGAAGACCAGCGACCCGGGGCCCGTCATCTGCTCGGCCACCCAGCGGACGAGCGCCAGCTCGGACGGGATCATCCACGCCACGAGCGAGAAGATGCGCGTCGCGCGCGTCTCGAAGGCGCGCTCGCCGGTCCGGCGCAAGATGTCGTTGCCGAGCAGGCGCTCCGCGTTGTCGAGGATGCGGCAGTAGGTGGCCCAGTCGGTCCAGTGCGACAGGTCGTCGAGCGCCGCCGGGTCGAGGTCGGTGCCCTCGACCAGCGCCAGGCGCGACACGCCGTGCGCGTCGACCGCGTCGCGCACGAGCGGCAGCGCGCGCATCGACACTTCCTTCGCCGGCGCCGCGGGCGGCGCCGGGGCGGCGGCCGCACGGTCGACTGTGCGCAACCGGGCCTCGAGGCGCTCGATCTCTTCGACGATGCGCCGACGCTCGGAGGACTCCATGGGTGCTCGGCCCCAGCATGCGCGCGGGCGACCACGGCGGCAAGCGCGGTGGGGAACCACTCGCCGCCGCGGGGACGGCCGGGGTACGCTCGCGGCGTGCGCCCCTCGCAGTGCCTCGTCTACGCCGCCTCCATCGCGCTCCTCGCTGCCTGCGCCGGCGCGGACGACTCGACCCCGGAGCCGTCGAGCGGTGCGCCCGCGCGCCGCGTGCTCGTCGTCGGCATCGACGGTGCGCGCGCCGACGCCGTCGTCGCGGCCGATACGCCGACGCTCGACCGGCTCGCCGCCGAGGGCGCCTACAGCTTTCAGGCGAGCACGCAGCTCACCGCCGTCGCGGTGTCCTCGCCCGGTTGGGCATCGGTGCTCACGGGCGTCGAGGCCGACAAGCACGGGACGCTCGACAACGCGACGGCCTCGGGGCCGAGCGCCGCTTACCCCACGTTGCTCGCCCGGGCGCGCTCCGACGTCGGCGCCCGGACCCAGGTCGTCGCGAACTGGCTCGGCCTCTTGACGCTCGTCGAGGACGAGGCCGAGGGACCGGCCATCTGGTACCCGAGCGACACGACCGTCACCGCGCGCACCCTCGAGCTCATCGTGGGTGGCGCGCGCGACGTGTACTTCGCGCACTTCGACGACGTCGACCACGCCGGGCACACCTACGGCTTCGGCCCCGGCGTCCCCGAGTACATCGCCGCGATCGAGGAGAAGGACGCCGAGCTCGGCGAGCTCGTGGCGGCGATCGAGGCGCGCACCGACGAGGAGTGGCTCGTCCTCGTGACGAGCGACCACGGCGGCGAGGGCACCGACCACGGCGCGCAGAACGCCGCGAACCAGACGGTGTTCCTCGTCGCCTGGGGCGCCGGGGTCGTGCCGGGCGAGCTCGTGGCCGCGACCCACATGGACACGGCGCCGACGGCGCTCGCGTTCCTCGGGCTCGAGATCTCCCCCGCGTGGGACCTCGACGGCGAGGTCGTCGGACTACCCTGAGATCGGTGATGGCGGCGACGTTGGTGGCGGTGCACGCGCTGATGTCGAGGCGCTCGAGCGCGCTCCGATCGGCGAGGAGCGACAGGTCGCCGAACGGCGTCTCGCGCAACTCGAGGGTCTCGAGCGTCTTGGCGGTCTTGAGCGGCGCGAAGTCCTTCACCTGCTCCTTCCAGAGCGAGAGCACCTTCAGATTCGGCATCGTGCGGATCACCTCGATCTGATCGAGTGGCGCGCGTCGCCCTTTTCGGCCACGGACGGTTCCCGCATGATGCGCCGATGATCCCGGGCTCGTCCGCCGACTGCCCCTGGGGCGGGCTCGCGCCGGCGAACCTCCACTTCTGCGAGCGCGAGCTGTGCAGCTGGATCACGGAGCCGGCCAACACCTGGACGAACCTCGGCTTCGTCGTGGTGGGCGTCGTCCTCGCGCGCCTCGCGCGGCGCGACGGCGCGCGGGCCGCGGGGCTCCTCGGACCCATCGCCATCGCCACCGGACTCTGCTCGGCCGCGCTCCACGCGACGAGCTCGTTCGCGGGGCAGTTCCTCGACCAGAGCGCCATGTTCCTCGAGTCGGCTCTCTTCGTCGCCCTCTGCGTGCGGCGCTGGCTCGGCTGGAGTGCGAGGGCCCTCGCCGCGCTCTACGCGGCCATCGTCGCCGCGTCGGTCGGGCTGCTCCTCGCCTTCGAGTCCGCCGGCATCGGGCTCTTCGTGGCCCACGTGCTCGCGTTCCTCGGCATCGAGCTCCGCCTCTTCTTCCGCGACCGCCGCCGCACGGGCTACGGCGCCTTCGCCGCCGCCGCGGCCGTCTTCGCGCTCTCCTACGGCCTGTGGTGGCTCGACGTGAGCGGTGTCGCGTGCGACCCCGACAACCACGTCTTCACCGCCCACGGGGCGTGGCACCTGCTCGGAGCGGTGTCGTTCGTCTTCTGGTACCGGCACTTCGCGCAGTTCGAGGGGCGCCCGGTGACCGAAGGGGCCCGCGCCGAACGGTGAGCGCCGGCGGCGTGCGCGCCGTGTCGTCGCCGGTGCCCGTGCGACGGCCCGTGGCGCGCGCCGCTCCTGCTCCGGACGGGAGCCACACCTGGCAGCCGTGTCGCGGCGCGAGCCGGCGACACACCTTGGCACGCTCGCCGGGCGCTCGCTCCGGGGCGAGCGAAGCCCGCGGCAACGCACGGTTACTCGCCGCTCCCGCCGCTGCGAGCCGCCGGGCACGCACGTTGCTCTACGATCCGGCGAAGCTGAGCGGTGACGCTCGGGAAGGTGCGACCATGAGAGCGAGTGAGCGAGCGACGCGGCGAGCTGGCCTGATGATCGGAGCCCTGGGGGTCGTGCTCGGCGGGCTCGCCGGCTGCAGCGTCGGCGGCACCTGCTACGACTGCGGGCCCTGCGGCATCGCCGGGCCGAACGGCATCGACTACGTGCGCCCCGTCGACGCGGGCCTCGACGGCAGCGACACGCCGGTCGTCGTGCTCGAGCTCAGGCGGGCGGGCGAGTGCGAGAACGAGAACGCGACGCAGTACTGGCTCTACTGGCACGGCGGCCCCGTCGAGCTCGCGGCGCCGCCGCCGAACGAGGTGCTCGACCTCTCGACCGTGACCGAGGGCGACAAGAGCTACACGTGGGAAGGGCTCGGCCTCGGCGCGAGCTACGACTACCCGGGCGTCGGGGACCTCCACCTCCACTTCGCCGACGGGGTCGTCGGGACGTCGGTGCTCTGCGAGCCGTCCGCGGGCAGCGTGTCGTGCGCCGTAGAGTAGCGCGCTACCGCGCCGCGACCCGCGGAGCTTCCTCGTCGAAGGCCGGGAGCTCGGAGGCTGCGACCTCCCAGGCGGCACGCGAGCCCATCCAGATGTTGCGCGTCGGGCGCTCGACGGGGTCGTCGTCGAGGGCGCCCGCCGGGACGATGTAGGCTAGGCCGTTGCGCGTCTGCCACGGCAGGCCCGAGCCGCACACCTTGCAGAAGGCGTTGCACCACTGCGTGGCCGACGGCAGCTCGAAGCGCGCCACCTGCTCCTGCCCGCGGAGCCACGTGAGCTGAGCTCTGGGCACGGCGAGGTTCGCCGCGTGGATCGAGCCCGTGCGCTTGCGACAGCGCGTGCAGTGACAGTACTGAAAGAAGCGATAGGGCGGCTGCACCTCGAAGGCGACCGCGCCACACACGCAGGTTCCGGCGGGCATGCCGGGCTCGTCGCAGCTCCGAAGGGCTCCGTCAAGCGCGCTCGCTCCGCCCGAGGGCCTCTGCAGGACGCGGTCGACGGGCGGGCGCGGGCTCCAGGCGCGCGACGCCCGAGCTCGGTTGCCGAGCGCGCCGCCGCGCGCTACCTGCACGACCCATGAACGCTGCACGCACGCACCTTGGATCGCTCGCACTCGCCTCGTGTCTGGGCCTCGTCGCCGCGGCGGCCTGCAGGCCTGCGGCCCACGGCGAGCCGCCGGCCGCGAGCGTCGCGCCGCGCTCCGAGCTCACGGGCATCCTGTCGGAGGAGGCCTTCAAGCAGCTCCACGAGCTCCGCACGGACCAGGCGCCGCCGCTCGCGGGGCAGATGGTGGAGGTCGGCAGCTCGCGCGCCTACCTGAGCCTGCCCGCGGGCGCGAGCGCGCCCGTGCCGGGCGTCGTCGTCGTCCACGAGTGGTGGGGCCTCAACGATCACGTCAAGCACTGGGCCGACCGGCTCGCCGAGGCCGGCTACGCCGCGCTCGCCGTCGACCTCTACGGCGGCAAGGTGGCCGCGAACCGCGACGAGGCCATGGCCTCGATGAAGGCCGTGGCAGCCGACGCCGCCGAGCAGGTCCTGCTCGAGGCCCACCGCTTCCTCGCGACGGACGCGCGCGTGAAGGCGCCGAAGCGCGCCGTCATCGGCTGGTGCTTCGGCGGCAAGTGGTCGCTCGGCCTCGGGCTCGTCGCCCCGGACCTCGACGCCGTCGTCCTCTACTACGGACACGTTCCGACCGATCCGGCCGCGCTCGCCCCCCTGACGGCGCCCGTGCTCGCCGTCTTCGGCTCGCGCGACGAGAGCATCCCGCCGAGCGTCGTCGACGCCTTCGACAAGGCGCTGTCGGACGCCGGCAAGAAGCACACGATCCTGCGCTACGACGCGCCGCACGCCTTCGCGAACCCCTCGAATCCGAGCTACGACGCGAAGTCGGCCGAGGACGCCTTCGCGCACGTGCAGCGCTTCCTCGCCGAGACGCTGCGCTGAAGGGCCCTGCCCGGCGGAGTCAGGTCCCGAAGAGCTGCACGCACCAGAAGGCGAGAAAGCCGCCGAAGAGCACGAGCACCGAGAAGGGCTTCTCGGGCACCTCGTGCGCCTCGATCAGCAGCTCCTCGGTCACGAGGTAGAGCAGGGCCGCCGCGGCGCAGGCGAGCACGGCGCCGATGACGGCGTGCGACGCGCCGCCGAGCACGAGCTTGCCGAGCACGGCCATCGCCATGACGACGAGCCCGAGGGCCGACGAGAGCGCGATGATCGTCTTACCCTTCGTGGTGTCCGAGGCGAGCGCGAGACCGAGGAACAGGAGCTCGACCGAGAGGCCGATGCTGAGGACGAGCCCGGTCGCCCCGCCGGCGGCGAAGCCGGCGCCGATGATGAAGCCGTCGACCGCGACGTCGATGAAGGTCGCGATGACGAGCCCCTTGCCCCTGCCGGCCCGCCCCGCACGCTTGGCCTGCGCCTCGAGGTGCTCGGTCGCGAGCTTGAGGCCGTACATCACGAGGCTGCCGAGCGCGAACGACAGCGCGAGGACCCAGGGCGGCGCGTGCTCGCGCTCGATCTCCGGCAAGAGCTCCACCGCGAGCGCGGCCAGGATCACGCCCGCGGCGAAGTGCTGGATGAGGGCCCGTGCGTTGCGCGACGGCTTCCACAGCGCCGCGAGCACGCCGCCGAGCGCCGCCACGAGAGCCGGGATGCCCATGAGCAAGAGCTCGCGAGAGTCCATGCGCGCACGGAACCACGCGGCGCGGCTCGTTGTCGAGGCCGAGCGTCCCAAACCACTCGTCCGCGCGGGGACGGCCGCGGTACGCTCGCGGCGTGCGGGGCACCATGGAACGCGAAGGCCGCTGGCAGAGGGCCGCCCGGTGGCTCGGCGGCCACGAGCTCGGCACGCTGCTCTCGGTGTGCGTGCTGGCCGGTGGGCTGCTCGTCTTCGTGGTGGTGGCCGGCGAGGTCTCGGACGGGAGCACGCGCTCGCTCGACCAGACGCTCCTGCTCGCGTTCCGCAATCCGGACGACCCGTCGGATCCGATCGGACCGCGCTGGCTCGAGGAGATCGCGCGCGATCTCACGGCGCTCGGAGGCGTCGCCCTGCTGACCCTCCTGTCCGTCGCCGTCGTCGCCCACCTCGTGCTGCAGAAGAAGGCGCGCGCGGGCGGCTTCGTGGCCGTGTCGGTGCTGGGCGCGCTCGCTCTGTCCACCGTGCTGAAGAGCTCCTTCGACCGACCGCGCCCCGACCTCGTGCCGCACCTGTCGCACGTGGCGAGCGCGAGCTTCCCGAGCGGGCACTCGATGCTGTCCGCCGCCGTGTACCTGACGCTCGGGGCGCTGCTCGCGCGCTTTCAGGACAACCTCGTGCAGCGGGCCCACGTGCTCGCGTGGGCGGTTCTGCTCACGCTCCTCGTCGGCACGAGTCGCGTGTACGTGGGCGTCCACTGGCCGACGGACGTGCTCGCCGGCTGGGCGGCGGGCGCGGCCTGGGCCTCGCTGTGCTGGCTCGGCGCGCGCGCGCTCCAGCGCAAGGGGCGGGTCGAGGCCCCGCGCTGACGCGCCGCCCCGGCGCGAAAGCCCGCACCCGACCGCGGTCGCGCGGCGGCCCTTGACCGTCACGGCGCGCTCGGCGGACGATGGAGTCGCGCGCCAGCCGGCGACGCGCGGCCCTGCGGGGCGGGGGGGGAGTGCGCGGTGCGTGACCGTGGGACGAGGGGCGAGCTGCGTGCCGTGGCACTTGCGCTCGCTGGCGCCCTCGGGGCTGCGGCGCTCTGGTCACCGCTCGGGCGCAGGTGGTCCTTCCAGTGGGCCGCGACGGAGTGCGCGGTCCGCGACGGGCTGCCGCTGACGGCGCTCATCCTGGCGCGCCTCGGCGCCGAACCGGGGCAGCGCCTCGCCGACGTCGGGGCCGGCGCCGGCTACTTCACCTTCAAGCTCGCGCGCGTCGTCGGCCCGCACGGCCACGTGCTCGCCACCGACGCGCGGGCCGATGCGTGCGTGCGGCTGCTCTACGAGCGCGCGC
>JADLAB010000623.1 GCA_020848455.1 Polyangiaceae bacterium
GCCGCGACGGTGCAGGTCGAGGGCGAGACCACGAGCTCGACGGACACGGGCGCCGGTGCGAGCGGTCCGGCAGGGGGCATCGCCGAGCCGTTCGGCGGTTCGGGTGGCAGTGGCGCGACCGCGGGAGCTGGTGGCGCGGGCGCGGGTGGCGCAGGTGCGAGCGCCGGAGCGGGCGGCGTCGGCGCCGGTGGCTACGGCTACGGCGGCGGCCCCGACGGCGTCGTCGGCGAGCCCTACGGCGGAGCCGGCGGAGCGGGCGCGAATGGCGGAGCCGGCGGCGCCACGCCGTGAGGGGGGCTGACTACGGCACGAGCCGCACGACGAGGTCGTACGGTTTGTGCGCCGTCTGGAACCAGCTCGAGGCGAAGACCTCGACGAGGTAGCTCGTGCTCGCGGCGACGGCGCCGCTCGTGAGCTCGTCGAGGTAGGCCGCGTCGTCGCTCGGGCCCGCGAAGAGGTTCTGTCCGTTGGCGGACCAGATGGCCACGACGGTGTCCGTATAACGGTCCATGCCGACGGTCTGGACGCGGAGCTTCAGGCCCGCGTCGCCCGCGCCCGTCGTGACGCGGAAGTAGTCGTGGTCGTCGACGTTCTGCAAGGTCGCGCCGCGGACCACGTGCGGCAGCGACGCGAGCACGTCGGGCGTGGTCGGGTCGCCGTTCGGGATGTCCGCCTCGACGCTGCCCGCGGCGCTCGTCTCGGCGAGGGCGAGGCCCGCCGTGTAGCCGGCGACGCCGCCACCGTCGACGAAGAGGGCGTAGTAGGGGTCGGTGGAGTCGATGGCCATCGTCATCGACGGGGCGTAGGTGAAGAAGTCGAGCACCTTGCCGCTCATGGGCAGAAAGTAGGCGGCCGGCGTGGCGTCCGTCGCCGGCGTCGCGCTCGCCGTGAAGTCCACGATGCGCAGGCCCGCCGTCGGCGTGTAGCCGAAGAGCACGCTGTCGCCGACCTCGGCGAGCGGCGCGGAGCCGGGCGTCGCGGCCGTGACGGCGATGGGTGCGCGCGCCGCGAGCTCGAGGGCCGCGGGGGCGGGGAACGACACGGTGCTGCCCGCGGGACCGCTCTCGATCGTGAGATCGAGCGGCCCGGGCGTGGCGCCGACGTCGGGCAGGAGCAGGTAGTCGATCTCGTACTCGCCGACGCTGTTCAGCTGCACGTCCACGCCGGCGAGCACGGGCAGCGCGATGTTGGTGTAGACGATGGGCGTGAAGAAGCCGTCGCCCGTGTAGGTCGCGTCGAAGGGCGTCGCGAAGTCGAGGTTGCGCGCCTTGACGGCGATGAGGCTGCCCTGCGCGAGGCTACCCGAGGTGGTGATGTGGAGCGGCGAGCCGACGTCGAACACGCCAGCGAGCACCTGCGGGGCGCCCGGGCCGTCGGTGACGGTGATGTCGCGTGGGCCGACGGGCGCGTCGGGCGCGATGGCGAGCGTGACCTCGAGCGCGGTCGGGCTCGCGACCGACACCGCCGTCACGTCGATGCCGGCCCCGAAGTCGACCGTCGTCGCGTCGCTCCAGCTCGTCGCGTAGCCGCTCACGAGCACGTCGAGCGTGCGCCCGAGGAAGGCCGAGCCCGGGGCCACGCCGCTCACGCTCGGCGTCCCGTTCGCGGAGGCGCCCGGGGCGCCCGCCTCGCCCGGATCGCCCTTGCAGGCGGGCAGGACCGCGGCGCCGAGGGCCGCCACCACGTCGAGGAGGGTCCGGTTCTTGTCGAAAGCTCGCATGGCCACGAGCCTACACCGTTCACCGCGGCGCCGGACAGCCGCGCGCCGCGCAACCGCCGCGCGTCGTGTATCATCGCCTCGTTCCCTTCTCGCGGAGGTCCCCATGCGTCGCGCCACGGCTTTTCTTGGTCTCGGTGGTCTGCTCCTCGGGGCGTTCGCGCTCGTCGACTGCGACGACGGCGGTGAGGTCGTCGAGACGCCGACCGGCACGACGACCGGCACGGGTGGCAGCGGCACCGGCGGTGGCGCCGGCGGCGGGATCGGCGGCTTCAACGTCGGCAACTCCGGCGGCTCGGCGGGTGAGGTGAACGGCGGCGGGGGGCAGGGCGGCGGCCCCGGGCCGGCGTGCGGCGACGCGGCGATCGATCCGGGCGAGCAGTGCGACGACGCCAACACCGCCTCGGGTGACGGCTGCAGCGGCAACTGCCAGGTCGAGAGCGGCTACGCGTGCCCCGTCCCCGGGCAGGCGTGCGTCTACACGGTGGTGTGCGGCGACCACGTCATCAACGGCGCCGAGACCTGCGACGACGGCAACGCGACCCCGCTCGACGGCTGCGATGCGAGCTGCCACGTGGAGCTCGGCTGGCAGTGCCTGAGCCCGGGCGTGGCCTGCGTCGCCGCGGCGTGCGGCGACTCCATCGTGGCGGGCCAGGAGCAGTGCGACGACGGCAACGGCGGCGGCGGCGACGGCTGCAGCGCGACCTGCCAGCTCGAGGCGGGCTTCAAGTGCCCGACGCCCGGCCAGCCGTGCGTGCCGACGGTGTGCGGCGACGGGATCGCCGAGGGCACCGAGCAGTGCGACGACGGCGACCACGACATGGGGGACGGCTGCTCGCCCTTCTGCGTGAAGGAGCCCGACTGCACCCTCGGCGCGTGCACCTCGGCGTGCGGCGACGGCATCAAGCTCCCGAACGGCCCCGAGGCGTGCGACGACGGCAACACGAAGAACGGCGACGGCTGCAGCGCGACCTGCGAGCTCGAGCCGGGCTACGCGTGCGTCGACGCGCTCTTCGACCCCGACCCGCTCCTTCTGCCCATCGTGCTCCGCGACTTCCAGATCGCCCACCCGGACTTCGAGGGGCCGTGCTGCGGGGTCGACGGCGGCATCACGACCGGCCTGCTCGGCGCCGACGGCAAGCCGGTCTACGCCAACCCGGGCGGCACCACGCCGATGACCACGGGCCAGGCGAACTTCGATGAGTGGTATCGCGACGTCGGGGGCGTGAACCAGACGATCCTGCAGACGCTGTCGCTCGCCAAGCAGGGCAACGGCTCGTACCTGTACTCGAACGGCAACTTCTTCCCGCTCGACGGGCAGGGCTTCGGCAACGAGGGCAACGCCCACAACTTCCACTTCACGAGCGAGGTCCGGTACTGGTTCGCGTACCAGGGCGGCGAGTCCTTGCAGTTCACGGGCGACGACGACGTCTGGGTGTACGTGAACAAGCAGAAGGCGGTCGATCTCGGCGGCGTGCACGGCGCGCTCCCGGGCGGGGTCGTGCTCGACGCCGCCGCGGCCGCGACCTACGGCCTGGCGGTGGGCAGCATCTACGAGATCGTGGTGTGGCAGGCCGAGCGCCACACGACGCAGTCGAGCTACACGCTGACGCTGGGGCAGTTCACCCACTACAAGACGGGCTGCCAGAGCGTGTGCGGCAACGGCGTCAAGACGCCCGACGAGGCGTGCGACGACGGCGTCAACGACGGCAGCTACGGTGGTTGCAACCCCGACTGCACGCTCGCCCCGTACTGCGGCGACGCCACCGTGCAGGTGCCGTTCGGCGAGGAGTGCGACGACGGCGCGAACCTGAGCCCCTACGGCGGCTGCGCGCCCGGCTGCGTGCTCGGGCACTTCTGCGGCGACGGCATCGTCGACGGGCTCTTCGGCGAGGCGTGCGACGACGGCATCAACGTCGGTGGCTATGGCGAGTGCGAGCCCGACTGCTCGCTCGGCCCGCGCTGCGGCGACGGCGTCGTGCAGACGACCTTCGGCGAGCAGTGCGACGACGGCAACACGACCAGCAACGACGGCTGCGACGCCGTCTGCCACGCCGAGGTGCCGCAGTGAGAGCGGGCCTTCGCGCGCGCGCGAAAACGAGGCTAGGCTTGCCGCCATGCAGAGCGAAACCGAAGAGCCCGGCACCTCGCGGCTCGTGTGTCCCCGTGACGGAGCCCCGCTCCACGTAGAGAAGTACGAGGCCAACATCGAGGTCGACGCCTGCCCGGCGTGCCACGGCATGTGGCTCGACAAGGGCGAGCTCGAGGCCATCGAGCGCTCGAGCGAGAACGACTACGGCAAGGCGCTCGAGGAGCGCGCCGGCACCGAGCCCCGGCGCATCGCGGACCTCGAGCAGCAGTCCCGGCGCGGGCCCATTGCCTGCCCGAAGTGCGGCGGGCCCGCCGAGGCGCGCGAGTACGGCATGGCCTCGCGCGTCACCATCGACGCCTGCGTCGACGGCTGCGGCGTGTGGCTCGACGCGGGCGAGATCCAGGAGCTCGAGGAGTTCTTCGAGCGCAACCGCGGCAACGTGACGCTGCCGCTCCGCTGGCGCCTCTGGGCCAGCGTGCTCAGGGTGCTGAAGCGCTGACGCGCGCCCCGACCGAGCGACAGCCCATGTCGGCCTACGGCGATTGGGAGCCCGTCATCGGGCTCGAGGTGCACGCCCAGCTCCTCACGGAGACGAAGCTCTTCTGCGGCTGCGCCACGAGCTTCGGCGACCCCCCGAACACGCACACCTGCCCGGTGTGCCTGGGCCTGCCGGGGGCGCTGCCGGTCCTCAACGGCGAGGCCCTGCGCCTGGCCGTCACCGTGGGGCTCGCGCTCGGCTGCCGCATCGCGCGGCGCAGCCTCTTCGCGCGCAAGAACTACTTCTACCCGGATCTGCCGAAGGGCTACCAGATCAGCCAGTACGAGGAGCCGCTCTGCCTCGACGGCGCGCTCGAGATCGAGGGCGACGGCGGGCCGAAGCGCGTGCGCATCCGCCGGGCCCACGTCGAGGAGGACGCCGGCAAGAACCTGCACGGCGCGTCCGCGCTCGCCCTCGCCGGCGGCGCGGCGGACGGCGAGGAGTCGATCGTCGACCTCAACCGCGCCGGCACGCCGCTCGTCGAGATCGTGAGCGAGCCCGACCTCCGAAGCCCGGCCGAGGCGCGCGACTACCTGAAGCGCCTGCGCGAGCTGTGCGTCTTCGTGGGGGCCAACGACGGCAACCTCGAGCAGGGCAGCTTCCGCGCGGACGCCAACGTGTCGGTGCGCCGCCGCGGCGACGAGGCGCTCGGCACGCGCGTCGAGCTCAAGAACCTGAACTCCTTTCGCTTCGTCGAGGACGCGATCGACGGCGAGGTGCGCCGCCAGATCGCGCTCCGCGAGCGCGGTGAGCCGGTGCGCCAGCAGACGCGCGGCTGGGCCGCGGACAAGAAGCAGAGCTACCTCCTGCGCGACAAGGAGGGCGACGCCGGCTACCGCTACTTCCCCGAGCCCGATCTGCCGCCGCTCTCGGTGGACGAGCTCTTCGTGGCCCAGGTAGCGGCCTCGCTGCCCGAGCTGCCGGACCAGAAGCGCGCGCGCTTCGTCGAGGAGTACGGCCTCACGCCGCAGGCCGCGGCGGTGATGACCGGCCACCCGCGCCTCGCGGCGTTCTTCGAGGAGGCCGTGCTCTCGGGCGGCAGTCACGCCGAGCTCGAGGGCAACGCGGTCGCGACCGCGAACTTCATCCAGAGCGAGGTCCTGCGCGACGCCGTCTTCGAGGGCCTCGACGCGCGCTTCGCCGTGACCGCGCGCCAGGTCGCGGACGTGCTCCGCCTCGTCGCCGACCACCGCATCAGCGGCAAGCAGGCCAAGGAGGTGTACGCCGCGCTCCGCGGCACCGACCGCACCGCCGAGTCGATCGTCGCCGAGCGCGGCATGGAGGTGGTGGGTGACCGCGCGGCGCTCGAGAAGCTCGCGCGCGCGCTCGTGCGCGAGCACGCCGGTCAGGCCGAGAAGTACCGCAAGGGCAAGACGGCGCTGCTCGGCTTCTTCGTCGGGCAGCTCATGAAGCAGACGCGTGGCAGCGCCGACCCGGCGCTCGCCAACGAGGTCGTCAAGGCGTGTCTCGCCGAGCCGCCGGGGGACTGACGCCCACATGAAACACCATCCCGACCTAGCGGCCGAGCTCAGGCTCGCGGCGCGCAGTGCGGCCGCGCTCGCCACGACGCTCGGGCTCTGGGGCGCGCTCGACGTCGAGACCGCGGCGCGCGCGCTCGCGCGGCGGCGCCGGTGGGGCGGCCCGGCGAAAGGGCCCGTCGAGGCCGGGGCCACGCCCGAGCCCTGGCGACGCATCCTCACCGAGGCGCGCACCGGTCGCTGGGCGCGCCTGCTCTGCCAGATGCTCGGCGTGCACGTCTCGGGCGGCGGCCCGTTCCTCGAGCAGGGCGTGCGCTACCCCGCCACCGGGCCCAACGGTGTCGGCCGGCTGTTCGTCATGAACCACCGCTCCGGGCTCGACATCCTCGTGTGCCTCGCCGCGCTCGAGGCGAGCCTCGTCAGCCGCGCCGATCTCGCCGACTGGCCGGTGGTCGGGCGCGGGGCGCGGCGCATCGGGACCCTGTTCGTCGACCGCGAGGACGCGCACAGCGGCCTGGCCGTCCTGTCCGACATCTCCCAGCGGCTGCGCTCCGGGCGTGCGGTCGTCCTCTTCCCCGAGGGCACGGCCTTCGACGGCGATCTCGTGCGCCCCTTCAAGCCGGGGGCCTTCCTCGCCGCGCGCCGCACGAAGAGCGAGGTCGTGCCGCTCGGCATCGCCTACCGCGAGCGCGAGGTGGTGTTCGGCGACGAGGGCTTCGTCTCGCACATGCGGCGCGTCGTGGCCCTGCCGGCGGTGCACCTCGCGCTCGAGGCGGGCGAGCCGCTCGACGTCGGCAAGGGCCGCGCGGCCGAGGTCGCCGAGCGCGCGCGCGAGCGGGTCCAGTCGCTCGTCGACCGCGCCCGCGCCCGCGCCGGCCTTGGCAGAGGGCCCGAGCCCGGATAGCGTCGGGCGATGAAGCTCGACGGCCTGGCGCAACGGCTCGCAGATCGTGGTCGCATCGGCTTGCACGCCCCGCTCGCCGACAAGCTCGGCATCGGGACGACCGAGCAGCTCCGGGCGCGCCTGATGGCCGAGGCGGAGGACGATCGCGGCCACCTCGGCGTGTACTTTCTGGCCTGCTACGTGGTCGACGACACGGACTTCTGGGGCGACGGCGAGATCTACTGGTGGAGCATTCCGGCGCTCGTCGACGACGCCGGGCGCGTGCAAAAGGATGCCGTGCACGGCCTGCCCACCGGCGCGCCGCCGCACAAGTGCGGCGACCACGAGTGGATGACGAGCCTCTCGCTGCGCGAGCCGCCGCTGCTCGCCGTCATCCCGCCGGACGCGAGCGTCCACGCGTGCAGCATCCGGCTCGGCATCTACGACGACGACGGCGCCGCGGCCGACCTGCCGACCGCGATGACGGCCGGCCTCGAGGCCTACCTCGCGCTCGGCAACGAGCCGCTCGCCGCTGCCTCGCAGCTCGTGACACCCGTGCGCCAGGCCATCTGGGACAGCTTGAAGGCCGACGAGGACGACATCCTCATCGAGCAAGATCTCGTGCTGCGCCGCGGCGAGGTGAGCCGCTTCGGCGTCGGCATGGTGGGCTCGCTCATGAACGCGATGGCGCGCGCCTACTACTTCGTGCGCGACGAGGCCCGCACGCAGCAGTTCGGCCCGATCACGCTGCACAAGGGCCAGAGCGAGATGGTGCGCTTCGACTTGCCCCTGAAGGCGCCGGGCAAGATCGCGCTCTTCTCGCGGGGCGCCGACGTGAGCTGCCCGGCCTTCGGCGATCTCTCGACCGACATGCCGTTCATCAACCGCGTGCTCGAGCCCCGGCAGGAGGCGAGCCTCGCGGCCGGCTTCTCGGCCGTGGGCACGGGCTCCGCGAAGCTCATCGCGTTCTACACGCCCGGCTGAGCCGCTCGAGGGGAGCGCCCCCTCACTGCACGACGTCGGCCATGCTGCGCGGGTAGATCTCCTTGAACTTCGGCCCCGCGGGCGGCGGCACGAACAGGCCGAAGACGCCCGTCACGGACGCGAAGGCGATCTGGCCATTGCCGAGGCCCGTGAAGACGGCGTTCGGGAGGAAGAAGGGGCTGAGGCTCACGACCTCCGAGATGCCCGCGTCGTTGAACTGGCCCGTTTCCCAGAGCCCGAAGGTCTCGAGCGGCAGGCCCGGCGTGCCCGAGACGGTGTCGACCTGGATCAGCAGCGGTCCGATGTCCTGCTCGTAGGCCTGCACCGTGAGCTCCGCGAGCGTGACGCCGGTGATCGGCTGCGCCGCCAGGTTGCCGACCGTCTTGGCGCAGCCCCGGAGCTGGCTGTTCACCTGCAGCAGCAGCTCGTTCTGGGTGTCGAGGTTGAAGCGCCACGCGTGGGCGAGCACGTCGACGACGTCGTCGACCTGCACGCCGGTGAAGTACTGCGCCGTCGGCCCCGAGACGAAGAGCTTGATGCCGTGGTGTGCGCCCGCCGCGAGGCTCGCGTAGGTGCTGTCGGCCTGCAGGAAGATCTGGCACGCCTGCCCGGGCACGCAGCCGTCGCGGCTCACGGCCGTCACGATGGCGTCGTTCACCCAGACCTCGGTCGGCGTCGCCGGATCGGCCTGCCAGATCTCGGGGATGGTGAGCGCCTGCGCGGTCCCGGGCTGGGTATCGCAGGTGGGCCAGGCCGCGCCCGCACCGCCGGTGCCGCCGGCGCCACCCTGCGCGCTGCCGCCCGAGCTCGTCGTGGTCGAGCTCGTCGTCGTGCCGCCGGCGCCGCCCGTCTGGGTCGTGCTCGAGGTCGTCGTGGTCGTGGTCGTGGTCGTGGTCCCCGTGCTGGAGCTGTCGCTCGAGCACGCGGCGACGAGCGCGCCCCCCGCGGCGAGACCGGCCGCGAGCGCCCCGACCAGGGCGCGGAGGCGAAGGGGGCGAGCGGGGACGGTATTCGGGCTGGCGGTCATGGGTACCTCGACGAGCAGCAGAGCGGCGGGCCGCTCGAGACATCCTACGCCGAAACGCGCGGCGAGGGCGCCGTCACCGCAGCGCCGCGAGCAAGGCCCGGGTCGCCGCGACGTCGCCGACCACGAGCACGGCGAGCATCCGGTCCCCCTCCCGCGCCGTGAGGTAGCCCGTGCCCTGCATGCTCACCTCGATCGCGCCAATCTGCAGCGCGTCGCCGCGGTAGAGCTGCACGATCGCCATGTCGGGCTCGGTGTCGCGGGACAGCGAGTAGGTGTCGACCTTGAGGACGGGCGACGCGCCGGGGAGCACGAGCTTCGGGTCGATGGGCCAGCCGGCGGCGACGATGCGGCGCTCGAGCTCGGGCGGCGTGAGGTCGCGCAAGGGCACGCGCACGGCGCTCGGGGCGACGGCGCTCGCCGCGCTCGAGGGGGAGCTCGGGGGCGTCGCCGTGCCGCTCGCGTGCGCGCCCGCGCCCGCGCTCGTCGTCCCCGTCGGCGTGCCGGACGGCCCGCCGCCCGTGGCGCTGCGCGTCGCCAGGACGACCGCCGTGACCGCGCCCGCCAGGGCCACGACGCCGACCGATGCCACGAGCCAGCCGCGCCTCGAGGACCGGGCGGCCCGCGCGCCCGGCCCGCCCGCCGCTACCGGCGCACCGAGTCCCATCGGCGCGACCGGCGCGAGCGGTGCGAGGGGAACGGGCGGCGCGAACGCGGCGCTGGGCGCGGAGA
>JADLAB010000624.1 GCA_020848455.1 Polyangiaceae bacterium
GGCGAGACTGGCTACGAGGAAGGCTCATCACGGCGAGCATAGCAAGCCGCAGGGCGCGCCGCGCGGCGTTGCTCGGCAACCGGGCGCCGGGGCCGTGCTCCGCCGCCCGGCGGGTGTCGGGGCCAGGTGCCTGCACCGTTCGGTGTGCGCAACCGTCCACCGGGGCCTCGAGCAGCCGCACGAGCCCGAATCCGGCACCCGCGGCGTGAGCCGTTCCCGCCGGGGACCGCATCTCGTAGAGGAAGGGTCGCCGCCCGGCAGCGAGGCGGGACGGACGGTCGGGAGACAGGCGAGCGTGACGGACGAAAAGACCAAGGCCAGACGATCCGGGCTCCGCGCGCGCGTCGCCGTGCTGGCGCTCGGCCTGTGGCTCGGCCCGGTCGCGCTCGGAGCTTGCGCCGTCTCGAAGCTCGGCCCGCCTGCCCCGGCGCCCAAGGTCGACGGCGCCGTGACGTCGCTCCGGACGGTGGACGAGGCGCGCGACGCCTTCGCGCGCGCGGAGGCCGAGGTCCAGGGCGTGCTCGGCACGGGCGTGTCGTCGAGCGAGCCGGCGCCCCCACCGGGGGTCGAGCCGGGCGGCCACCCGAGCCCGACCGCGACCCACGACCAGACGACCCACGCCTCGCTCGAGGAGCGCTGCGAGCTCGCCTGCCGCGCGCTCGGCTCGATGGCGCGCTCGGCCGAGCGGCTGTGCGAGCTCACCGGCGAGGACGACGATCGCTGCCGCGACGTGCGTGTCCGGGTGGAGCTCGCCCGGGTGCTCGTGCACGGGATCTGCCCCGCCTGCGCCGAGGCTCGCTGACGGGCGCTCGGCCGGCGCCCGCCACCGAATCTGCTTCGTTGCCGCCGGGAGCCATGGCACATTGCCAAGTCATGAAATCGACTTGCGTTAGCGGCCTCGTCGCCGGCTTCGCGCTCACGCTGTCCGCCGGGACGACGCTCGCGCAGAACCAGGGCTTCGCGCTGAATCGCTTCGACCCGTCCGAGACGGGCAGCGACTGGTTCGCGACCGAGACGCTCGACTTCCGGGGCGACGTGCGGCCCGCATTCGGCATCGTGCCCGAGTGGGGCTGGAAGCCGCTCGTCATCTACGACGCCGAGAGCGACGACGAGATCAGCGCCGTCGTGCAGCACCAGGTCTACCTGCACGTGGGCGCGAGCCTCGTCTTTCTCGAGCGCATCCGCATCGGCGCGAGCTTTCCGATGTCGGTGTACACCGCGGGCGACGGCGGCACCGTGGACGGCGTCGCGTACCAGACCGAGGAGGGCTTCGCCCCGGGCGATCTGCGGCTCGGCGCCGACGTGCGCATCGTGGGCGAGTTCGGCGGGCCCGCGAGCCTCGCGGCCGGCATCCAGGTCCACGTGCCGACCGGCAAGCGCGACGCCTTCGCCGGCGACGGCAAGGCGCGCATCGCCCCGCGGCTCATGCTGGCCGGCGACGCGGACGTGTTCACCTACGCCCTCAAGGTGGGCGCGAACGTCCGCCTCCAGGACGACCAGAGCTTCGGCGGCAAGGCGTTCGGCCCCGAGCTCACCTGGGCCGCTGCCGCGGGCGTGCGCCTGCTCGACGGCGCCCTCGTGCTCGGTCCCGAGCTCTACGGCTCGACCGTCGTCGCCGACTTCGGCGAGGCCGCGACCGGCGACACGCTGAGCACCGAGACGACGCCGCTCGAGATCGTGATCGGCGGCCACTACGCCCACTCGTCCGGGATGCGCTTCGGCCTCGGGGCCGGGCCCGGCCTGACGCGCGGCTTCGGCACGCCCGTCGTGCGCGTGGTCGGCTCGGTCGAGTGGTTCCTGCCCTACGAGGAGGAGGTGCCGCCACCGCCCGACAGCGACAAGGACGGCATCGTCGACACCGACGACGCGTGTCCGACCGTGCCGGGCGAGCGCAGCGACGATCCGAAGAAGAACGGCTGCCCGCCGCCCGACAGCGACAAGGACGGCATCCTCGACCGCGACGACGCCTGCCCGAAGGTGCCCGGCGAGCGCAACGACGACCCGAAGAAGAACGGCTGCCCGCCGCCGCCCCCCGACGGCGACAAGGACGGCGTCATCGACTCGGCCGACGCATGTCCCACCGTCCCGGGCGACAAGAGCGACGACCCGAAGAAGAACGGCTGCCCGCCCGACACGGACGGCGACGGCATCTGGGACAAGGACGACGCCTGCCCGAAGGAGCCGGGTCCGAAGAGCGACGACCCGACGAAGCACGGCTGCCCGCTGCCGGTCGACACCGACGGCGACGGCATCTTCGACCCGGAGGACGCGTGCCCGACCGTGAAGGGCGAGCCCAACACGGACCCGAAGAAGCACGGCTGCCCGAAGGCGAAGATCACCGGCAAGACCATCGAGATCTTCGAGCGGGTCGAGTTCGACACGGCGCGGTCGACCATCCGGCCCGAGTCGAACGCGGTCCTCACGGCGGTCTACGACATCATGAGCAAGCACCCGGAGATCGAGCTCGTGAGCGTCGAAGGCCACACGGACAACGTCGGCCCGAAGGTTTACAATAAGAACTTGAGCATCGCGCGCGCCAGCGCGGTGGTCGACTGGCTGGTCAGGAAGGGCATCGACAAGAAGCGGCTGACGAGCAAGGGCTTCGGCGACGAGAAGCCCATCCAGGACAACGGCACGCCCGAGGGCCGGCAGGACAACCGGCGCGTGGAGTTCAAGATCGTGAAGTCTGGCGAGATCCAGGGCGAGATCAAAGAGGCGCCCTGAGGCGAGCGTTGGGACGGCCGCGTGCGGGCGCTCGCGGGGAGCGAGCGCCCGCCCACCA
>JADLAB010000625.1 GCA_020848455.1 Polyangiaceae bacterium
CGCCGGGCGCGAGGTCGTCGTCGTGCGCTCGGGCCCATGACGCGGCAAGGCCGTCGACATCCCGCGCTCGCGGGCTAGAATCGCGCCGATGATGCGCTCGCTCGCCGCCGCTGCCGTCCTCGCCGCTGCCGTCCTCCACGCCGCCCCCGCGGCTGCGGATGTGGGGCCGCCGCCCTCGTGTCCGGCCGGCAAGCACCGGGAGTACCTCTACGGTCACAAGTGCGTGACGGACGGCTTCCACCTCGAGGCCCTCGACAACGGCGGCGCGCGCGAGGTCGCCGACGCGCCCGCGCCGAGCGCGTCGGCCGCGCCGAGCGCGTCGGCCGCGGCGAGCGGCTCGACGGCCACGGGCGACACGGCCGCCCCGAGCGCTGCCGCCTCGGAGGCGGTCCCCACCCCGACCGGCTCCGCCGTGGCGCCGCCCATCACGTCCTCGGCCGCGCCGAGGCCGGAGGCCCCGCCGCCGAAGCGTGGCTGCTCCTGCGGCCTGACCGGCAGCACCGGGGGCGCCCGGGACGTCCCCGGCGCCTCGGTCGCGCTCCTCGGCGGCCTGCTCACCTTCGCGTCGCGCCGCCGAAACCGCTCGGCTCGGCGCAGAGGTTGATGGCGGCCGTCACGACGCCCTAGCGTCGCTGCGCGCGATGCGGACCGCGACGCCTTGCTTCGCGCCGCAGGCCTCGTGCTCGCGCTCTCAGTACGCCGAGCCGCCCTGACCGTTGCCGCCGGTCGACGTCGCGGGGCACGTCGACATGTTCGACACGTAGCAGTGCAGCGTCTGCTCGTCGCAGCAGTTCGACGAGCCGACGGGCGCGTCGGGGCAGGTGTTCTGGCAGTCCGTGTCGGCGAAGCACTGCACGGTGCACACCGGCCCGGAGCCACCCGCGCCGCCCGTCCCTCCGGCTCCCGTTCCGGTGGTCGTGGTGTTGCCACCCGCGACTCCCTCGAAGTCGGACGAGCCCGAGGCGCAGGCCACGTACACGGTGGTCCCGGCCAACAACATGCCCCAAGCGACGCTGGCGAATTTCACGGCTATGTGGTGGAAAGATACTCCGATGCCGGGCGATCCACAATCCCAGCCGTCCGGCCGCGCAGAAGAGCCGTCAGAGCCCAAGAATCCGCCCCCGTCGGAACGGCCCACGCGGGGTCACGCGCCGCGGGCGCGCGGCCTGCGCCGCGCCTGGCTCTACGCCCTCGCGCTCGTGCTCGTCGGCTTCGCGGTGTTCCTGCCGAGCCTCCGCACGCCGTTCCTGCTCGACGACTACCTGCATGCCTCGATGCTCGAGGGCACCTACCCGGTCGAGCGCGGGCCCTTCGACCTCTACGACTTCATCAACGACCACGACCGCCCGGTGCTCGTCGAGCGTGGGATGCTGCCGTGGTGGACGCACCCCGAGCTCAAGGTGCGCTTCTTCCGCCCGCTGTCGAGCGCGCTCCGCTGGCTCGACCACCAGGCCTTCGGCAACGCGCCCTTCCCGGCCCACCTGCACTCCTTCGCGTGGTGGGCGCTCGCCGTGCTCGCCGTCCACACGTTGCTGCGGCGCTCGCTCGCGCCGCGCGCTGCGGCGCTCGCCTCCTTCGTCTTCGCGCTCGCGCCCTGCCACACGATGCCGCTCGCCTGGCTCGCGAATCGCGAGGCGCTCGTGTCGCTGGCGCTCGGCTCGGTCGCGCTCGTGGCCCACCTCCGCTTCCGGGAGCCCGGGGGCAGGTGGCGCGACGCCGCGCTCGCCACCGTGCTCTTCGCGCTCGCGCTGCTCGGGGGCGAGTACGCGATCGCCCTCGGGGGCTACGTGCTCGCGCGCGAGCTCTTGGCACGCGGCGAGCCTCTGGGGCGGCGCATCGCCGGCGTGCTGCCCTTCGCCGTGCCCGCCGCCGCCTACCTCGGCGTGCGCGCGGCGCTCGGCTACGGCACGTACGGCTCGGGCTTCTACGCCGACCCGTTCCGCGAGCCGCTCGGATTTCTGCGCGACGTCCCGCGCCGGCTCGCCACGCTGGTCACCGAGGGCTGGCTCTCCCTCGACGACGACACGCTCGTGTCGGCGACGCCGGGCTGGGTCGTGGCGCTGCTCGCGCTCGGGGTGGTCACCTTCCTCGCGCTGCCGCTGCGTCGCACCCTCCTCGCGCTCGAGCCCGAGCGGCGTCGCGCGCTCGGCCTGCTCCTGCTCGGGTCGTTCCTGGCCCTGCCGCCGATGCTCGCGACGATGCCCGCGCCGCGCCTGCTCGGCGCGAGCATGATCGGCATCGCGGCGGCGGTCGGCACGCTGCTCGACCAGGTCTGGTTCCCGGTGGCCGGCGCCAAGGAGGGCCCGCGCCTCGCGCGCGAGCTCGCCGGGCTCGCCGCGCTCGGGCTCGGCTTCGCGCACCTCGTGCACGGCCCCTTGACCTCGCTCTTCGTCGGCGAGCGCTTCCGGCGCTTCTCGGCCGAGTTCCGCGGCCACGCGGACGATCTGCGCGCGCGCATCGGCGCGCACGAGGGCAAGCAGGTCATGGTGCTGCGTGCGGCCGGCGCGTCGTTCTTCCTGCCCTTCGCGCTCGACGAGCGGGGCACGCCGCCGTGGCGCTGGCGCGCGCTGTCGCACACCGGGCACGTGCTCATGCTCGCGCGCGACCGGCGCACCTTCGACCTCGTGGTGCCGGAAGATCAGGGCCTCTTCCCGTCGGAGCCCGGCAACCTGTTCCGCGACTGGCGCGATCCGCTCGCGCCCGGCAGCGTGTACACGGTGCCGGGGGTGCGCGTGACGGTGCTCGAGGTGGGTCGCCGCGGCCCGCGCGCGGCCCGCTACGAGCTCGATCGCGACTGGGACGATCCCGCCCTGGCGTGGATCACCGAGGGCGCCGCGGGCTTTCCCGAGGCGGAGCTGCCGGAGCCCGGCTACGGCAAGCCCTTCGATCCGTAGCGCGCGGGCCCCCGCGCTCGCGCGGGGTCGAGTCAGGGACCGACGCGCGGCACGCCGCCCGCGAGCGCGCGCGCGAGGAAGCGCTCGGCGTCGGCGCGCGCCTGCGGCACGTCGAAGGCGACGAAGTGCCCGTCCGCGGGTGCCGTCGGCGCGTACTCGCGCACGTAGGCGCTCACGGTCTTGCCGCCGACGACGAGGTTGCCGCTCGCGGGCACGGGCAGCTCCGCGAGGCTCCCGATCGGCTCGGGCGTCGCGACCGAGGCGTCGTGGACCACGAGCCCGAGCTGCGCCGCGAGGGCGTAGGTCGCCTGGACGACGCTCGGCGCGTAGGTGTCCGCGAGCCCGTAGATCTGGAGCAGGTGGTGGGCCGCGACGCCGGGGGGCGGCGCGCTCGCGGCGAGCGCGCCGTAGGCGACCGGGTCGGAGCCGTCCATGAACATCTGCACGAGCGCGAGCGCGGGGTGGTCGACGCCGCCCGACAGCGTCCCGTCGGCCGCGGCGTCGCCGAGCACCCAGGGCGCGATGGCGGCGACGTTTTGCGGGCTCGTCTTCGTGAGCAGCGCGTCGCGCAGGCTCGCGCCGGCGCCCGTGAGGACGGCGCCCGCCCAGGCTCCGTAGGGCAAGGCGATGGCGCCCTCCGTCGCGCCCTGCGAGTGGCCCCAGAGCGCGACCGAGGTGCCGAGCGTGAAGGCCGTGCCGGTGACGCCCGCGGGCACCGCGATGGTGGGCACGAGGCGGAGCAGCGCCATCTGATCGGCGGCTCCCTGCGCGGCGTTGCCGCGCGCGGCGGCGGGGTTGCCGAAGTTGAAGAACAGGTCGTCGGGCGCGAGCGTGCTCCCGCCGCGGCGTGGTCCGTGCGCCACCTGATCGATGCCGAGCACGGCCGCGCGCACGACGTTGCCCGTGCCGTCGTCGACGCCGAGCGCGAGCTCGTCCGCGAGCCCGGCCACGACGTGGTCGCGGAAGTGTCCGCCCGTGCCGTGCGCGAACACGACCGTGGGCCAGCCGCCGAGCGGCGGCGCGCCCTTCGGGACGGTGAGCGACAGGCACACGTCCTCGGTGCGCACCACGACCGGCGCGCCGTTGCCGTCGAGCGCGAAGTCTCCACCGTCCGCCGGATCGAGGTAGGGCGCCGTGCCCTGCTGGTAGACGGGCAGCGTGACGAGCGCGTGGAGCTCGTCGAAATCGGGGTCGGCCGCCGGGCACGCGCGCTCGCCCGTGGCGTCGGGGCAGGGCGAAGCGACGCCGCTGTCGCAGCGCGTGAACGCGCTCACCGCCGGAGCGGGCGCCGCGTCGAGCGTCGCCTGCAGGCCCTCGAGCGGCAGGCGCGGATGGCCCACCGTGAACACCGTGGCGTCGAGCACGGTGTTGGGGTCGATGAAGCTCGCGCTCAGGTAGCCGCGCAGCGACGCGTACTTCGGCCACTCGGGCGCGAGCGCCGGATCGGCCGGTGCGCTCGCGCCGAGGAGCGCGACGAGGTCGGCGGGCCGCGCGAGGTTGCCGCCACCGGCGACCTGTACGCCCGTGAGCAGGTACGCGGCATAGGTGTGGCCGGGGGTGAAGGTGCGTCCCGGCGCGCGGCGCATCGCGACCCAGTGGGAGCAGACGTACTTGTTCCGGCCGCCGTGGTACGTGTAATAAAACCCGAGCCCCTGACCGGTCGTGAGGTCGACGAGCGCGATGTTGCCGTTGATCGAGGGGAAGTCGAGCGCCCCCGAGAAGCGGAAGAGGACCGGCGCGTACAGGCCCCAGCCGTCGTTGCCGAGCTCGAAGGCGCGCGCGTAGCGGTCGACGACGTCGAAGCCGAGCACACCCGCGCCCGGCGTGGGGAAGCCGGCGAGATCGGGCACCCCGGCGTCGAGGCGCACGTCGTTCGGGAAGGGCAGGCGGAAGAAGTCGCCGTCGTCGACGCCGCGCGGCACGCGGAAGTACGCCTCGACCGGCCCGTTCTCCGCCGGGCAGTCGACGCCGGCCCAGGGCACGCCCCAGGGCGGCGTTCCCGGCGGTGAGGGCGCGCAGGCGCCGCCGATGCAGGCGAGACCGCCGAAGCAGTCGGTGCCCGTCACGCAGCTGCCGCCCACGTCGGTCGCGCCCTCGGCGACGCACTGGGCAGCGAGGCCCACGATGCCGCAGCGGAAGCCCGCCGCGCAGTCGGCGTCGCTCGTGCAAGCGTCGCCGGTGGTGCCGCTGCCCGCCGTGGTGCACACGCCTCCGGCGCAGTAGAGGCCCGCCTGGCACTCGGCGCCGAGGATGCAGTCCGAGCCCTCGGGCAGCGTGTGGCCCGGCTCGCACACGTCGTTCACGCAGAGCAGGCCCGGGCGGCACTCGCCGTCGCCGGTGCACGCCTCGCCGACGCCCTTCACACCGGCGCCCTGGCCGCCCGCGCCGCCGTTGCCCGCGCCCCCCTGCCCGGCCCCGGCGGCCCCGCCGGCGGCCCCGCTGCCGGTCGTCGTGTGCGTCGTGCTCGACGTCGTGCCGGTGTACGCGCCGCCGCCGTCGCAGCCGGGTGCGAGCAGGGTGCCGACGAGGGTGAGGGTCGCCAGAGCGCCGCAAGCGAAGAGGGTCGTGCGCATGGTGGTCGCGGCCGAGGCCGCGCTCCTGTCGAGGCAAGTCAGCGGCGAGGGTCGGCCCGAGTGCTGGTCCCCGCCATGGGTCAGCCTATCCGCGCGAGCGCGCGCCGATCAACGGTCTCGCGTCACGCCGACAGTCGCTCGCGCAGGCGCAGCGACGGCTTCTCGACGAGCACGTGCATCGCGTAACCGATGGCGAAGGACGCGGCGAGCACCGCGGCGAGCGCCACGGGCCAGAAGAGCGTGAGCGACACCCCGCGCTCGACCGCCCAGTGCGCCACGGGCACGAGGACGTGGTCGATGAGCGGGATGTGGACGAGGTACACGCCGTAGCCGAGCGTCGCGGTGCGCCGGAAGACCGGGAGCGCGAGCGCGCGGTGCACCCAGCCGTCGCCGTGCAGCAACAGGAGCAGCACGCAGAAGTACATGACGCTCGTGACGGTGCCCCAGGTGAAGATGTGCACGATCTGCACGTGGTTCGCGCCGAAGATGCCGGGCCGCAGCAGCAGCCACAGGCACGTGAGAGCCGTCACTCCGAGCAGCGCGCGGTGCAGGGGATGGCGCAGCCACGCGCCGATCTCGCTCCGGTAGCGCTGCTCCACGAAGGCGAGCAAGATGCCCATGACGAGGGTGTCGAAGCGCGTGTACGTCCGGAAGTAGACGGCCCCGTAGAGGATGAAGTCGTTCCACGGGCGGAACGCGAAGTAGATCGACAGCCGCACGACGAGCGCCGCCGCCCACAGGACGACGAGCAGCACGATGCGCGCCCGCTCGCTCTTCATGCGGTGGAGCACGAAGAAGAGGATCGGCACCGCCAGGTAGAACTGCTCCTCGAGTGCCAGCGACCAGCCCCAGAACATGATCACCTGGGGGCGGTGCAGCGGCAGGAAGTTCGTGAGGTAGGTGTACTCGAAGACGAGGTGCTGGCGCTGCAGGGCCGTGAGCGGCAGGGTGAGCGCCAGGATGGTCAGCACCACGTAGTAGGACGGGAAGGTGCGGAAGATGCGGCGCACGTAGAAGCGCCGCAGGTCCTGCGTCCCGCTCTGGCGGAGCGAGCGCAGCAGGATCGAGCCGATGAGGAAGCCCGACAGGACGAAGAAGAGGTCCATCCCGAAGAACACGGAGAGCGAGCCGTCGACGAAGCGCCGGTCGAGGGGCACCCCCTGCTCGCCCCACAGGATCCAGGTGACGTGGTACTGGACGACGCTGACGATGGCGAGCACGCGCAGGCCGTGCAGGCCCGGGTAGCGGTTGTCGAGCAGCTCGAGCGAGAAGAAGCCGCGCGGCGCCGCGCGGGGGGCGTCCGCGGCGGTCGGGCTCGTCGGGGCGCGTGCGCTCATCGGCTCAACCGCCGGGGCGCGGCTTGCCCTCGTGGTAGCCCCCGGGTGACTGCACGCCCACGACGACCTTCTGGTAGAGCTCGGTCGCGTTCGCGGCGCCGACGTAGCTGAAGGCCGACTGCAGGCCCGTGATGATCTCGGTGACGAGGTCGCCCACGCCCTCGCGCCCGGGCTCGAGGTAGAGGCGCGAGGTCGAGATCCCCTCGCGGAAGAAGCCCTTCTTGGCGCGATCGAAGGCGTCGAGCTCGGCCGTGCGCTCGCCGACGGCACGGCTCGAGGCCATGCCCCAGCTCTCCTTGTAGAGCCGCCCGTCCGGCGCCTGCTTGATGTCGCCCGGGCTCTCGTGCGTGCCGGCGAACAGCGTGCCGATCATGACGCGCGCCGCGCCAGCCGCCAGGTAGAGCGCCACGTCGCGCGGGTAGCGCACGCCGCCGTCGGCCCAGACGTGCTTGCCGAGCGCGCGCGCCGCCTCGGCGCAGGCGAGGACGGCGCTGAAGGTCGGCCGCCCGGCACCGGTCTGCATGCGCGTCGTGCACATGGCACCCGGCCCCACGTTCACCTTCGCGATGTCGGCGCCGGCGGCGAGCAGATCGCGCGTGCCCTCGGCGGTGCACACGTTGCCGGCGACGAGCGGGACCGCGGCGCCGACGGCGGCACGCACCTCGGCGATCGCCTCGAGCATCTGGCGCTGGTGCCCGTGGGCCGTGTCGAGCACGAGCAGGTCCACGCCCGTCGCGCACAGGGCCTGCGCCTGCTCGCCCGCGCGGGCCGAGATCCCGAGGGCCGCGGCGACCATGAGCTTGCCCTGCGCGTCGAGCGCCGGCCGCAAGAGCTCGCCGCGCACGGCGTCGTCGCGCGTCAGGACGCCGAGCACGCGCCCCTCGGCGTCGACCACCGGCGCCGCCTTCACGCGGTTGCGGTCCATGAGGAGGAACGCCTCGCGGTGGCTGGTCTCGGGCGACACGCTGACCGGCGTACGCGACATGATGCGCTCGGCCGGCGTGTACTGGTCCTGATCGCGCAGATCGACCGAGGTGATGAGGCCGAGGAGGCGGCCGTCGTCGTCGGCCACGAGCACCATGTCGTGCGAGCGCTTGCGCAGGATGCCCACGACGTCGCGCAAGGTGGCGTGTGGGCTCACGACGAGCGCCGTGTCGTGGCGCGTCGGTGTCTGCTTCACGTGGCGCACGATGCGCTCGACGGTGCGCAGCTCCATGTCCTGGGGCAGCACGCCGAGGCCGCCGAGGCGCGCCATCGTCTCGGCCATGCGCTTGCCCGTCACGGCGTTCATGTTCGCCGACACGATGGGGTGCGAGCCCCCGAGCCCGTCGACGGGCGCGAGATCGACCTCCAGGCGCGAGCCGCCGGCAAAGTAGGCGGGAACGATGAAGACGTCGTCGAGCGAGAGCTCGAGCGCGGAGTCGTGCTCGGGGTGGAGGAAACGCATGGTGGTGGTCGCGAGCGGGCGCACGCGTCGGCGCAACGAAGGGAACTACGGCGGCTCGCGGGCGTCCGCAAGAGCGGGGTCGGTGAGCGACGCGGGCTCCCGGCGGGCCGCGGCGGCGAACGAGACGAGGGTCGCGACGAGCGCCATGATCGCGTCGGGCGCGAGCTCGCCGACCATGCGGAAGCGCGCCCAGAACGAGGCGCCCGGCGCGGCGAGCATCGCGCACATGGTGCCGAAGCGCAGCACGAGGCCGACGGCGAGCAGACCGAGGGCCGTCCGCCGGGGCCCGGGCGACAGGCGCGCCACCACGGCGTGGCCGACGAGCGCCGCGCCGAGGGCGTACTTCGCGACGAGGCACGCGCCGATGCGCGCGTGCGACACGATGCCGCTGTCGAAGCTGCCGGCGTTCCAGTCCATGTTCTCGAAGTCGAGCCCGCGCTGCAGACCGATGCGCGCCGCGTAGGCGAGGGCGAAGGCGGCCGTGGCGGCGACGAGCGCGAGCCAGCGCTCGCCCAGGACGGGACGGTGCCCCCGAGCGCGCGTGGCCGCCCGCTCGGCGCGCCCGAGCGCGTGACCCACGACCTCGGCGAACAGGAGCACGCCGCCGAGGGCCGGCAGCTCGATCGGCCGCGACACGAGCCCGTAGGCCGCGAAGAGGCTGGCGCGCCCGAGGATCGGCAGCCCGCGGCGGAACAGGACGAGCGCAGCGACCGGGAGGCCCGCGAGCGCGCCGAGCGCGAGCGGCGCCGGGAGCCACGGCTTCGGCACGAGCGCCGAGAGCACGAGGGCCAGCCCGAGCGCGAGCTCGAGCGCGCGGCCGAGGACGGCCGCGCGGCGCGGGGCGAAGAGCGCCGCGGCGCCGAGCCACACGATTCCGAGCGCGGCCCCCGCCCCGAGCACCCGCTCTGCGGCGAGCGCCGCGAAGGGGTCCTCGCGCACGGTCGCGAGCCGGTGGACGACGAGCGTGCCGAGGGCGCCGAGCGCGAACGGACCGGGCAGATCGTGCCACGCGACGCCCGAGCGCGCGGCGGCGACGAGCGCCGCGGCGAGGCACGCGATGGCGACGAGGCCGCCCTGGAACTGGGTCTCGATGGGGAACGACGCGAAGAGCATCCCCGGGGCGACGGCGAGGGCGGGCAGCCACAGGCGCCCGAGCACGCGCTCGGCCGAGCGCGGGGCGAAGAGCAGGCAGGCACAGAGGGCGGTCGCGACCCAGGTCACGAGCGCGCGCGTGAGGTCCCACAGGTGGTCGACGAGCGCGGTGAGACCCACGGTCGTGGCGGCGAGCCCCGCGAGCGCCACGCCCGCGCCGAGCACGCGCCCGGGCCGGAGCCGCCCGAGCGCGCAGGGCAAGAGCAGGCCGAGCAGTCCGAGCACGCCGAGCGACCAGGCAAAGCCGAACACGCCCGCCCGCGCGGCACGCTCCTGCTCGTGCCCGTCCCAGGCGCGGACGAAGTCGCGCGCCGCGGCCACCCGCGCCGAGGGTGGCGCCGCGGCATCGCAGCCCGGCAGGGCGACCCCGCCGTCGCCCACGTCGTCGCCGCGCAGAGCCTGGACCCGCTCGGCCTCGCGGCACAGCAGGCGCGCGCTCTGGTCCGCGTCGATGGCGAGCAGCTCCGTGGCCGGGACACCCACGCCGTGGGCGGGGCTCGCGATGCCGAGCAGCGCCGCGATGGTGGGCGCGACGTCCACCTGATCGAGCTCGAGCCGCGCGCCCGCTCGGATGCCGGGGCCGTAGGCGAAGAAGGGGCTCTTGCGCTCGAGCTCGGAGTCGACGCCGTGGTTGCCGTTGTCGAGCGAGCCGTGGTCGGAGAGCGCGAGGACCGTGGTGTCGCGGGGCAGCGTCGTGAGGAAGCGCGCCAGGTTCTCGTCGAGCCGCCGCAGGAAGGTCGCGTAGGCGGGACTCTGCACGCCGTGCACGTGCGCCATGTGGTCGCTCGCGAAGAAGTGTAAGACGGTCAGATCCGGCAGCGTGCCCCCTTCCACCACGCGCTCTGCCTCGGCGAGGAGCTCGGGGGTGTCGTCGGCGTCGAGCGCGAGGTGCTGGATGCTGAGGTGCTCGAGGTCGAAGTCGGCGTAGGACTGCGTCCACACCGGATCGCCGAAGATGCCCGTCGTGAGGCCGGCCGCGCGGGCGTTGGCGAAGATGCCGTTGGCGCTGGCGCGCGCGGCGTCGATGTTGAGCAGCACCTGACTGAAGGTCCCGCGCGTGCCGGTCCCGAAGGACAGGACCGCGGCGGCCGTCATGGTGATGCGCCCCGCCCACACGATGCCGCTCGCGTGCTCCTGCATGGCGCGCGCGAAGTGGGGGGCGCGCTCGGGGTCGGTCGCGAAGTCGTGGCGCAGGCTGTCCACGATGACGAGCACGACGCGCGGGCTGAGCGCGCCGAGGGCCGGTGGCCGCGGCGGCGTCGCGGGGTAGCGCGCCTCGCTCGTCAACCGCAGGAGCGTCGGCACGAAGAGCGCGACGAGCGCGACGAGGCAGAGCGCCGCTGCCAGGCGCACGCGGCGCGGCGACGGTGCGCGCGCGAGGTCGCCGGGGCGCTCCATCGGTGGTCGCGCTCGCTCAGGCGGCGCCCGGCCGGTGGGCGCCGAGGTTGCGCAGGGCGCGCGCGTAGCACGCGACCGTGCCGAGCGCCGTGTTGCGCCAGCTGAAGCTGGCCGCGCGGCGCAGCCCGGCGAGGGCGAGGTCGCGCCGCAAGCTCGGCTCGGTGGCGAGGCGGCGAATGGCCGCCGCGGTGGCCTCGACGTCGCGCGGCGGCACCGTGAACGCCACGTCGGCGATGGTCTCGCGCATCGAGGTGACGCCGGTGGTGATGACGGGGCAGCCACAGGCCGCCGCCTCGATGGGCACGTTGCCGAAGCCCTCGTAGGTCGAGCAGAAGACGAAGCCGAGCGCGCCGCCGAGGATGGCCGGCAGGTCCTCCTCGGGCACGAAGCCGAGGAAGCGCACGCCCGCGGGGCGCCCGGCCGCCGCGAGCGCGCGCTCGTAGGCCTGCTCGTCCGAGGGGCGCACGTGGCCGATGATCACGAGCTCGAGATCGGGCACCCGGGCGCGCGCGAAGGCCGCGACGAGCACGTCGACGTTCTTGCGGGGGTCCGCGCGGCCCATGTAGAACACGTAGCCTTGGTCCCGGAGGCCGTGGCGCGCGCGCACGGCGGCCGCGGCCTCGGCCTCTGCCCCCGAAAAGACGCGGTAGCGCGCGAGATCGACCCCGAGCAGGGCGACGTCGATCTTGCGGGCGGGCACCCGGAGCACGCGCATGAGGTCGTCGGCCGTGTGCTGCGAGATGCAGAGCACGCGCGCCGCGCCGTGGTAGCGCGCGGCCTCGGCGGCCATGTGGAGGCGCCGGTAGGCCCAGCGGTTCCCGAAGTACTCCTCGGGCAGGACGAAGGGCACGAGATCGAGACAGGTGACGACGCGCGGGACGAAGCTGCCGCGCGGGGTCCCGACCCGAAAGGGGGCGTGGAAGAGGGCCGGGCGCAGGCGTCGCAGGGTGCGTGGCAGCCGGAGCCGTCGCTGCATCACGTAGCGGGTCTCGCTCGCGATGCGCGGCTCGCGCGGCTCGGCCGGCCAGACGAGACCCTCCTCGTCGCCGTCGATGCGCTGCAGGCCGCGGATGACGAGGCCCTCGCGCTCGCGGTCGTCGAGCGCGTCGAGGGCCGCGCCGAGCTCCTGGATGTAGCGCCCCGTCCCGCCGAAGCGGATCGGCGTGTCGAGGGCGGTCAGGTCGAAGAGGACGTCCGCGCTCATGATCCCGATCGCGACAGGGCGGCGCTCGCACCCGCGGCGCGCCGCCGCCGGGCCTCGCGCCACGCGAGAGCCGCCGGCAACACCACCACGGCCGCGACGAGGCAGCTCACCTCGCCGACCGCCGCGGCGATGCCGAAGCTCCGGACGGCGAGGTTCACGCTGAGCGTGAGCGCCAGGTAGCCGAGCGTGGTCGTGAGCGAGCACAGCACGACGGCGCCGCCGGTCTCCGCCACGGCGCGCGCGATCGCGCTCCGGCCGTCGTCGGGCGTGGCCGGCGCGCCGGGCGCGGGCGGCGTCGGATTACGGCGGTCGAGCAGGTAGCGCTGCACGATGTTGATGGCGTAGTCGGCCCCGACCCCGATGGTGATCGGCAGAGCGATGAAGTTCAGGAAGTTGAGGCGCAGGCCGCGGGCGACGTCCGGCTCCTCGCTGGGCGACGGCCACAGGGCGAGGACGGCGACCATGCAGGCGAGCCCGAGCCCGAGCGTGCCGAGCACCCAGAGGGCGGAGCGCCGGCCGCGGAAGGTCACCACGATGAGCGCCAGGGTCGCGAGCAGCGAGACGACGATGGCCTTCGGGGCGTCCTCGAGCACGGCGAGGAACATGTCGGCGAAGATCACCTGCGAGCCGCTCGCCTTGACGACCGAGCCGTCGGGCAAGCTCGTCGCGCGGATGCTGTCGGCCCACTCGACCAGGTAGTGGGCGTCCCAGATGCTGCGCCCGCCGGTCGGCACGATGTAGACGAGCCTGCCGCGCGTGCCGTCCTTCTCCTCGAAGTTGCGCGCCAGCTGCTCGGGGAGCTCGTCGATGCCGATCGGGGCGAGCGCCTTCTTCGGCAGGTAGTCGCGGACCTTGCCGTACTCCTCCTCGGTGATGAAGCGCTTCTTGTGGGCGTTGTCGATGCGGTCGAGCACCTCGTTGACGAGCCGGATCTTGGTCGCCTGGTCCTTGGGCAACAGATCGTGGATCGTGACCACGTCGCTGAAGGGCAGCTTGTCCGGCGGCGCCTGGTCCCGGCGCGCCTCGAGCGCCGCCTTGAGCGGCAGCACCTGGTCGAGCCGGTCGGTGACGACCGCCAGGCCGTTGCGCTCCTGGCGCGAGACGAACTCGCCGACGACGCGGTTGAGGCGCCGTGCCTCGGACTCGCCCGTCTTCGGCGCGTTGCGGATGTTGTAGAGGTCGTAGTCGATGGGGTCGCTCCGCACGAAGCGGAACGCGAGCACGAGCGCCGCGACGCCGACGGCGACGCCGACCACGGTCACGGCGCGCGGGGCGCGCTCGACGATCCACGCGAACGGCCGACCGTAGAGCGCGCGCAGGGCGTCGCCCGGCTGCCTGCGCTCGACGACCTTCGGGAGCTCGCGCCGCGCGAGCCAGGCGTACCAGCGCCCGAGCACGTCGCGCACGCCGTGGCCGAGGGGCCAGATGCGCTCGCTCACGACCAGGACCGCCGGCAGAAACAGGCTGGTCGCGATCCAGCAGAGGAGCATGCCGGTGCCGCCGATGATGCCGAAGTGCTTGAAGCCCCGAAAATCGGTGACGACGAGCGAGCCGTAGGCCGTCGCGGCTGCGGCGGCCGCGGCCAGGGTCGACAGCCAGGTGCGCGCGTGCGCCGTGCGGATGGCCTGCCCCGCGGTCTCGGTGCGGCGCGCCTCCATGTAGCGCGCCATGTAGATGATGCCGAAGTTGATGCCGTTGCCGACGACGATGCTGAACAGGAGCCCGCTCGAGTTGTTGAGGTAGCCGACGAGCAGGTAGGCGAGCGCGAACGTCCACACCGAGCCGATGCCGACGGTGACCATCATCGCGAGCAAGGTGCGCAGGCGCATGTAGTAGAGCAGCACGACCCCGAGGATGAGCGACACGCCCCACATGCCGATGTGCGCGAGGTCGTTCTTGATCTGCTCGTACTCCTCGGCGCCGATGATGAGGCCGCCCGTGAAGCCGATGCGGATCGTGGGGTCGAAGCGCGTGGGCTCGATCCGGTCGAGCGCCGCCCGCACCTCTTGCTGCAGCTCACGCGACTCCTCGACGTCGCCGCTCGACAGCGGCGTGCGCAGCAGGATGGCGATCGCGTGAGCCTTGGGGTCGAGGTAGTAGCCGTCCGGGTACTCCGTCCCGCCGGGGGCCGCGCCGGCCGACTTCTTCGTGCGCTCCTCGATGCGCTTCTTGATCGACTCCTCGGTGATCGGCGGCGGCTCCGGCTCGTCGAGCAGCACGTCGGCGCGCTTCATCACCTCGTAGTCGTAGCGTTCGAGGACCTCGTCGTGGACCTCCTGCACGAGGTCGAGCGGCGCGTAGAGAAAGCGTTGGTCCTCGAAGAACTGGGCCGCCTCCTTCACGCCGAAGTCGACCTGCGCGACGAGCTTCGAGTCGATCTTGCGCAGCTCCGGCGCCGCGGCGTCGACGAAGCGCTTGAGACCCTCGTTGTCGCTGCCCTCGGCGACCACGATGAGGAGCGACAGCGAGGGCATGCGCTCCGACACGCGGTCGGCGATGACGACGCTCTCCTTGCTGCTCGGCAGGAGCTCGCCGAAGCTCGTCTTGAGCTTGAGGCGCATCGCGAGGAACATGCAGCCCACGACGGTCAAGGCGGCGACGAAGAGCAGGACGAACGGGTACCGCTCCTGCAGGCGCGCCAGCCCGTCGAACGCCCGCCCCACCGGGCCCGCGCCCCGGCGCCGCCCGCCGCCCGAACTTGGTGCGACGTCGGTCGGGGGGCGGGGCTCGGAGCTCGGCACGGAGGCCTCCTCGGGCGGGGGCATGCGGCTGCTTATAGCACCGGTGCATCGCCGGCCGGTGGGCCGATCCAGGGCGCGAGCTCGCGGTAGACGGCGACGGTCGCGCGCGCGGTGCCGAGCCACGAGAAGCGCGCCGCCCGGGCGAGGCCCCGCCGCGCGAGGTCGCGCCGCAGCTCCGCGTCGTCGACGACGCGCCGCACCGCCGCCGCGAGCGCGGCCTCGTCGCGCGGGTCGCACGACAGGGCCGCGTCGCCGGCCACCTCGGGCAGCGAGGTCAGGTTCGAGCACACGACCGGGCAGCCCGCCGCCATCGCCTCGAGCACGGGCAGGCCGAAACCCTCGTACAGCGAGGGAAAGACGAGCGCGAGGGCGCGGTTGTACAGGGCGACGAGGGCCTCGGCCGCGACGCCGCCCCGGACGTGGACGCGCTCGGCGAGGCCGCGGCGGGCCGCCAGGGCCGCGAGCCCGGAGGCGAGCTCGCGCTCGCGCTGGATGACGACCAGGTGCACGTCGTCCTCGGGGCGCACCGCCGCGGCGAACGCCCGCACGCCGCCCTCGTGGTTCTTGTTCCGGTAGCCGCCGCCGAGCAGCAAGAGGAAGCGCCGGCCGGGCGGCACGATCGCGGCGCTCAGACGCAGGGCCTCGGCCTCGTCGAGGCGCCGGAAGGCGGGCGCGACACCGAGCAGCGTGACGCGCATGCGCGGGGCGCAGCTCGGCTCGACCGCGATGCTGTCCGCGGCGCTGTGCGCGCTGACGGCGATGACCCGGCCCGCTCGCCGGAGCGAGCGCACGACCGCCGCGCGCCAGTAGCGCGACAGCGCGAAGCGCAGCACGGGGCTCGGCAGCACGAGCTCGGGGCACACGATCTGCATCGCGTCGTGCATGGTCAGGACGCTGAGCCGGGGTGGGTCGAGGGGCAGCATCCGGTAGGGCGCGTGGTAGAGATCGCCCGCGCCGAGCCGCCGTGCCAGCCAGCGGCCCATGCCGAGCAGCGTCCACGGGTGGTTCGGGTCGCCCCCGAGGGGCCACTCCTCGACGTTGGGGGCCTCGGACAGTCGGCCCGGCGCCGCAGGGTGCCGCAGGAGCACGAAGTGCTCCTGCGGGAGCAGCGCCGGCAGGTGCTCGACGAGCGCCGCCGTGTAGGTCGCGACGCCGCCGTGCTGGCCGCGCAGGTAGCGGGCGTCGAGGACGATGCGCGGCATGGCGCGATGCTAGAACGACCAACGGCTCGAGTCCTGCTGCAATCCCCGATCTTCCGCGATCTTCGCGCCGTACTCCCTCCGGACTCCTCGACGTACGGCGAGCACGCCTCCGTCGTCCTCCGGTCCGTGCGACCCGAACCTCACGAAACCTCGTGGATTTCGCGACGGACTCGACCCGCTCGTCGTTCTAGAACAGGCCGGGGCCGCGTGCGATGCTCCGACCGTGACCGATCTCGGCGACGACGACGCCCACACGCTCGCCCGCGCGCTCGCCGAGGGCCTGCCCGCGGTGTACCGCGACCCCGTGCGCTACGAGCTGCTCGCGAGCATGACCGCGCCCTTCGACCTCGCCTTCTGGCGCGGCCTCGCGGCCGAGCACGGTGGCCCGGTGCTCGAGCTCGGTGCGGGGACCGGGCGCGTGGCGCTCGCGCTCGCGGAGGCCGGCCACGACGTGACGGGCCTCGACCGGTCCCTCGCCCTGCTCGAGTGGGCGCGGGCGCGCGCCCGCGAGCGCGGCCTGTCGGTCACGCTCGCGGCGGGCGACCTGCGCGATTTCGAGCTCGGGCGGCGCTACCGCCTCGTCATCGCGCCCTACCACGTCTTTCACCACCTGCTCGATCGCGCCTCGATCCAGGCCTTCTTCCGCCAGGCGCGCCAGCACCTCACCGACGACGGCTGGCTCGTCGTCGACGCCTTCCAGCCGAGCCTCGCGTTCCTCGGCGGCGCGCCGGGCGAGCGGCGCCAGGTGCTGCGCTACCGCGACCCGTACCGGGACGTCGAGGTGCGGCTGTTCGAGGAGAACCACTACGACCCGGCCACGCAGGTGAACCGCATCGTGTGGTCCTACGAGGTGGCGGGCGAGCCCGACCCGGAGCGCGACGAGCTCACGATGCGCATCGTCTTCCCGCAGGAGCTCGACGCCCTGTTCGAGCTCGGCGGCTTCACCATCGTGCACAAGTGGGGCAACTACGACCGCACGCCCTTCGGCTCGAGCTCGCCGAAGCAGCTCGTCGTGGCGCGGCCGCTCGCCGCGGCGGTGGTCCCGGCGTAGCGCGCCGTCGACGTCGAAGAGCCGTCGGCAGGGGCGAAAATCCACTACGCTGACCGGGCGATGCTCCAGCCGGGCGACAGCTTCGAGCGCTACACGGTCGAGTCCGTGCTCGGTCAGGGCGGCATGGGCACCGTGTACCGCGCGCTCGACTCGCGCCTCGAGCGGCGCGTCGCGCTCAAGGTGATCTCCGACGGTGTCGCGGGCGCCGACGCGGACGCGCGCCTCCTGCGCGAGGCGCGCGCGGCCGCGGCCCTCGATCACCCGAACGCCGTGTCGATCTTCGACGTGGGCGAGCTCGACGGCTCGCCCTACATCGTGATGGAGCTCGTGTCGGGCCGGACGCTGCGCGAGGCCGTCGTGGGCTCGGTGCCGCAGGCGACGCGCCTCGTGTGGCTCGCCGACGCCGCGCGCGCCCTCGCCGCGGCGCACAAGCGCTGGCTCGTGCACCGCGACATCAAGCCCGAGAACGTGATGGTGCGCGACGACGGGGTCGTGAAGGTGCTCGACTTCGGCATCGCGCGCCGGGCGCGGAGCGACGTCGACCCCACCGGCCCGACCCAGGGGCCCGCGCTGCCGACCCTCACGAAGGAGGGCATCAAGATCGGCACGCCGCTCTACATGGCGCCCGAGCAGGTGCGCGGCGAGCCGCTCGACGGGCGCGCGGACCAGTTCTCGTGGGGCGTGCTCGCCTTCGAGATCCTGACGGGCCGGCTGCCGTGGAAGGATCCGGGCGATCCACTCGCGGTCGTGGCGGCGATCCTCACGGGCAAGCCCGACGTCGCCGCGCTCGAGGCCGCGGGCGTGACGACCCCGGTGGGCGCGGTGGTCGCGCGCTGCCTCGCGCGCGACCCCGAGCTCCGCTTCGCGTCGATGGACGAGCTCCTGCGCGCCCTCGAAGCGGCGCAGAAGGGCGAGCCCTTGCCCGAGCCGGTGCTGCCCGGCGAGCGCGCGCCGGCCCCGGCCCCCGAGGCCTCCGGGCCGGCGGCCCGGCCCCCGAGCGCGACCTCGCTCGAGCGCTACTCCTCGCAGCAGGTGCGCGACATCCTGGCGCGCGCCGTCGAGCAGGAGGAGGAGAAGCGCGGCGACGCGCGGCTCGGCTTCGAGGACCTCGTGGCCGCGGCGCGCGAGGTGGGCGTCGAGGAGGCGACGCTGCGCGAGGCGAGCCGCGAGCTCCGGGCCGAGAGCGCCGCGCGCACGCCGGAGCCGGGCTTCGAGCTCTGGCGCCGCCGCAAGCGGCGCAACTTCTACCGCCACCTCGCGAGCTACCTGCTCGTGAACGCCGCCTTCCTCGTCCTCGGGCTCGCCACGGGCGCGCTGTTCGGCACGATGCAGCCCGCCCTCTGGTGGGCGATCGGCCTCGGCATGCACGCCGTCAAGACGTTCACGGTCGACGAGGACGACTACCGCGAGGCGCTCGCCGCCCGCGAGCGGCGCGACAAGAAAAAGCGCCAGCGCGAGGTGGCCGTGGAGCGCGCCATCGAGGAGGGCGCCTCGGCGCTGCGCCAGACGGGCGAGCTCATCCGCCGGCGCATCGAGCAGAAGGTGGGGCGCATCGAGCAGCGGGCCGGGCGCTTCGGGCAGGCAGCGGATCCGCGCGTGCGCATCGCGCCGCCGACGCCGCCCCCGCCGGGCACCGCCCGCCCCGAGAGAAGCGCCGCCCACGACACCGCGGCGGAGGTCGAGGCGGAGGTCGAGGCGGAGCTCGAGGCGGCGCTCGAAGAGGCGAGCCGCGATCGGCACGCCGAGCGCGTCGCCCGGCGCAGCGCGCGGCGCGACGACAAGGAGCGACGCCGGCGCTGAGCGGCGTGCGTCTCGTGAGCGCGCACGCGCTCAGGCGATGCGCCCGCGGGGGCTCTCGAGCTTGCCGAGCGCGACCTGCTCGTAGTGGTCGATGCCGCGCGCCGTCAGCCGCACCTCGGCGGGTGCCCCGGCGCCGCCTGCCGCTCCGGGCTCGAGCACGAGCGCCCCGAGCTCGCCGAGGTAGGCGAGGTCCGGCAAGAGATCGCGCCCGGCAGCCGCGCTCGCGACCCGCTGCCGCAGCTCGTCGACGGCGAGGGGCGTGAACGCGTGGGCGCGGAAGTGGTCGTAGAGCACCTCGAACAGCCTGAGCCGGAGCGCCGGATCGAAGCCCGGCTTCGCGGGCGCGCGGTAGAGGGGGCCGCCGAGCGCGAACACCGGGCGGCCGAGGGTCGGGTTCATCACGAGGCCGAACGCGATCCAGAGCGCGATCACGGCGAGCGCCACGGTGGTCACGGCGAGCATCGTGCCGAAGGCCGCGACCCCGGTGAGGTCGCGCAGGATCTTGGCGAGCTGCAGGACGTCGATGTCGAGCAGGAACACGAACAGGAGCTTCGCGTGGAAGCCGAAGGCCCACGTGAACACGACGAAGACGACGAACATCGTCGCGTCGACGGCGAGCAGGACGTGCGCGTCCGGCCGGAAGCCGCCCGCGATGCCCGCGAGCGCGACGTAGTTCCACGTCCAGTTGAAGGCGAAGGCCGTGAACAGCGTGCCGCCGAGCAGGTTGTGGTTGAGAAAGCTCATCAGCCCGGCGAGCATCTGGCAGCCGGCGCCGAAGAGCAGGCAGAACCACGCGGCCGTCCGCAGCGCCTCGGGGGTCACCGACCAGCCGAAGGCGACCGGCACGAGCGCGGCGCAGCCGATGGCGAGGCCGACGAGGCCGAGCGGCGTCGGGTCGGCGAAGCGCTCGCGGGGTGGGGAGACGAGATCGATGCGCTGCAACATGGGGGCAACCTAGGCGAAGCGGGGCGGGGGTCGAAGCCTCGGCGGCGACCCCCGCGGCAGGGCACGGCTCGGTCTCAGCCGAGGGCTTGCCGGAAGAACTCGCCGAGCGCCGGGTAGAGCGCGGTCCGGGCGCGCTCGCCGACGACGGCGCCGACGTGGCCGCCCGGGATGCCGAGCGCGCGACGGTCGCTCGAGCCGACCCGCTCGTTCAGGGCGAGCGCCGCCGCGGGCGGGCAGATGGTGTCGCGACTCGTCGTCACCGTGAGCACCGGGCAGCGGATGCGCCCGAGGTCGACAGGGCGGCCGGCGACCGCGTGCGTACCCTGCACCAGCCGGTTCTCCTGGTAGAGCTCGCGGATGTAGCGCACGTACGCCGCCGCGGGGAACGCGACGTTGTCGCTCGCCCAGGCCTCGAGCGCCTCGAAGGCCTCGCGCTTCTCGGGCTCGGCGAGCTTGTCGAGAAAGCTCACCCATTTCGCGAGCGGCGCGGTCGGCCTGAGCGCGGCGAAGCCCGCCTGCATCTGCCCGGCCGTCATGTTGCCGGCCGACGCGATCGCCTCCGGATCGAACCAGCGCGGCTGCACCAGATGCCCGAGGATCCCCGCGTGCCCGAAGTCGATCGGGCCGGCGAGGTTGACGAGCGCGCCGACCGACTCGGGCTCGAGGGCCGCGTGGATGGCCGCGAGCGTGCCGCCCATGCAGTAGCCGAGCAGGCCGAGTCGCTCGGCGCCGGCGAGGCGCCGCGCCGCGCGCGCCATCCGCCCGAGGCGCGCGAGCACCTCGTCCCACTCGAGGTAGCGGTCCTCGTCGCCGGGCTCGCCCCAGTCGAGGCAGTACACGTCGCAGCCCGCCGCGCCGAGCGCCTCGACGACGCTGGCGCCGCGGCGCAGATCGAGCACGTACCACTTGTTGATGAGCGAGGGCACGCACAGGACCGCGGGGCGCGGCGCGGCCGGGCTCGCCGCCGTGCGGAAGCGGTACAGCCGGGCCGACCCGTCGCAGAGCACGACGTCCCGGGGCGAGGCGGCGAGCTGCATGGCGCTCACGCCTTCGGCACCGCCGTCTCGGCCGCCTTCGTGACGGTCTCGAGGGTGATCTTCTGCCACTCGGCGGCGAGCGACTGCGCGTAGTCGAGCGTCTCCTTCATGAGGCGCGCCGTCTCGTCGATGGCCTCGCGGGTGCGCGTGACGGCCTGCCCCTGGAGCTTCTGCACCTCGGCGGTCATCTGCTGCATGCGCCCGAGCTGCTCCGCGGTCAGCCTGGTCCAGGTCTCGAGCATTTGCTGCGACTGCACAAAGGGATGGGTGAACATGGGTGACTCCGTTATTCGCTTGTTTCGGCGCGAATTGCCGCGCCGACGGACGAACTAGTAGGTCGCGCCCGCGGGCTCGTCAAGCAAAAATGTTGCAGTGCAACAAAAACGCGACCGCGCGGCGGCGGCTCAGCGCTTGCGGCGCGCGCGCGGCCGCGGCGCGGCGCTCTGGCCAGCGACGGCGCGCTTGAGCGCCTCGAGCTCCTGGCGCATCTGCGCCAGCTCGGTCTCGGGCTCGGCACCCCGCGGGCTCGCGGCGGGCGCCGGCGCTCGGGGCGCGGAGCGCGGGGGAGGCGGGGGCTGCGGCGCGGGCGGCGGCGCCTGAGGCGCGTAGCGCGGCGGCCCGTAGCCGGCGGCCTCCGGCCAGAAGGCCTGCCCCTGGAGCAGGCGCGCCATGGCGTTGCCGGCCGTGAAGGGCAGCTGCGCGAGGGGGAAGTAGGGCGCCACGGCCTGCGCGTTGTGCTTGGCCGACAGGTAGAGATCGAGCGCCTGCGACACCCACTGCCCGAAGAACTCGCCGAGCACGTCGTCCTCGAGGCGCACCAGCCGCGCGAGCAGCGGGGCCGGCAAGAGGCGCGCGGCGTCGGTCTCGAGCACGATCTGGAGCAGCGTCGCCTGCGTCAGGTCGGCGCCCGTCTTCGCGTCGACGACGCGCACCTCCGCGCCGGCGCGGACGCGGTCGGTGAGCTCTTCGAGCGTGATGTAGCTGCTCGCCTCGGTGTCGTAGAGGCGGCGGTTGCCGTATTTCTTGACCAGCATGTCGCGCTTCCGCGGCGAGCATAACCCGGGAGCCGGGGCGGCTGGCAAGGGCAATTGTGCGTTGCAACATGCGGCTTGACAATCATGGGCGAGGGATGCATGCTGCGGCCGCATTCGGCGGTGTTGCGGTGCAGCACACGGCCGGGCGGAGGAAGCGACACGTGAAGGCAGGCGCGGAGCGGTTGGGCGGCGCGGGGCGTTCGGTCGGGCTCGTGCTCGCGGCGAGCCTGCTCGCCGCGGCCTGCGTCGGCGCCGGCTCGAGCGCAGCGTGCAAGGTGGGCGCGGACTGCCCGAGCGGCGTGTGCCACGACGGCAGCTGCGTGCCCCCCGCGGGCGGCGGCTCGGGCCCGGGCGGCGGCGGCAGCGGCGCCGCGGCGGGCGGGGGCGGGGGCGGCGCGGCGACCACGAGCTCGACCACGACCACCACCGGCACGGGCGGCGGCACCTGCTCGCCCAACCTCGACGGGGTCATCGAGCGCGCCGAGGTGCCGATCGAGGTCGGCCTCGGCGCGAAGTTCCTCACCGCGACGAACGTCACCTTCGACACGACGGGCACGGTGGTGGGCGGGCAGCGCCAGTGGGACCTCACGGTCGCGCTCCCGGGCGACCACCTGTCGCTCCTCGCGACCGAGCCTCTGCCCGCCTGGGCCGCGGCGGATTTCCCCGGGGCGACCTACGCGGCGCGCCTCTCCGAGGCGCAAGATCTGCTCGGCGTGTTCGAGGTGACGCCCACGGATCTGCTGCTCCGCGGCGTCGTGTCGCCCGTCGGCGGGCTCGGCCAGACGAAGCTCGCCTACGACCCACCCGTGCCCGTCCTGTCGTTCCCGCTCACGCTGAACAAGACCTGGAGCACGACGACCACCGTGACCGGCCTCGCCTCGGGCGTCGCGGCCCTCTACACGGAGCACTACGACCACACCGTGGACGCGCGCGGCGACCTCCTCACGCCCTTTGCCACCTTCGACGCCCTGCGCGTGCGCGTCGTGCTCGATCGCACGGTCGGCGTCCTCGTCACGCGCACCCGCTCCTTCGCCCTCGTCACCGAGTGCTTCGGCACGGCGGCGACGCTCGTCTCGCAGCCGAACGAGCTCGGGACCGAGTTCACGAGCCTGTCCGAGGTGCGGCGCCTGTCGCCCTGAGGCCGCCGCCCGACGCCCGAGTCGCCCCATGCGCTTCGTGACCATCCTCGCAGCCGCCCTCGCCGCCACGAGCGCGGGCTGTCTCGAGTTCCACCGCGGGCCCCTGCCGGGCACGCCCGCCGACGCGACCTTCGCCGACGTCGGGGGCGCGCACGTGCGCTACGTCGACGTGGGCGAGGGAGAGCCGGTCGTGATGATCCACGGCTTCGCCTCGTCGCTCAACGTGTGGGACGGCGTGCGCGAGGCCGTCGCGGCGCGCCACCGGGTCATCGCGCTCGATCTCAAGGGCTTCGGCTGGAGCGACCGGCCCGAGGGCGACTACTCGCCCCGCGCCGAGGCCGAGCTCGTGCTCGCGCTGCTCGCAGCGCGCGGCGTCGAGGGGCGCGTGTCCGTGGTGGCGCACTCGTGGGGCTCGAGCGTGGCGCTCGCGCTCGCGCTCCTGCGCCCCGAGCGAGTGAAGAAGCTCGCGCTCTACGACGCCTGGGTCTACGAGGACCAGCTGCCGACGGCCTTCCTGTGGTCGCGCGCCGACGGCATGGGTGAGCTCATCGTCGGCGCGTTCTACGACGAGCGCCCCGACGACAAGATGGCGCTCGGCTTCTTCGACCGGAAGTACGTCACCGAGGCGCTCGTCGAGACGGTCGAGGAGCAGCTGTCGCGACCCGGCACGAAGGCGGCGGCGCTCGCGGCGATCCGCGGGCAGCGCTTCGAGCCGATGGAGGCCGAGTACCGGCGCGTCGTCGCCCCGACGCTGCTGCTCTGGGGTCGCGAGGATCGGGTGACCCTGCTCGAGCACGGCGAGCGGCTGTCGCTCGAGCTGCCGAACGCGACCCTGCGCGTGTACCCGCGCTGCGGGCATTTTCCGATGATCGAGGCGCGCGCCGCCTCGACGCGCGAGCTCGTCGCCTTCCTCGACGCGCCCGAGCCCGCGGGGCCGCCGCCCGCCGTGCCGGCGCCGAGCGCGCCGAGCGCGCCGGCGCAGGTCGAGAGCCCGGCGCCGGTCGAGAGCCCGGGCCAGGAGCCGCCGAAGTGAGCCGCGCCGGCCGCGTGCTCGCGGGCCTCGCCGTGGCCGGGGCGTGCTCGCTCGGCGCGCGCGCCGCCGGCGCGGCCGGCTTCACGGACTACGGGGCCGATCTCGAGTCGCCGCCGAAGATCTTCGAGCTCGACGGCTACTTCCGGACGCGGGGCTCGCTCTTCTACAACCTCGATCTCGACCGCGGGCCGACGCCGTCGGGCGAGATCTTCTTCCCGGTGCCCGAGGCCGATCCGACGGCCCAGGCGCTGTCGCTCGCGGACATGCGCCTGCGCGCCGATCTGCGCCTCTACGCTCCGGGCGGCGGGCTCGCGCTGAAGCTCCGGCTCGACGCGCTCGACAACGTGGCGCTCGGCAGCGCGCCCGAGGGCATTCCGGCCGCGGCGACGACCCAGGGCACGACCGGCGCCCTGCTCACCGTGCGCCGCGTGTACGCCGAGGCCCTCACGCCGCTCGGCCTCGTCACGGTCGGGCGCATGGGCCATCACTTCGGGCTCGGCATGCTGGCCAATGGCGGCGATTGCGCCGACTGCGACGGCGGCGACGTGGCCGATCGCGCCGCGCTCGTCGTGCCGCTGCTCGGGCACCTGTGGGCGCTCGCCTACGACCTCACGAGCGTGGGCCCGACGACGCGCGACAAGACGGATCTGCGCGTCGTGGCGCTCGAGCCCACGACCTTCGTCCACAACCTCTCCTTCGCCGTGCTCGGCTGGCGCGGGCCCGAGGCGCGCGCGCGCCGCACGCAGGCGGGCAAGGTGACGCCCGAGTACGGCGCCTTCGTGTCGCACCGCTTCCAGAAGAACGACGTGCCGGCGAGCTACCTGCCGACCGCGCAGCCCGTGCCGATCGACGCCGCTCAGATCATGGCGCGTGGCTATGCGGCGACCGCGGTCGACATGTGGGGCCGCGTCGAGGGGCCGGGCTTCCGCTTCGAGGCGGAGGCGGCCTACCTCCACGCCGTCGTCGCACAGCCCTCGCTCATCCCGGGCGTGCTCTACCGCGACCCGGTCACCTCGAACGCCTGGGGTATGGCCTTCGAGGGCGAGGTGGGCGACGAGGCCGAGACCTACCGCATCGGGCTCGACGCGGGCGTCGCGAGCGGCGACGCGGCTCCGGGCTTCGGTGCGTTTCCGAAGGCGGGCGCGGCGGCCTCGCAGCCCGGCGATCTCGACGGCCCGCAGGCCAATCCGCCCTTCGACACCACGGTCGACAACTTCCGCTTCTCGTCGGACTACCGCATCGATCGCATCCTGTTCCGCGAGATCCTCGGCACCGTGACCGACGCCTTCTACTTCCGCCCGCGCATCCGCGGCGACGTCTACCGCGGGCGGCACAGCAAGCTCGAGCTCGCGCTCGCGGCCGTCACCTCGTTCGCGTTCCGGCCGGAGTCGGCGCCGGGCGCCGAGCGCCCGCTCGGCATCGAGATCGATCCGACCGTGCGCTACACGAACGACGTCGGCGTCGAGGCCGCGCTCGAGCAGGCGACCCTGCTCCCGCTCGCCGGCCTCGACAACCCGGCGCTCGGGCTCCGGGCCCGCCCCGCGCAACTCTGGAGGCTGCGACTGACCTATGGGTTCTGAGGGCTCCGCATCTCGCGCTCTTTCGCCGCACCGCCGTGGGCGTGTCGTCCTCGGCGCCGTGGCCGTGCTCGGCACCGCGGCCTGCGGCGACAACGCCACCTTCCCCCCGCGGCGCGACCCGGCCGCGCCGGCCGAGCTCGAGCCGCTCGCCTGCCTGCCCAATCTCGACGGGGTCATCGAGGCCGGCGAGCTCGCCCCGGCGATCGGCGTCACCGTGCATTACCTCGCGTCGCCGCCCGACGTCGAGCGCGTGGTCGATCTCGTCGGCGCGACCGGCGGCGACGGCCGCACCCACTGGGACTTCGCGACCGACTACGCCGACGATCAGGCCTTCACGGTCACGCCCGCGAGCGTCGCCGGGCACTGGTACGCGAGCTCCTACCCGGCCGACGCCTTCGTCACGAGCTACGACCCGGCCGGCACCCTCGACTCCATTGGTCGCGCGACGGGCGCCGGGCTCGAGCTCCTCGGCATCGCCTCGCACGTGGCCGACCCGCCCGAGGGTCGGACGCTGCTCGTCTACCAGACGCCGGTGCGCGTCCTGCCATACCCCGTGGCCGAGGGGCCGCTCTTCGTGTCGGTGGGGCAGATCGTGAACGGCATGGTGCGCGGCCTGCCCTACGCGGGGCGCGACACCTACGAGGTCGAGGTCGACGGCATCGGCAGCATCGACACCCCGCAGCTCACCTTCACCGAGGTGCACCGCGTGCATACGCGGGTCACGGTCGAGCCCGCCGTCGGCGCCACCGTCACGCGCCAGCAGGTGTCGTTCTTTGCCGAGTGCTTCGCCGAGGTGGCGCGCGCCACGAGCCTCGACGACGAGCCCGCCTACGATTTCACGCGCACGAGCGAGCTGCGGCGCTTCGGCCTGTAGCCGCGTCGCGCGCGGACCCCCTCACCGTCACGAGGAGCACACCATGTTCGGTTGGGACCTATTCAAGAAGTACTTCAACGCCTGGGAAGCCGAGAGCGCCAAGCTCTTCGAGGCGTGGCTCAAGAGCCCGCTCGTGCTCGAGCCGGCCGGCGGCATGCTGACGGCGACGATGAAGGCCAAGGCCGCGAGCGACAAGGCCGTGGC
>JADLAB010000626.1 GCA_020848455.1 Polyangiaceae bacterium
ATCAGTGGACCCTCGGCGCCCGCTTCGCGGATCCGGCCTTCCTCGGCTCGCCCTGGAGCCTGAGCGCGAGCTTCTACTACGCCGACGCGCGCGACTTCTTCGGCAACCGGCAGGTCTCCTTCGAGAGTCCCGGGCTCGTGTCGGAGCGCGCGGTGACGGACTACGCGGTCGTCGCCTACAAGCGGCTCGGCGGCACGCTCGGCGCCGGCCACGACCTCGCGGTCGCGACTCGCCTGTCCTTCGACTACCGGCTCGAGCGCATCGCCGCGATCGTGCCGACCGTGGCGTCGCACCTGCGCGGCGCCACGCGCGAGCCCATCGACTTCGACATCGAGCCGGGCGTGAGCGTGCTCTCGGAGCTGCGCGCCGGGGTCGTGTACGACACCCGCGACACGCCGTTCCTGCCGAAGCGCGGTGTGGTCACCGGGCTGCAGCTCGGCGCCGGGCTCACGCCGCTCGGTTCGAGCTACGGCTTCGCCAAGGCCGAGGCCGAGCTCCGCGCGTGGTGGTCGCTGCCGTGGAGCCACGTCGTCGGCCTGCACGCCGAGGTCGGCGCCATCTTCGGCTCACCGCCGTTCTTCGAGCGGTTCTACGTCGGCGACTACACGGACCTCTTGCCCGACCGGGTGTTCGGCCTCAACCCGGACCGGCGCCAGCCTCCGAACTACCTCGGCACGGACATCGCCGAGGTCCGCTACGGCGACTACGCCGCGCGCCTCGCCGGCGAGTACCGCATCCCGCTCTACGCCGGCACGGGCTCGGTCTACGGTGTCGACCTCTTCGCCCTCGTCGGTGTCTACGCGGTCGCCGCCAAGCGGGACCTCGTGGACCCTCCGTCGGGCTACTCGGGTGCGGCCCTCGCGCCCCTCGACCTCACCTACAACCTGGGCTTCCGCGTCGAGACCTACGTCGGCGGCTTCTCGCTCGCCTTCTCGAACCTGCTCGGTCTGCTCCCCGGGCGGGGAGGGGATCGCAAGTGAGGGGCAGCGGCCGTCGCCGGCGCCGCGGACTCCGGCGCGGTCGCGTGGCTCTCGGCGCGTGCGCCCTCGCGCTCGCCACGCTCGCCGCGGCACCGGCGGCCGCGCAGGACGAGGGAGGGCTCGCGGGTGAGGCCGAGGCCTTGCCGCGGCGCGGCGCCAAGTTCGCGACCCAGAAGGGCTGGGTGGTGCTCGACGCCGCCTGGCGCGACGCCGTCAGCGCCGCCATCGAGAAGAAGCTCTGGAGCGGGCTGCCGACGGTGATCGCCGCCCGGATCTACCTGTTCCCGGAAGGCGGAGACGAGCCCCTGAGCCTCGCGGTCAAGACGTGTCGCATCGTGTACGACCTCTGGGACGAGGTGTTCCGCATCGAGCTGCGCCAGGGCGGCACCGTCCGCAACACCGTGGCCGTGAACCTCGAGGGCGTGCAGCGCCGCTGCGGCCAGGCCCGCCTGTTGCCCGTCGCGGATACCGTCGTGCTCGCCGCCGGGCAGCGCTACTTCGCGGGCCTGCTCGTCGAGGTGAACCCCGTCGGCAAGCAGATCCTCGAGCGCATCCGGCGCTGGGTCACGCTGCCGAGCGGCGCCGGGACGATCACGGCGGGCGACTCGCTCTTCGGGAGCTTCGTGGGCCTGTTCGTGACCCACGTCCCGGCGGCGGACCGGACGGTGGCGTTCCGAACCCAGTTCTTCACGCCCGCCGAGCTCGAGGTCGTGCCGGCCCCGCCCTGAGCGCTCGGGCGGGGGCGAGGGACCAGAAATCGGCCCCGGGGCGGGCGCCCGGAGTGGATGGAGTTTGACGGGGCTTTCCAAGCCAGGGGAGAATGCGTCGCCCGGCCGGGGTCCGGCCGAGAAGGCTTGTGCCCCACTGCGCAAGCGCGCTATCAAGCGAGTGGTGAGTCACAGGAGGACGAGGCTTATGCGATCGAGATCCAGGCTGTTCGTGATGTTCGGCGCAGCGATCATCGCCGGTGCGTGCGCGGTCGGGGCGCCCACGAGCGTCGCTTGGGCTCAACAGCCTGACGCCAAGACGCAGGAAGAGGCCGGCAAGGCGTACGGCGAGGCGAACGAGCTGTTCAAGAAGGACCAGTGGGCCGCCGCGCTGCCGGGCTTCCAGAAGGCCGACGCCCTCGTGCCCGGGTCGATGCCGAAGTACAAGGTCGCGTATTGCCTCGACAAGCTCAACAGGAAGCAGGAGGCGGTCGCCGCCTACCAGGCCTTCCTGAGCTCCAAGCCGCCCGCGAAGATGGCCGACAAGGTCAAGGAGTCCGAGGCGCGCGTCAAGGTGCTCAACAAGGAGATCGCCTCGCAGGCGACCGTCTCCTTGCAGCTCACCCCGCCGAATCCGCCGGGCCTCACGGTCATGGTGGACGGCGCCGCCGTCACCGGCACCGACCTCACGCTGACCCCCGGCGACCACACGGTGAGCATCACCGCGACGGGCTTCGAGCCCCGCGCCGAGAAGGTGACCGTGAAGGCGGGCGAGAAGCGCCCCCTCGCCGTGACGCTCACGGCGCTGCCCGTCGCGCCGACGCCGGTTCCGACGCCGACGCCGGTCCCGCTGGTCGAGCCGACGCCTCCCGGCCCCGAGCCCGTGCCCGCGCCGGTCCCGACGCCGGAGCCCGGCGCCGAGGAGACGAGCAGCGACATCCCCGCCTACGTGACGCTCGGCATCGCCGGCGCCGGTGCCATCCTCGGCACCGTGTTCGGCGTCATCGCCCTGCAGGCCAAGGGCGACTTCAACGAGCCCGGCGGCGCGACGGTCGACAACGCAGACAAGGCCGAGCGCTCGGCGCTCATCGCGGACATGTCCTTCGGCGTCGCCCTGACGTTCGGGATCACGGGCATCGTGCTCCTGGTCTCGGGTGGCGAGGAAGAGGCGCCGGCCGAGGGCGCAGAGGCGGCCCAGGCGGCCCCGGTACTTCTGCCCTACGCCGGTCCGAAGAGTGGCGGCATGACGGCGACTTGGAGCTTCTAGGAGACGGCCGATGGCAACCCAGTACATGAAAGTTCTTGCTTCGCTGGTGGTCGCCGCGGGGGCGGCCGCACTCGCGGTGAGCGGCTGCGAGCTCATCGCGTCCGTCGACCGTACCGAGATCTCGACCGGCGGCTCCGCCCCGGTGGGCGGCTCGGGTGGCACCGGCGGCGTCGCCGGCCAGGGTGGCGGCGGTGGCCCGGCGTGCGACCCGGTCCAGTGCGCGGGCACGGGCACCGACTGCGCCCCGCGCGCGTGCGACGTGAACGACGCGTGCACGGCGTCGAATGCGGTGTCGGGCACGGCGTGCGACGACGCGCCGCCGGACGGTCAGGTCTGCGACGGCGCCGGCACCTGCGTCGAGTGCGTCGACAACGCGCAGTGCGCGGCTCCGAACGACCTCTGCGACACCAACGCGCACGTCTGCGTCCCGCCGATCTGTCAGAACGGCACCCTCGACGCGGGCGAGACCGACATCGACTGCGGCGGCCCGACCTGCGGCGCCTGCGCGAACACGAAGTTCTGCAACGACGCGACCGACTGCCTGAGCGCCTACTGCGACACCTCGGCCGGCGGCGGCCAGGGCGGCTCGGGTGCGGCGGGCGTCTGCACGGCCTGCGCCAACGACGGCCAGTGCCTCGCGGCCGAGTGGTGCAACACC
>JADLAB010000627.1 GCA_020848455.1 Polyangiaceae bacterium
ACGCGCGCTTCGCCGAATGCCGACGCGCCTGCGCGGCGCGCACACGATATCGGGCCATGAAAGCGCACCCCTCCTCCGCTCGCAAGCGCCCCGTCGCGGAATCGTCACGACGTTGCGTAACATATGGACGATCCTAACGCACCCGCCCACGCGCCCGCGCACGCCCACGCCCACGCGCCCGCGCACGCCCACGCCCACGCGCACGCCCACGCGCACGCCCACGCGCCCGCGCTCCCGCGCCCCCGGGCGAGGCAAAGCTCCTACTTCGCGACGCGCACGGCCGTGACGAGCTCGATGTCGCACACGACCTCGTCGAGCACGTCTGCACCCGGCAGGTCGAAGCTCGAGCGCGTGCCGGGCCACACGCGCACGCGTTCGCCGTCGGCGAGCATCGAGGTGAGCTCGTCCCAACCGTCGCCGGTCGTATCGTCGAGCGTGAGGTGGACGCTCCCCGAGTCGTCCCACGCGCTCCGCGCAGGCGCGCCGCTCGCGAGCCGCCAACACGCGTACACGTACGTCGGCGCGACCACGTACTTCGACGGCGGCGGCGCGGGTGCGCGCGGGCCGAGGAAGCGATAACGGAACCTCGTCTTCTCGGCGGTGAGCGCATCGGCGGGCAGCTTGCGCTCGTTCGCGTCGAGCGGCTTCGGCGGAGGGCGCACCTCGAGGAGCTCGATCTCGTAGAGGATGTCCGGCATCTTCGGCCCGCCCGCGTGGCTCGGCAGCGGTCCGAACTCGTCGCGCAGGAGCCACACGTGGCGCTTCTCGCCCACCTTCATCGCGCGCCCTTTCAGGCGGATCGCGGGGTTGATCGCGTGGTTGTCGGTGTACCACCCATGCGGCGGGATCGCGCTAGGCGCCTGCCGCCACGACGACTCCACGCGCGGCGACCACGACGATACGCGCGCGATCGCGACGTCGTCCGCGCCGAGCTCCGGTCCCGTGCCGGGCACCACGGTCTTCATGTAGATGCCGCGCACGACGCCGACCGCATCGCCGGGCGGCATCGCCGGCCCGGGCGGCGGACGGCCGGGCGGCCCCGCATCGGGCGCCGCCGGCGGAGCGGACGGCGGCGGCGGCGGCCCGGGCGGCACGACCGGAGGCGGAGGCGCTCCCGCGTCCGTCGCGGCAGCAGGATCGCCCGCGCAGCCAGCGAGCGCCAGCAAGGTAGCGAGCGCGAGGGCGCGGCCCGCAATCGTCACGAACATGGCCGCCGACCCTAGCACGGCACGCCCGCTGTCACGGCTCCGAGCACGGCGGGACAATCGAAAGCCCCGAGCGAGCCCAATCTCGCATCCGCGCCGCCTCCCGCACCCCCTCCCGCTCGCGCGCCCGCGCCCGCGCCCACGCCCGATCACGCGGCCGGCCGAGCTCCACGCCGAGCCTCGCCGTCGCCGCGGACCGACACGACGAGTTTGCGCACCTTGTCGAGACGCTCGAGCTCCGCTGGGTACTACCCGGTGGCGGCCGCATGACCTTATCGCCGAGGTCTTGGGCGCCGAGTCAACCCTCGAGCGCCCGCGTCGGGCGCAACAGTGCGTCCGGCTCGAGACAGGCCGGGTCGTTCCGACGCAAGAGTTCGATGTAGGCCTGGTACTGGCCCATGCGCGTCGTCAGCAGCTCCTGCGCGCGCACGGCCGCGTTCTCGCCGTAATGGACGCAGATCGCGATGAGCTGAGTGAGGTAGAAGTGCGCGTGCGCAACCAGATCGCGCGTCCGCTCTGGGCCCACGCCGAGATGCGCGACTCGGTTGCGCGCCCGGTATATTCGCCCGACTTGCCACGCAACCCGCTGACGCGAGCGCTCGTGGTACTCAGCGATCGCCTTGCCGCGCCCGCCGGCGTTGCCCGCCCCGAAGTCACGCCATAGGGCGTGGGCGCGGTAGGCGAGCATCGGTTCGGTCCCGTGCAAGGGGCTGACCATCGTCCGAAGGTACGCCTCGTCTCCGAGCAAGCGCTCGAGGACCTTGCGTCTGTCGATCCGGTCGGTGCGGCTGCGCGCGTCGGCATATCCGCCAACGACGCCGAGCAAGGCGGTGCGCACGCGTTCATCTGTGGACGCTTTGTGCTCCATCACGCCGGCGAAGTCGCCCACGTCACGCCGGAGCTTGCCAAACGTGACCGCGTGCGAGACGAGCTCCTTCGCCGCCGCAAGAGCGCCGCCACGGAATCCGCGGGCCCCCGAGGTCAAGCGTTCGATCCCGCTCCATAGTAGCAGCAGGCGACTCTCGGAGTCGGTCGTGACGAGGCCACGGTGCCGCAAGCGCAAAGCATCGTGGAGTGGATCCGCTGCGGGCGAAGCGCTCGCGCGCCATGACGAGGCGAAGATGCGCCTGATCTCGTCGGGCTTCGCGTACCGCCTCTCATCCGGCAAGCGCTCGGCGAGTTCGCAGCCGCGCAGCGCCCCATCAGGCAGGCAGACGCCCACGATTTCGCTCGAGACATCGAGCCTGCTGGTGGGAAGGAAGACGGTGAGCGCGCCGATCGTGGCGAGCACGCGGCGCTGTGCCCGCGCCGCGGCCCCGTAGGCGTCGAACGCCTCCACGACGACGCGCGCGTACGGGCCCGCCTTCAACGGACGCCCCGCCCGAGTGCCCTCGGGCAGCTGCTCTACCACCTGAAAGGTCGGCTCGTCCGCCGGCAGCGGCGGTCGGTCCCGCGGCAGGGTCAAGCCGACGTAGCACTCGAAGAAGCGCTCGGGTTCGGCGGTCCGTTCGCGAAGAACTTCCACGGCCGTCGCCGGAGCCACCGTGTCCCTGGGGTGGGCCTCCAGCAAGCCAGCGTCGGTCCAGCCTCGACACCGCAGCTCGGACACCACGTCCTGAGACAGCCGTACCAACTCGGCATGGTGCCGCGAGTCGGTTCCCGTGATCTCGTGCAGCACCGAAAACGCCTCGGCCAAGTAGGCGGACCGAACCTTGGGCAGCAGGGCCTGGATCTGACCGACGGATGTGCGCACGTCCTCCGCCTTCTCGCTGCGGAAGCGCTTCAGGGCCTGAACCAAGACGTCGCGCCGCGCAGGGTGTCGGCGCCCGAGAACCGCGTCATGCTGGACCGCCAGCTCTGCCTCAGCCGCGACATCCGGCAGCGTCTGCACTCCGTGACCGCCCTCGTCAGGATCGGCGCTCGGCTTGGTCTGACCGCCAGTCCGCACCCAGCTCTCCGCGAGGGCCAGCGCCTCCTCGACCGCCGCGAGCGGGCTTAGCGTCCGGGCCCTGCGCGGCGTGAACGTGGTCGCTAGCTGCTCCTCCCAGCGCTGCAGGAACAGCCGCAACCCGCGATCACGATCGTCCAAGCAGCCCTCAAGCACAAAAAAATGCAGGCCGCGCAAGCAGGAGGCCGAAGCGACCTGCAGGGGCGGCCTTGCTAGACTGCGGAGCTAACTCCTGTTGGTGAAAATAGCAGCATGGCCGCTGCGGTCAACTATCTTCGGGGAGGCTCGCTCGCTCGTTCCGACGAAGTTCCGGCCGTCGAGCTACTCCCTGACCCGCGACCGCATTACAGTCATTCCCGGGTCGACGACATGGCAAAGCTCCGCGAGCTTGAAGCGCTGTTCCGCGCGCTCTCCGCCCAGGATCTCGGGCGAGCACGCTCGGTGGCGGTCGGCATTGTGGAAGCGGAGGAGCGCACCGGGCACCGGTCCGCGGCGCGCTCGCTCCGAAGTGCACTGGGGCCGAACAGCCATGGATTTGGCGATGGCGGCGCGGTTCTCCTCGGCCTCGACGCAGCGCTCACGCCCCTGCCCACCGGCCGCCCGCTGGGCTCGGTGGTTCTCCGGCCGAGCGTGCGCCGGGAGCTTGAGGCGCTCGTCCTCGAGTGGAAGCACCGTGCGCAGCTCGCCGACCTCGGCCTCAGACGGCGCACGCGCGTGCTCGTCCACGGGCCCCCGGGTTGCGGCAAGAGTCTCACCGCCCGCGCGCTCGCGACGGAACTCGGACTGCCTGCCTTCGTCGTTCGTTTCGACGCCGTGGTCGGCGCGTACCTCGGGCAGACCGCGGTCAGACTCCGGCAGCTCTTCCAGTTCGCGGCCTCGACGCAGTGCGTCCTCTTGTTCGACGAGATCGACGCGCTCGGCAAGCGCCGCGGCGATCCGTCGGACGTCGGAGAGCTGAGCCGCGTCGTCATCGCGATGCTGCAGGAGCTTGAGCACACGGAGCCAGCCGGCCTGCTCGTCGCTGCGTCGAACGTGGCGCCCCAGCTCGACGAGGCACTGTGGAGGCGCTTCGACCTCGCGCTCGAGTTTCCCGCACCGTCGTCGCGCGCGGTGCAGGTGTTCGCCGCCAAGGCGTGTCGCACGCGATCGATCGCCTTCGGCAAGGCGCTCCGCGACGGTGTCGCCAGGGCGAGGAGCTTCGCCGGCGCGGAGAGACTCGTCGAGGACGCCGCGCGGAAGGCCGCGCTTGCCCACGTCGGGCGGACATGACGGCCCGGCCTCCTGCGCCGCGCACGTTCTATCTGAACGAGCGCCACGAGCTCACGCCGGGCGAAGTGCCGGGCGGGGGAAGCCTGCCGAAATACGCCCCCGTCGACTGGGGACCGAAGGCGGCGAGGCTCCACGGCTCGCTCGAGCGGGTGCGTTCCGCGGTCGCCCACTCACCCGATCCACTGCGAGACAGGCGCTACTATGTGGTTGCCCTGCCCGAACCGACGGTGCAGAAGCTGAGTATCGACAAGCGTCTCGCGCCGAGCGGCACCTACGACGCAGAGCCACGGTACGCGGCGGAGCAGTCGCTGGAGTTCTCTCGACTCGGTATGGACCTGCTCGACGTCCACGGCGACGGCCGCGCCACGGTCCACGCAACCGCGGACCGCTTCGAGCATCTGCTCGCGACCACGCAACGACTCCCCGAAGCAGGGGCACGTGAGCGCGCGCGGTGGATGACCCTGCGTGAGTTCGACGAGGTACCGCTCGAGCTCAAGGTGAACGACGAGTGGCTCGCGGCCCTGCAGAGCGGCGTGGCCGTCGACGCCATCATCGAGCTTCAGCCGCTGTTATCTCGTGCCGAGTGCCAAGAGGTCGTTCGCGCGATCGGGGCGGCGCTGGGCCATGCAAGCGGAGGAAGTCGGGCGCTCGCGGAGAAGGCCGACTTCTCTGGGCGATTCTGGTTGAAGGCTCGCCTCACGCGAGCCGCGATCGAGACCATCGCCGGCAAGTTCCCCTCGGTCCAGGCCATCCACCCGCCCCTGAGAAGCGAGGTGGACGCGCCTACGCACCCCCGACGAGCGACTCCCCGCCGTGATCTAGGCCCTGGGGCGACCGTGGTGCCAAGAGCGGCCACAGCGGGAGCGCCCTGCGTGGCGGTCGTGGACACCGGGGTTCCGGACAACCACCCCTACCTGCACCAGTTTCGCCGCCCGGGCGGCTATCGCTTGCCAGATGCGCAGCAGCCCTACTGGGGGGATCACGGCTCGTTCGTGGCGTCTCGCCTGGTCTACGGCGACCTCGATCTCAGCGGTGGGGTGCCCCGTGCGATGCCCCCGGGAACGTGCACGTTCCTCGACGTGATGGTCGCCGAGGACCCGGGTCACATCTACGACAAGGAACTGCTCGCCGCCCTCGATGCGGTAGTCGCCACTTCCCCCGACGTGCGCGTTTTCAACCTAAGTTTCGGCGGCAAGGTCCCCATCGAAGCACTCGACGGGATCACGCGCCGGCAGCGCCTCGCGCTCCTACAAGATCTCGACAATTTCATCTTCGCGCGCGACGTCCTCGTCGTCGTGGCCGCCGGCAACTCCGTCCCCGGCGCCGTGCCTGCGACGCCGTATCCGGACCACTTGGATGATCCCAGCTGGCGAGTCGGCACATGGGCGAGTGGGTTCAACACCTTGACCTGTGGCGCGAGCGTCGAGCGGGTTGTTGCCGGGGGCGTGGTCACTGAGGTCGGATGGCCGAGCCCGTTCACACGCCTCGGCCCGGGGCTCGCCGAGGCACCGGTGCCCGACTTCGGCGCCCACGGCGGCAACGGCGACCACAACTACGGACACGCGCCTGGCCTCGGCGTTTGGGGCTGCACGGCGAACGGCACCTGGGAAGACAAGTCGGGGAGTTCCTATGCTGCACCGTTGCTTGCGCGCGACGCGGCCTTCCTGCTTCGCGACCTTCAGGCAGTGTGCCCCCCTGGCGTTCGCCCCTTCTGCGTCACCGCGAAGGCGTTCCTTGCGCTCACGGCCGAGCGTTTCGGTCTCCCGGGCCGCCACGAGAAGCTGGAGCGTCGAGCGCTCGGCCTCGGGCGCCGCCGCCCGTTACGCCTCGTGCAGCCCTTGACATCCTCTGCGGTGTTTGTGTGGCAAGGCGTGGTTCGAGGCACCGACGCCGTGGCACGCGTGGAGGTTCCGATTCCGAGAGTATGGCTTCGGGGCGCCGGGATGCCCACGCTCCGCGTGGCGTGTTCCTGGGACGCGCCCGCCCACGCCGCCGTGCAGGACCTATGGGCGTGCAGGCGCGTGGACGTGCGGCTGCGCGCCCCGGGGATTTCGAGGGCTGTGCCCGTCTCGCGCTCACGTCATCGCAGCTACCCGCTCTACGTCGTGAAGTTCGACATCGATCCCGAGAAGCTGGAGGAGAAGGCAACAACGCAGCGGATCAACGCGGACTCCTGGCACGTCGAGATCGCGTACCGTCAGACCGCCGCGTACTACCCCGGCATCAACTTCGCACCTGAGCAGCGGGTGGCGCTGGCGATGGAACTGCTCGACGAAAGCGAGACAGCTACCAGCCCACAGGCGGCCGTTCAGGCCTTGCCTGTGGCGCAGACGATGACTCGCCTAGGGATTCTCACCACTCCGGTGGCCGTCCCCATCAGGATCCGACCTTGATGGAGCTCGACCACGAGGCACTGTCATGACCAAGCAAGCGATCGGAGCAGCTCGTCCAGGCCCTCGAGGCGGACCTTCTAGTACCTCGCCGCAGAGATGCTGATCGTTTGCCGCTGTAGAGCGGGGATCTCGTCAGGGGATAGGCACAATTCGATGCTTCGGGCTTGCCGGGCTACGCGGCGAATGAGGCCGCGGCGTTCGAG
>JADLAB010000628.1 GCA_020848455.1 Polyangiaceae bacterium
CGCCCGTTGCCTTGGTCCGCGACGAAGAGCTCGCCATCGCCGATCGCAACGGCGCTCGGGAAGACGAAGGGGCTGGCCGCGTCGGATCCATGCAGGACGTCGACCAGCACGCCGGAGCCCGTGTCGTAGACGCGCACCTCGTTCGCCGAGCTCTCGGCCACGTAGAGGCGCCCCGCGGCGTCGATGGCGAGATCGTTCGGCATGCTCAGGTTCCCGGCGTCGATCGACATGAGCTCGTCGCCCGAGGTGCCGTACACGTCGACGGCGCGGCTGGCGCGCGACCCCACGTAGATGCGGCCACCGGCGACGGCGACGCCGAGGGGCTCGCCCACGTTCTTGAGCTCGGCGAGGAGCGCACCGCCCGCGTCGCTGATGAAGATCGAGCCGACCTCGAAGTCGCTCACGAACAGCGTGGCGCCAGGGCCGCGCGCGATGCGGGTCGGGTACTGCGGAACGTGCTCGACCTGCAGGCCCTCGGGGACCCCGTCACCGAAGAGCGCCGGCTCCGCGCCGCCAGCGCCGCCCTGGGGTGCACCCCCAGCGCCCGCCGGCTCGGGCTCGGTCGCGCCGCCCGCGCCACCCAGACCTCCGTCACCAGCGCCGCCCGAGGCCGACGGCCCGCCCGAGGGGGCCCCTGCTGCGCTCGAGTCGCTGCCGCCGTTCGCGGCTCCACGGCCCGTGGCGCCATGCGGTCGCGCGACTGCCCTCGTCGGGGACATGGTCGAGGGGTGCCCAGCCGACGTCTCGGGCGCCGCGGTGAGCGGCTCGCATCCGATGGCGAGGAGACAGACGCCAGCGAGTCCGAGCATCGACACTGCATGGGCTGCACCAAACATGGAAGCACCTCGTGGTTCGGGACACACGGCGAGACGCCAGCGAGCGTGGTTCGGGGCACACGGCGAGACGCCAGCGAGCCTGCGGCGGCGCGCGCCCGCGACGGTCAACGAGGTGAACGGCTCGGAAGGGAGAACCTTGAGGCGCAGAGCGCGGCCACATCGCCGGTGCGCCCCGCACCGGCGGTCGTGGCGGCTTCGCCGTCACGCAGGACTCGCGCTTCGACCCCGGCGCGAGGGTCCACGGGGCGGTCGGAGGCAGCGCGGGCGTCGTCGTGCTCCTCGACGACGACGCATGAGCCGCGAGGGACCTGCGTGGATCTTCTAGGTCTGGACGCGCGACCGCCCGCACCATGGTACGCTGCACCGCAGGAGGGGCGCCGAGCATGAGCGAGCGGACTACTCTTCGCCCAGGATGGGCTCGAGGGCGCGGTGTCCTCGCGAGCGCGGCCGCGCTCGCGGCAGGTGGCGCAGTCGCGTGCAGCTCCCAAGTCGAGGGCGACGGTCCCACGACGACGACCACGACGACGACCGGAGCAGGAGGCGCCGGGGGCTCCACTTCCTCCACGACGACGACCGGTTCGGGGGGCACGCCCACGCCGACGATCGTGTTCGAGGGCACCGCCGTGCCCCAGGGCATCGGCCCCGCGATCGTGGGGGCCGAGATCTGCATCTACGACCACCCCGAGCTGCCGTGTGACACGACGGACTCGCAGGGGCAGTTCACGGTCTTCCCGCCGGCCAACGCCGAGACCGCCCTCACGCTCGCGGCAAACGGCTTCGGCGGCGTGCTCGTGGCACTCGTGACGTCGGACCAGCCGATGTACGGCTGGGTCATCGGCATGCCGCCGCTCGCCCGCATCACGAGCTTCTACGAGACGGCCGGGACGCCCTACCCCGACCCCGGCAAGGGCTTCGTCCAGATCTACGCGATGACGGGCAATGGCCAGCAGGGACTCGCGGGCGTCTCGATGACGCTCGCCCCAGCGGGTGGCGTGGGCCCCCTCTACGCGGACGCCGCCGGAGATCCCGACGGGACCCTTCAGGCGACGACGACCGCGGGCTTCGCGCGGTACGGCGCCCTGCCGCTCGGCACCCTCGAGGTGGGCCTCTTGCCCGACACCCTCGCCTGTCAGCCGAACTTCGGCGGCTGGGTCTCACCGAACCTCAACGCCGTCCGGGCGCCCGTCGCCGAAGGGTTCGAGACGCACCTCGGGTTCTACTGCCAGTAGCTCGGGTGGCGGCCGCGCCGAGGCGCTCGCGGCTACGTGCTCATGGCTGCGCGGCCTGCGGATCGAAGCGCGAGATCCGCACGTTGCCCGAGTCCGTGGGCGTTCGGGAAGACGAACCGCGGCGTCGACGGCGAGATCGTTCGGCATGCTCAGGTTCCCGGCGTCGATCGACATGAGCTCGTCGCCCGAGGTGCCGTACACGTCGACGGCGCGGCTGGCGAGAATCGTTGAGGGGCGCGGCGCGAACGCACGGCTTGCCCCACGCTCTGGTGAACCGAGTGCTACCGTGCGGTCATGCGCGTGCCGTGGCCCGCACTCGTCGCCTTGGCTGCTTGCTCGTCGGGCCCCTCGGCCCCGACTCTCGTCTCGCAGGCGGAGGATGCGGGGTCCGCGACGAGCACGCGAGCGGGCGCGACGAGCAGCTTCACGGGCTCGCCGTCCACCGAGCCGCCACCCTTCGCCTCTCCCGCCGCGAGCGTTCCCCCCGAGCGCTTGGCAGAGCTCAGCCAGGCGCTCGGGGCCTCGGACTGGCCCGCCGTGAGTCGCGCGCACACGGCGCTGCTCGCTCTCGAGGCGCAGGCCCTGCCCGTGCTCACTGCCATGATCGACGCGCCCCGCTTGGTGCGGCTCGAGCACACGGCCGATCTCATCTATCCCGGCGCCAAGAAGTTCTATGGCCACGGCGGTGCCATACGGGTCGACCTCGACTGGACGCATGTGCGTGCGGGCTGGGTGCTCGAGGGCCTCGTCTTCGAATCGTTCGGTTTCGCGGCCGGCACCGTGCACGACGGCCGCACGCTGCAGGGCGGACAGCGGGGCCCCGAAGATTTTCCCAAGGCCGCGCTCGCGGCCGCCAAGGCGTGGCTCGCGGCGCATGCGAGCGGGTGGCAGCGGCTCGCGGCCCTGCGCGAGGCCTTGGTGAGCGGCGACGCCGAGCGCCAAGGGATGGCGGTCGGCTGGCTGCGCGCGCCCGACGCACCGATGCGCGGCTTCAGCGTCGCGCTCTACGATGCCGAGCTCGAGCCCACGGTCGAGAAGCTGGCGGGCGCCGCGGGCCATCTCGGCGAGGATGCCGCGCGCTTGCTGAAGGAGGCGGCCGACCCCTATTGGCGCGGGCGCGTCGCCAAGCTCATGGCGACCGAATAGACCTGGGCGACAAGGCGCCGGGCTCTGGCCCGTCGGCGCCGCGTTCCAGCTCTCTCTCGGTACACGAGCGCCGAGGCTGCCCCGGAGCGCCGGCTCGAGGCCGCGATGACGCTCCCTGCGGCAGTGCGGGCGCCCGCCCTCGCCGGGCAAAGGGGGTCAAACCGTCTGCGCGCCGCGCGCAGACGCCGCACCCGCACCCGCACCCGCACCCGCACCCGCACCCGCCCCCGCACCCGCACCCGCATGCACACCAGCACGATCTCGCCGCGGCCAGTGTCCCGCTCGAGCACCGCGGCGTCGACGTGGTGGCGGGCCTGCTGGCCGCAAACGACCGCGAGGCGGCCCACAATCGCGCCCACCTCGACGCGCACGGGGTGCTGGCCGTGAATCTGATGTCGTCGCCCGGCGCCGGCAAGACGAGCCTGCTCGAGGCCACGATCGCCGCGATCGGCGATCGCCGCCGGATCGCGGTGATCGAAGGCGACCTCGAGACCGAGAACGACGCACGGCGCATCCGCGCGCACGGCGTCGTCGCGATCAACCTGATGTCCTCGCCGGGGTCGGGCAAGACATCGCTGCTCGAGTCCACGATCCGCGCGCTCGCGGGCGAGTTCGGCATCGCGGTCGTCGAAGGCGACCTCGCGACCGAGAACGACGCCGCGCGCATCCGCGCCTGCGGCGTGCCGGCCGTGCAGATCACGACCGGCAACGCCTGTCACCTCGACGCGCAGATGGTGCACGATGCGCTGCACGACCTGCCGCTCGCCGGGCTCGACTTGCTGTTCGTCGAGAACGTCGGCAACCTCGTCTGTCCGGCGAGCTTCGACCTTGGCGTGCACCGCAACGTCACGCTGCTGTCGGTGCCCGAGGGCGACGACAAGCCGGCCAAGTACCCGGTGATGTTCCGCGGCGCCGACCTCGCGCTGATCACCAAGGTCGACCTGTTGCCGCACATCGAGGAATTCAGCGTCGAGCGCGCGCAGGCGTCGCTGCGTCAGGTCGGGTTCGCCGGCCCGATCCTCGAGCTGGGCAAGCGCGGCGGCGCGGGCTTCGACGCCTGGCTCGCCTGGTTGCGCAACGAGGTCGCGACGCATCGCACGGCGGCGGCCTGAGCCGCCGCAAGGGGGAAGCGAAGATGACCACCGGAGCCGAATGGCTGGAGCGCATCCGCGCGCTGCCGCTGCCGCCGTCCATCAAGGTGATGAACGTCTGCGGCGGGCACGAGCGCTCGATCACGACGGCGGGCCTGCGCAAGGCCATCCCGTCGAACATCGAGCTGGTGCCGGGGCCGGGATGCCCGGTCTGCATCTGTCCGGAAGAAGACATCTACGAGGCGATCCAGCTCGCGCTGCACGAAGGCGTCATCCTGCTCGCCTACGGCGACATGCTGCGCGTGCCGGTCAACGCGCCGAAGAGCGAGCCGCGCTCGCTCGAGCAGGCCAAGGCCGCGGGCGCCGACGTGCGGCCGATCGCGAGCCCGCTCGAAGCCGCGAAGATCGCCGCCGACCACCCGTCGCGCCAGGTCGTGTTCCTGGCGGCCGGGTTCGAGACCACCACGGCGCCGGCGGCCGCGCTGCTCGCGCAGGGCACGCCCGACAACCTGCTGTTCCTGATGTCCGGCCGCCTGACGTGGCCGGCCGTCGCCATGCTGCTCGATTCCGGCGAGCCGGGTTTCGAGGCATTGATCGCGCCGGGCCACGTTTCCACGGTCATGGGGCCGGAGGAATGGGAATTCGTGGCCCGCGACCACCGCATCCCGACGGCGGTCGCCGGCTTCGCGCCGGAATCGCTGCTCGCCGCGCTCTATTCGGTCCTGCGGCAGAAGCTCGAGGGCATGTGCTTCCTCGACAACTGCTATCCGCAGGTCGTGCGGCCCGGCGGCAACAAGGTCGCCCAGCGCTGCATGCAGCAGACCATGGACGTCGTCGACGCGAACTGGCGCGGCATCGGGTCGATCCCGAAGTCCGGCTACGCGCTCAAGCCGCATCTCGCCGCGCACGACTCGCGCCAGCAACTGCGCTCGTACACCGAGATGTCGCGCAAGCGGGCCGGGGAGATGCCGCCGGGCTGCGACTGCGCCCGCGTCGTGCTCGGCAAGATCTATCCGAACGAGTGCCGTCTGTACGGTCTCGCCTGCACGCCGCGCTCGCCCATCGGGCCCTGCATGGTCTCCGACGAGGGCGCCTGCCGCATCTGGTGGGCCGACGGCGTGCGCGAGAACGTCTGGTCCGGCCGCAAGCCGGCGCGGGCCGAAGGCTGACGGCGCGGCTGCCCGGGTGAGCGCATGAACGCGCCGGCCGACGCCGCCGTCGCCGCGACGGCATTCGTCGCGGAATCGCGACGTCTGCTGCTGCGCGGGCGCGTGCAGGGCGTGGGCTTCCGCCCGTTCGTGTACCGGCTCGCGCACGAGCACGGCCTCGACGGCTACGTGCGCAACCTGCGTGGCGAAGTCGAAGTGGTGCTGCGCGGTCCGCCCGGGACGCTCGACCGCTTCGCGCGCGAGGTCGTCGAGCGGGCGCCGCCGCTCGCGCGGGCGGCACTCGCCGGCAGCGAGCCGCACGTCGCGGCCGTCGCCCCCGGGTTCCACATCGCGCCGAGCACGGCCGCGCTCGAGCCGCAGATCTCGGTGCCGCCGGATTTCTTCTGCTGTCCCGACTGCCTCGCCGAACTGCGCAATCCCGCGGACCGGCGCCACCGTTACGCGTTCATCAACTGCACGCAGTGCGGACCGCGCTACACGCTGATCGAGGCGCTGCCCTACGACCGGCCGAACACCACCATGCGCGCGTTCCCGCTGTGCCCGGCCTGTCGCGCGGAATACGAAGACCCGCTCGACCGGCGCTTTCATGCGGAACCGGTCGCGTGCCCGGTCTGCGGGCCGCATCTGGACTTCGCCCGTGCCGGGCAGCGCGAAGCCTCTCCGCCGCCGACCGCGCATGCCGACGACGAGGCGGCGCTCGCGGCGGCCATCGACGTGCTGCGCCGCGGGGAAGTGCTCGCCGTCAAGGGCATCGGCGGCTACCACCTGCTCTGCGATGCGCGCCGGGACGAGGCAGTCGCGCGGCTGCGCCAGCGCAAGCGTCGGCCGGACAAGC
>JADLAB010000629.1 GCA_020848455.1 Polyangiaceae bacterium
CCTGGACCGCCCGGTGGCGCCGTCGCCGGACGAGGATGAGGTGGGCCGGAAGCTCGCGCGGCTGCGCCGGCGCCTGCGGGAGCTCGGCAGCGTGCTCGTGTGCTACTCGGGCGGCGTCGACAGTGCGTTCGTGCTCGCGGTGGCCCACGCCGAGCTCGGCGCGCGCGCCGTCGGCATGACGGCGGTCTCGCCGTCGCTCGCCCCCTCGGAGAAGGAGGGCGCGATCGCCGTCGCGGCGCGCCTCGGGGCCGAGCACCGCCTGGTCGACACCGCCGAGATCGACGATCCGGGCTACGTGCGCAACGACGTGGACCGCTGCTTCTACTGCAAGAGCGAGCTCTACCGGGTCGCCGCGCGCAAGCAGCAGGAGTGGCAGCTCGCCGCGGTCGTGAACGGGACGAACGTCGACGACCTCGGCGACTACCGCCCGGGGCTGCGCGCCGCCGCGGACGCCGGCGCGCTCGCGCCGCTCGTCGAGTGCGGCTTCGGCAAGAGCGACGTGCGCGAGGCGGCGCGCCGCATCGGCCTCGGCGTCTGGGACAAGCCCGCGGCCGCGTGCCTCTCGAGCCGCATCCCGTTCGGCACCAGCGTCACGCGCGAGCGGCTCGACCAGATCGGGCGGCTCGAGGCGGAGCTCCGCGCGCTCGGCTTCCGGCGCGTGCGCGCGCGCTACCACGGCGAGCTCGCGCGCATCGAGGTGGATCTCGAGGAGCTCGCCCGCGCCACCGAGCCCGAGGTGCGCGAGCGCATCGTCGCGGCCGGTCACGCGTGCGGCTTCCGGTTCGTGACGCTCGATCTCGGCGGCTACCGCCAGGGCAGCCACAACGAGGTGCTCGCGGGCCGGAGCCTGCGCGTGCTCGGGTGACGCGCCGGTCTGACGGCGCGCTTCACAGGTTCGCGAGCGGGATCGGCACCCCGAGGGCGCCGAACAGCGACAGGCGCTCGGGGCCGTAGGGCGCGACCGCGACGCCCACGTCGGCGAAGAAGTACTGGCTCACCGGCAGCAGGAGCCCGGCCGCGAGCGCGACGCCGGGCGCCGCCGCGTACAGGCTGGCGCGCCCGGAGCCCTCCGCGGTGAGGCGGGTGAAGAGCACGTCGACCGTGCCGCGCGCCTCGAGGTACGGGCGCACGTCGCGCGCGCTGCCGAAGGCGTAGCCCGCGTACACCTCGAACGACAGACCCCAGAGCTCGCCGAGCTCGAGGCCGTGCGCCCGCCCGTCGCCCGCGTCGGTGACGAGCTCGAGCCCCGCCAGGCGGAGCGCGCCCGCGCCGGCGCCGAAGCGCAGGCCGTCGAGGCCGAGGCCGAAGCGCAACAGGCCGCCGAAGCTCCGTCCGTCGCCGTCGAGGCGCGGACGCTCTGCCGCGAGCGCCGGGAGCGGATCGTCCGTCGTGACGGGCGCGAGGGCGAGCTCGCGGGCCACCACCCACGAGCCCGTCAGGCGCAGCGCGACGTCGACCGTCTCGTCGAACTTGTCGGCGCGGGCGCTCGGCGCGGCGGCGAGCGACGCACACGCCGCCGCGCTCGCGACGACCACCCGGAGCGCCGTGACACGCATGTCCCGGAGCATACGCCCGAGCGCGCGCCGATCTTACACCGGCGCGCAAGCCAGTGGCCGGACGTCGAGACGTCGGCGCGCGGCGAGCTCGCCGGCAGCAAGATCCCGCGGCGCTGGCTTCGCGTGGATCGGAGCGGGTGCGCGTCGTCGCGTCGGCCGTGACGCCGCGCTCCGACCGCGGCTACGCTCGCCCAATGAACCGCGCGCCCGAAGGCTCTCCGACGCGACCCCAGAGGGGCAGGATGGCGGTGGCCGCCGCGCTCGCGGCGCTCGCGACGCTCGCGCTCCTCGCGTGCCACCCCGGTGCGACGGCCAGCCCACCGCCGGCGGCGAGCTCGCCCACGCCCGCGCCCACGCCCGCGCCCACGCCCACGCCCACACCGGCGGCCTCCGCGACCGCCCACGCATCCGCGTCCGCTCCGGTCGGCACCGCGACCCCCGCGGCGACGCCCACGTCACCCCCAGCCACAGTGGGCCTCGACGGCCCGGGTCTCGACGACGCCTGGACGCCCGCCCTCGCAGCCCGCCTGACGAAGGCGGCCGAGGCGGCCCCTCCCGGCCAGATGCAGCAGCCCGGCCCCGACCCCGAGCGCGACCGCGCCATCCAGGCCCTCTTCGGCCCCAACTGCCGGCTCGAGCGCACCTGCGGTCCGCTCTGGGGCATCGACTGCGACGCCGCGGTGGATGGTCCCTATTACTACGCGCGCCCGCACCTCGAACACGTCGAGCGCATCACGACCTGTGGCGGCGCGTGCATGGGGGGCCGCTGCACCAAGTGCCCGCCGCGCGCTGACGGCTGGACCTGCGCGACGTACTGAGGGGCGTTCATGGCGGTTCCGCCATCGCCGCCGGGCGGGCGCCGGTGCACGCCGACGAGCGCGCGCGCGTCGTGGTCGCGTGCCTCGACGTGGGCCAGGAACTGCCCCTCCGCGGCGCTCACCAGCGGTGGAACGCGGGATGGCCTTCCTTCACCGCCACGAAGGTGCCGCGACAGGTCGCCGTCACCTTGCCGCCGCTCTCGAGGCGCGCCTCGACCACGGCGGTGTCGCCCTCGAGCGACACCACCTCGGCCTCGAGGTGCAGCGGGGCGAGCGGCGTCGGGCGCTTCAACTTCACGTGGAAGTCGGCGGTCACGGTGCACGGCGGAGCGTCGAGCCCGCGCACGCGCATGAGCGTCCAGGCGGCCGCCCAGTTCGAGTGGCAGTCGAGCAGGGTGCCGATGATCCCGCCGTTCAGCACGGCGCCGAAGGCGATGTGGTGCGGCTCGGGCGTCCAGTCGCACACGAGCTTGTTGCTGCCGTCGGCGGCTGGAAGGCTGTCGATGCGCAGGCCCTTGTCGTTCGCGGGCCCGCAGCCGAAGCAGCGGTTGTTCGGGGCGTACTTCTGCTGGATTCCGGACATGGGAGTCCTCCGTTATCAGCTTTCGGTCATCGGCCCAAGCGGCGCCGGCCCTCGTCCGCCGCCCGAGACCGGCGCCGAGGATTCGCCGCGGGAGACCGCGCGAAGCGGCCGTAACGCGGGGTAGACCGGAGGTTCGGGGCCAGTTACGGCCGGTTGGACGCGGTTCTACGCGGCTCCACGCCCGCAAGTGCGCGATGCGTGGTGGACGTGCAGGGACGCGCCCCCGAAAGTGCCGCGCGAAGCGGCCGTAACGCGGGGTAGACCGGAGGTCTCGGGCCAGTTACGGCCGGTTGGGCCGCGTCGCGTGCGCGAGCCAGGGCGCGCTCCTGGCCCCGTGAACGGGTACCCGCGCTCGACTCACTTCGCGAGCGCCTCGGCCACGAGACGCTCCTGCTCGAGGCGGTGACTCGCGTGGCTGCCCGTGGCGGGGCTCGCGCTCCGCTCGCGCGCCACGCAGCCCCGGAGCGGCAGCCGGTCGCCGAGCGCCTCGGGCAGGTTCGCGCGCACGTAGTACCAGGGCCCGTAGTTCCAGGGCTCCTCCTGCACCCACCAGACGGGCGTCCCGGGGGCGTAGGCCGCGAGCGCGGCCGGGAGCTCGTCGTCGAGCGGGTAGAGCTGCTCGAGCCGCACGATGGCGACGTCGTCGCGCCCCGCGGCGTCCCGGGCCCGCGCGAGGTCGTAGTAGATCTTGCCGGAGCAGAGCAGGACCTTCTTCACGCCGCGCGGATCGCGCTCGTCGCCGAGCACGCGCCGGAAGCGGCCGGTCGCGAGGTCGTCGAGCGTCGACATCGGCTTCGGCCCCTTCTCGGCGGCCGAGGCGCGCAGCAGGCTCTTCGGCGTGAAGACGACGAGCGGCTTACGCCACCTTCGCAGCACCTGGCGCCGGAGCGCGTGGAAGAGCTGCGCCGGCGTCGTGAGGTTCACGACCTGGATGTTGTCCTCGGCGGTGTTCTGCACGAAGCGCTCGACGCGCGCGCTCGAGTGCTCCGGGCCCTGGCCCTCGTAGCCGTGCGGCAGGTAGAGGACCATGCCGCACAGGCGCTGCCACTTGTCCTCGGAGCTCGTGAGGAACTGGTCGACGATGACCTGCGCGGCGTTCAAGAAATCGCCGAACTGCGCCTCCCAGATGACGAGCGCCTCGGGGAAGTCCATGGCGTAGCCGCACTCGAAGCCGAGCACGCCCGCCTCGCTGAGCGGGCTGTTCACGCACTCGAAGCGCGCGCGCACCTGGCCGTTCTTGGGGGCTCCGACCACGGTGGCGAGCGGCGTGTGGGTCGCGCCCGTGGTCATGTCCCACACGACGGCGTGCCGGTGGCTGAAGGTGCCGCGGCACACGTCCTGGCCGGACAGGCGGATCGGCGTGCCCTCGGCGAGCAGGCTCGCGTAGGCGAGCGTCTCGGCGGTGCCCCAGTCGAAGAGCTCGCCCTTCTTCACGCGCTGGCGGCGCTGCTCGAGCAGCGCGCGGATCTTCGGGTGCGCCTGGAAGCCCTCCGGCAGCGTCGCGAGCGACCCGGCGAGCGCGAGCAGCCGCTCGCGCGGCACGGCGGTCTCGACGTCGGGGGTGTTCTGCTCGGGGCCGCCCCGGTAGCCGGTCCACACGCCGCCCATCCAGTCCGGCGCCGGGCAGGAGCCGTGCTTCTTGGCGAGCGACAGGGCCTCGGCGAGGGCGGCGCGGCGGCGCACGCCGATGTCCTCGGCGGTCTCGGCGCTCACCTGACCGAGCTCGACCAGGCGGCGCACGTACATCTCGCGCACGGTCGGCTTCTTGTCGATGAGCGCGTACATGCGCGGCTGCGTGAAGCGCGGCTCGTCGCCCTCGTTGTGGCCGTGGCGCCGGTAGCAGTAGAGATCGATGAGCACGTCCTTGCCGAAGCGCTGCCGGTACTCGACCGCCAGGAGCGCGACCTGCGCCACGGCCTCCGGATCCTCGCCGTTCACGTGGAAGACGGGCGCGCGCAGCATGAGGATGAGGTCGCTCGCGTAGCGCGTGGAGCGCGAGTCCTCGGGGTCGGTGGTGAAGCCCACCTGGTTGTTGACGATGACGTGGATGGTGCCGCCCGTGCGGTAGCCGCCGAGGCCGCCGAGGTTCAAGGTCTCGGCGACCACACCCTGCCCGACGAACGCGGCGTCGCCGTGGATGAGCAGGGGCACGATGCGCCGGCGCTCGGTGTCGCCGAAGCGCTCCTGCTTGGCGCGCACGCGCCCCTCGACGACGGGGCAGGCGAACTCGAGGTGGCTCGGGTTGAAGGTGAGCGTGAGGTGCACCTTGTGGCCCGAGGACGTGAGCCGGTCGGTCGAGTAGCCGAGGTGGTACTTCACGTCGCCGCGGCCGAGGAAGCGCTCGGCGTCCTTGTCCTCGAAGGCGTAGAAGATGTCGCGCAGGCTCGTCTCGAGGATGTTGACGATGACGTTGATGCGCCCGCGGTGGGCCATGCCGAACACGATCTCGTCGACGCCGTGCTCGGCGCCGCGCTCGATGATGGTGTCGAGCAAGGGGATGAGGCTCTCGGCGCCCTCGAGCGAGAAGCGCTTGGTCCCGGGCGAGTAGCTCTTGTGGATGAACTGCTCGAGGTTCTCGGCGTCCGACAGCTTCGTGAGCAGGCGGATCTGCTGCTCGCGCCCGAGCGTCAGGCGGTTGCGACAGCCCTCCATGCGCTCCTGCAGCCAGCGCCGCTCGTCGGTGTCCTCGATGTGGCGCACCTCGACGCCGATGGAGCGGCAGTAGGTCTCCTGCAGGTGGTCGAGGATGGCGCGCAGGCTGCGCACGTCGGGGCCGGGTAGATCGACCGTGCGGTACGGGATGTCGAGGTCCTCTTCGATGAACCCGTAGGTGCGGTAGTCGAGCTCGCGCGGCAGGGGAGGGTGCTCGCCGAGCGGGTCGAGGTGCGCGCCCGTGTGCCCGACGAAGCGGTAGGCCGTGACGAGCTGGTGGACGCGCCCCGGCCCGATGGCCTGCATGTAGAGCGAGCGCGCGCGCGCCGCGTCGGCGACGGTGGGCACGGGTGCGCTCTCGCTCGCCGCGCCGACGGCCGAGACGGCGAAGGCCGCGGGGAGCTCGGGCGCCGCGGCCCGGAGGCCGGCCTGCGGGGGCGCGGGCGCGGCCGCCGCCCGTTCGGCCGCAGGCCCCGGCCGGATCGGGGCGCCGAGCGCACGCGCGGGCAGCGGCGTCGGGCGCGCGGCGGAGGCCGCGGCCGGGGACGAGTCGTTCTGCTCGAAGAAGGCGCGCCAGGTCGGCTCGACCGCCGCCGGGTTCTCCGTCCAGCGCGCGTGGAGCTCCTCGACGAGCCCGGCATTCAGACCGAAATCCAGAGGCATGGCCCGCGATCGATACCACGAATCGGCCGGAACGCCGGCCGTCG
>JADLAB010000630.1 GCA_020848455.1 Polyangiaceae bacterium
CCGTCGATGTGCCTGAAGCCGCGGCAAATGGAACGCGTTTCTGACCGGCTACCCAAACTTCGGTGGGACAAAGTCGGGAGACAAACTACACAAACCCACGACAATTAATCTGTTAACGCCTATGGGGGCAGCCGGCGTGAGCCGAATTCTCGGCGCACAATGGGGCGGTTCCAGCCTGGCAGCGTGGGGGAGCGAGAGTCCACACCGATGATGGCACGCTGCTGATCGACTACCACCAGGACCTCAGCTGGCGTGAGTCCGGGGAGGACGAGTATGAGGCCGCGCTGCATTGCACGTCGGTGATGAGCCACGTTGGCGACCAGTGGTACTTTGGCTGCAGCGAAGCCGCCCCGGTCGTCGTCGCTCACAGCTATCTTCCGCTCGGCCAGGACCAGACGTTCGACGCCAATGCGTTCTTCTCGCGCTCGACCAGGACCAGCTGAGCTGCAACGGCGGTGGCGACGTCGCCGACTACCAACGAAAGGACGACGGACGCATCGCGGCGGCACGAGCCGCTGACCTGCGTGGGGATGCTCGCGGCGCTCGGGCTGCTCTTCGTCGCGCTGCGCTTCGCAACGGTATCGGTGGTTCGTCCTCGACGACGGGTCCGGGCGACCGGCGCTCATGGACCATCGGATGGCCGAGTCGTCGCCGTGCAGCCGGCCGTTGCGGGCGACAATCCGGCGCTGCTCGAGCGACGCGAGCTTCCCCCCTCGACGCGCGAGCAACGCCGCTGGGCGGCAGGCCACGCGCGGGAGTACTTGCCGAGGGGCGTGCGCCGCCGCGATCCCGAACTTCAGTCCGGGCGCGCGATGCTCTTGGCCCGCATCGCCATCCCGCCAGCCGCGCGCGAGACGTCCTTGCGGACCCACGCCGTCCGATAGCGAACGGGCGCTCGGTGCGACGGAGCTCGCTAGGGCCTGCGTCTCGGATTGAACGCCGCTCGCCGGCCCCCGGACGCCGCGTTCGTGGCGTAACGTAACCCGAGGTCGCCATTCGACAGTGAATCGCGAATTCGCGCTTGTGATTCATTGTGGCTACCTGCTACGGTTGCGCCGACTCATGCCCGTTGTCGGTCTCGAACGGAGCGTGGGAGGAGGGTGATACGAGTGCGAAGCCGTAGCTGTCTGAGCATCGTCGTGCTGGGCGTGGGCGCTGTGGGGTGTGCTTCAGTCGAGGGTTCCGAGGCGGTCCTCGGGGCTGGGCAGGCGCTCACCGGCACGTCGGCGGTCCTCCCCGTCGCCGATACCTATGTCCGGGGCGGGGCCCCGAACCAGGCCGAGGGCATGGCCAGCGTCGTGCGCGTCCAACAGAGCGGCAAGAACCGAGCGCTCTTCGAGTTCGACACGAACGCCATCGCCGACCAGATCGGGCCCGGCTCCCTGGTCTCGGCAACCCTCGAGGTGACCATTTCCGACAACGGTGACAACTGGTCCACCGCGGGGCGGACCATCGACCTGCATCGCGTGACGACCTCCTGGGCGGAGGCTGGCGCGACCTGGAACTGCGCCATCGACGCCAACCCGGCCAACTCGGCGCCCGATTGCCCGACGACGAGCTGGGCGATGGATGGTCCCTCGCCCAGGCCGTGGGTGGCGACTCCGACGGCGAGCGCCACGATCCACAACGGGCAGACGGGGGTGGTCACGTTCGACGTCACGGCCGACGTCCTGTCCTTCCTCGCATCGAGCGAGGAGAACCACGGTTGGCTGCTGAAGAAGACCGACGAAGGTGCCGCGGGGCGCCTGGAGCTCGGGTCGCGGGAGTCGGCGATCCCGCCCCGGTTGATCCTCACGGTCTCGACGTGCGCTCCTTGCCAGAATGGCGGAGTCTGCATGGCTGGGAGCGGCGATCCGCATTGCGAGTGCCCGGACGGGTACGCGGGCGCGACGTGCGAGGTGGACGTCGACGACTGTGCGGGCAGCCCGTGCCAGAATGGGGGCGCGTGCGTGGACGGGGTGGCGAGCTTCAGCTGCGAGTGTCCCCCCGGGTTCGGCGGACCCCAATGCGAGGTGGCTACGGATGGTTGTCTCACGGGGGCAGGCCCCGTCGGGCTGTGGCGGTTCAGCGAAGGATCGGGCGCGACGACCGCCGACTCCACGAGCAACGGCGCGACGGGGTCGCTATCGGGCGCGTGCACGTGGACGACTGGGCCCGGCGTCGCCGCGGGGAACGCGCTCGATCTCGACGGCTCCGATGCGCTCGTGAACCTCGGGTTCAGTCCGGCGTTGCACGACCCCTTCCCCGCGTTCACCATCGAGGCGTGGGTGCGCCCCAGGTCGTTCTCCAACCTCGGGGACGTCTACGCCGGTGGCGGCTCGGGTCCGCGCATCATCTCCACCACCGACGGCGGTGGGTGGGCGCTGGGCCACGCCCCGGGCAGTGGCGCGATTCAAGTCGAGTTGCGCGGCGTCTCGAGCTTCACGCTCGATGCGCAGTACCCGTTGGGCACCTGGTCGCACGTGGCCGTGACTTATGACGGCAGCGGTGTTCGCACGTACCTGAACAGCGTCCTCGTGGACGCGCGCCCCGCGGCTGGGCAGGTCATTGCGGGGGCTGCGTGCACCTTCATCGGCAACGAGCCCGAGTGGTGCCTTCGGCAGACCAACGGCGACTTCGCGTGGCAGGGCGACATCGACGAGGTCGCGGTGTACGACCGTGCGCTCGCGGCGAGCGAGTTGGTGGCGCACTACCTCTGCGGCGGCGAGGCGTGCGTGCCCCGGACGTGCGCCGACGCATCCGCCGAGTGTGGGACGATCGGCGACGGCTGTGGCGGCGAGCTCAGCTGCGGAAGCTGCGGCGCTGCACCCGATCAGTGCCACGAGGCCAGCCAATGCGACGCGGGTTCGAATACGTGCTCGGCACCCGTCCCCGTGACCGATGGCACGCCTTGCGACGATGCAGATCCGGGGACCGTGGCGGATGGCTGCCTCGCAGGTGTTTGCCAGGGCGCCCCGGCCTCCCCGTGCGCGGCGCAGCCGTGTCAGAATGGCGGCACCTGCATCGACGTCGCCGACGGGTACACCTGCGAGTGTCCGCCGGGCTTCGCGGGGACGAGCTGCGAGACCCCCGTCGTGACCTGCGCCACCGACCCCTGCCCGAGCGGCGACCTCTGCGTCGACGGCCCCACGGGCTATTCGTGCCAGTGCGGGGCGCCGGGCTTCGAGGCCGCCGCCACCTTCGTGGTCGGCGCAGCGCCCCATTATCTCACGTCGGGCGATCTCGACGGGGACGGGGCTCCCGACGCGGTGGTGTCGAACCGCTTCGGCAACAGCGTGACCGTGCTGCGCGGCGACGGCGCTGGCGGCTTCCCGATCGCCACCACCTACGCCGTGGGCAGCCAGCCGCACGACGGCATCATCGCCGATGTCGACGGTGACGGCCACGCCGACGTGCTGGTACCGAACTACACCGACGCCTCGATCACGCTGCTCCGCGGCAACGGCGACGGCACGCTCGGCGCCGCGAGCTCCATCAGCACGATCCCGTGGGCGCTCCGTCTGCGCGGCGCCGACTTCAACGGCGATCACCACCTGGACCTCGCGGTGGGCCACAGCTTCAACGGGGCCTCCGTCGGCGTCCTGCTCGGCAACGGTGACGGCACCTTCCAGGCCGAGCTCGCGGTCGCGTCGTCGGCCTATGCATACGGTCTCGCCGTGGCGGACTACGACGGGGACGAGATCTTGGACCTCGCCGTGGCAAACGACGGGACGGGCGACGTCAGCGTACTTCGCGGCGTGGGCGATGGCACCTTCGGCGCGGCGGTGTCCTACGCAACGGGCCCAGGCCCGACGGACGTGGCGCGCGCCGACATCGACGGCGATGGTGACGAGGACCTCGCCGTCGTCAACTACGACAATGGCACCGTCAGCATCCTGCGCAATCACGGAGCCGGGACGTTCGGGCCCGCGGTGAATTGGGGGGGCATGGCCCGGCCGTTCAACGTGGTGTTCGCCGACTTCGATGGCGATGGCCGGGTGGACTTCGTCGTCCAGGACTACTTCGCCGCGAACGTCCGCCTCTTCCGCGGCGGCGGGGACGGCACGTTCGTGTCGGCGGGCGCGTTCGGCGTGGCCCCTGGCCCGTTTGGGCTCACGGTCGCGGATTTCGACGGCAATGGAATGCCCGACGTGCTGACCGCCAATGCCGACTCGAACAACGTGTCGCTGCTGCTGAACGGCTGCGGCACAAGATGAAGGCGCGCTCCGCGCGCTGGTCACGGGCAGAGCTTCGCGACGAACACGTCGAGCCCGCCCGAGCTCGTGTGCGGGCCGGCACCGAAGTCGACGCTGCCCGCGAACCCCCCGGCGATGACGACGTCCCCCACGGGGTCGACGGCGACGCTGCCCAGGAACTGATCGGCTGCGCTGACGTAGGCGACGGTCGAGACGTGCGCCCCCGCGGACGTCAGCCGCCCCACGACGACGTCGGCGCCGTCGGTCTCGACCGGACCGCCGCCGAAGTCGACCGCCCCACCGCCGCCGTACAGGCCGACGAGGACGTCGCCGGCCGCGTCGAGGTCGAGGCCGCCGGCGTACTCGTCGAAGGTATCTCCGACCAGCGTGCTCCACACGAGCTCGCCGCTCGGACCGAGCTGGAGCACGAACAGATCGAAGCCGCCCGCGCTGGTCCAGGTCTCACCCGCGCCGAAGGCTTCGAAGGCGACGGTTCCGACGAGGGAGCCGGCGACATGGACGTTGCCCGCGCCGTCCGCGCGGAAGGCGTCGGGCACCGCGTAGCTGGCCGCGACGTCCTGGGTGGCGAGCTGACGCGTCCAGAGCACCTGGCCCGTCGGGTCGAGCTTGGCGAGGTAGCCGCCGCCGCCGGTGCGCTCGCCGTCGCCGAAGTCGAGCCGATCGTCGCAGACGCCGCCGAGGTAGACGTTGCCGGCGGCGTCCACGTCGAGCGCCCAGACGGTCTCCGTTCCTTGGGCGGGAAAACGTCGGCGCCATCGACGGCGAGGCTCTGAGCGATCCCCGGCATGAGGTCGTCCGCGCCGAGCTGCTTGCTCCACGCAGTCGTGCCGTCGGGAGCGAGCTTCGCGGCGAAGGAGTCGGCGCCGGGGCCCGCCGCGGCGAGCGGGCCGCCGCCGAAGTCGAGCTCGCCACGGAAGTGACCGACGAGCAGGATGTTGCCGGCGGCATCGACGCGCGCCGTGGCCGCTTGCCCGTCGGCCGGGTCGCCGGCGCTGCGGCTCCAGAGCGCTTCACCCGGCGTGCAACTCGCGGCGCCGCCGGCGCCCGTTGTGGTCGAGCTGGAGTCGTCGCCGCCGCATCCCGCTCCGAGCGCGAACACCGTGCTAGTCACGAACCCCATCACCACCGTCGTCTGCGATCGCTTGCCCATGGCGCCTCCCGCAAGGGTCGACGCTCGGTCGAGCCCGAGCTCCGACGAGGCGAGTAGAACACAACGGCGCGCCGTAGGATCCGACGAGGATGACGCCGCCGTCGACGCGAGGCCGGCGAGGATGTCCCGGCCCGTGCCGCCGTAGCGGTCGAGGGCATCGAGCGCTACCTCGCGGAGCGGGGCCTCGTCCTCGACCTGCCGCCCGAGGCGGTGGACGAGCTCGAGCTCCGCGCGGGCGCGCTCGAGCCCGCCGACAACGCGCGCCTCGCCACGCTCCGCGAGCAGGAGGCAGGCCTCTCCACGCCCGAGGCTCCCGAACGGATGGCGGGCGGCGCGCGCCGCGCGGGCTGCCCGTTCACGCTCGTGCTCGTGGCGCTCCTGCCGCTCGCCCTGCTCGTGCGCCTCGTGACCCTGCCGTGGCGCGGTCGGATCGCGCAGGCGAGCGAGCGCGCGCACGAGCTCGAGCGCGCCCGGCACCTCTCTCGGCTGCTCGACGCGTCGCGCGCGCTCGAGGCCGAGCCCGACGACCCCGACCGGCGCTTCGCGCGCGGGCTGGCCGCCCTGGCCGCCGGCCGCACGGCCCTCTCGGAGCGCGACTTCGACGCCTCCGTCGAAGAGGCAGGCGCGGCAGGGAGCGGCTCCGTGCGCCTGGCGGCGGCGCACCACAACCGCGGGGTCGCGCGGGCGCGCCTCCGGCTCCCTCGCCTCGCGGCTCGCGACGCAGCGCGGGCCCGTGACCTCGGCCTCGCGATCGCGCCCGCGCCGAGAGGCCTCCGCGCGCTTCTCGCGGTGACCTGGTTCGCGTTCCGCGCGCTCGCGGGGCTCGGCCCTCGCTGAGGGGCGTCGTGCGAGCAAGCGTGGCGCGGAAGCGCTCCTCGCGACGTGTGCGCTGTCGGTGAGGCGCGCGTGCTCTTGGTGCGCGCGGATCCGATGACGGCCGGCTCGTCGCTCTCCCTCGTGCGGCAGGCGATGCAGGCCGCGGCGGCGCTCGGCGAGGGCGCCTCGATCAGTTGCACGTCCCGTCCGGCTGCTTCACGCGCACGTGGAAGTGCTGCGTGTGCCCGCCGATGTTGCGCATGAAGGTCTGGTGCCAGGGCTCGTAGGCGTGGTTCTGGTCGAAGTAGCCGTTCACCTGGCCGAGCACCTCGCTCGTGTTGTCGTTGATGATGCCGCAGACCTCGCCCGTGTCGACGAAGAGCTTGGCGAGCTCGAGGACGGGCGCCTTGTCCGAGCACGACACGTCCGTGGCGCAGCCGACGACGAGGTCGGCGTGCGTGCCGTCGTCGTGCGTCGCGTGGTCGACGCCGCTGCACCAGGCCTCGTTCAGGTCGAGGACGTGGATGGGAGGGCGGGATGGGTCGCGCTCGTGCCACTGCCACGCGACGGTGTAGAGCACGTCGATGAGGCGCCGAATGCCCCGCGAGCAGTCGGCGTGCTTCGTGTCGTAGAGCCCCGCCGGCTCGGCGGGCGGCAGCACGACGTAGCCGCCGTCCACGTCGCCGGGATCGAAGTTCGGGGGGCTCACGAGCTCGAGCTCGCCCGGCGCGCAGTCCGCCGCGAGGTCGAGCGCGTAGACCGCGTCCGTGGGGATCGGCTCGGCGAAGCCGCCGTCGACGACGCCCCAGGCCGTCACGAAGAGCGACAGTCGCTGCTGTGCGTGGGCCGTGATGCGAAACGACGCCGTGCCCGACGCTTTTCCCGTCGACAGCACCTCGATCGACGCCGCCGCGCTGGAGAGGGCGACGGCGCCGTCGTGGAGCACGAGGCCCTCTTCGTCGCGCAGGAGCAGCGCCGGCGCCCAGTCGCCGGCGGTAGCCGCCAGGGAGATCTCGACGCCGATGCCCTCGGCGATCCACAGCGAGTACTCGTGCACGTTGTAGAGGCCGGAGCTGAAGTCCTCGTCGATGCTGCGCGGGCCGCACAGCAGCTCGAGCGCCGAGGCCGACCAGCAGCTGCCCGCCTCGCACGGCGCGTGCTGCTCGGGCACGGGCGCCTCGCCGCCCGCGCCGCCGGTGCCGCCGCCGCCGGTGCCGCCCGCCGGCGCTCCTCCCTGGCCCCCGCTGGGGACGCCCCCCGCCCCGCCCGCGGGCGAGCCGTCCCCGTCGTCGCTCGAGCAGGCGCCCGCGACCGCCGCGCCGAGCACGAGCGCGAGCGCAACGAGGAGCGCCTTGCCACCGCCCGACCCAGGATGCACGGCGCGAGTGTACCCCGAGCTCGGGGCCGTTCGCAGCATCCCCTCGCCCGTGAGAGCTCGCGGTCGAGCTCGGTCGAGCCCTGGGCGTCGGTGTGGCCGATGACATCGGCAAGCACACGGCGGGCGGCGTCACGGTGCCGCGTACAGATCGCACACCGAGCGACACGCGGCGTCGGCGCAGACTTGCGCACAGGCGGCGCGACAGCGCTCGAGGCAGGCGCCGTGCTCGGCGGCGGGACGCTCCAGGCAGGCGTTCGCGCAGCTCGCGGCCTTCTGCTGCGCCGCCTGCTCGCGCTCGGGCAGGTCCGGCGTGCAGGCGGGCGGAGCGAGCTCGCGCGGCGCGGCGCGCAGGGCGCCTTCGACCGCGATGCGCTCCACGCCGGCGTCGGCGAGCGCGTCGAGCAGCGCGCCGAGGCGCCCGAACGTCTCTTCGTTCGCGGCGCCCACGACGACCGCCTGGGCGCGGCCTCCGGACACGGTCGTCGCGAGCTCGCGCTCGAGCGCGGCGTGCTCGAGGGCGTCTTCGAGCGGCGTGATGCGGCGGACGCACTCGCGCCCGAACGGGCGGCAGGGGAGCGGCACCTGCGGAAACGCCTGCTCGCGCCCCCAGCCGTTCACCCACGTGAGGCTCGCCCCGCCGCCGTCGCCGCGGTGCAACTTCACGACCAGCGCGTCGACCAGCTCCGCCGGGACGCAGGTGCCCGTCGACGTGAGGGCGACGCCGACGCGCCGACGCGCCGTCTGCACGGACGCCGTGCCGTACTGCGCGAATGCGGCCGTCGCGAGCACGCTCCCCACCAAGAAGCCGGGCGCGTCCGGCTCGCCCTCGATCACGAGGGGCGGCGCGCCGGCCGCGCGCACGGCGACGAGGGCGTCGTACACGCCGTCGAGCTTCTGCAGCCGGTCCCCGACCCCGACCCCGGAGACGGGCTCGCGCCCGTCCACCCGGACCAGCTTCGTCCCGATGTGGATCCGCACCTCGGTCGCCGGGGTCCCGCTCGGCGACCCCGTTGCGGCGTGGGTCGGGTGAGCCGCTCGGCCGCCCGTCGAGCCCGGGCTCGAGCGCGGCGCCTCGCCGCCGCTCACCGTCTCGCCCGACGGCGAAGGTGCGTCCGAGGCATGGCTCGAGCACGCGACCGACAACAGGACGACGAGCGGCACCTGCTTTCGCATCGCGCGTCGAGGATACGCTCGCTCGTGTGCGCGCGCACGCGGCCCCGTCTGCGATCCTCCCGCGGTCGGTCGGCGGCTCACGCTCACGGTCACGAAGCGCTCCGGCCGGTGCACGGACGCCGAGCTCGGGTATGCTGGGCTCGTGCATATGGGAAGAGGGGTAGGCATGAAGATCCGTTCGAGCTGGCTCCTGGCCGGCATCGTGCTCACCGCGCTCGGCGCTTGTGGAGACGAGACGAGCGACGACATCACGGGCTCGGCCGGGCAGGGCGGCGCCGCCTGTGCGCCGGTGGCCGAGATCTGCAACGGCGCCGACGACGACCGCGACGGCGTCGCGGACGACGGCGACTGCTCCGCCCCGGCGCTCGCTCGCGCGTGGTTCCTCGGAGGCTCCGGTGCCGACGTGATACGCGGCATTGCGCTCGACGACGCCGGCAACGTGTACCTCACCGGCGCGGTCACCTACCCGGCGGATCTCGGCGGGCCCGTCGACGGCTCGCACGGGTTCGTGGCCTCGCTCGACGCGCAAGGGGCGGTCCGCTGGAGCTACCTGTGGGGCGAGCCCGGCGGCGGCTACAGCTACGGGCAAGATCTCTCGCTCGCCGGCGCCGCGGTCTGCGTCGGCGGCGTCTTCAACGGCCCGTTCGACTTCGGCGGCGGCGTACGCACGTCGGCGGGGTACAACGACGCCGTCGTCCTCTGCCTGGACGCCGCCGACGGCACCTATCGTTGGGACCGGACGTTCGGCGACACGCTCTCCGACGTCGTCGAGGGGGTGCACGTCGACGCCACGGGCGACGTGACGGTCGCCGGCGAGATCGAGCAGGGCGGGGCCGACTTCGGCGCCGGGTTCGTGGCCGACGTGGGCTTCTTCGTCGCTCGCTACGCGTCCGACGGCAGCCTGCGCTGGGCGCAGAGCTTCGCCGGCGCCAACGCGATCTTCTCGCAGACACCCGGGGTCGACGCCGCGGGCAACGTGTACACGACCGGCCGCCTCTACGGCGTCGTCGATCTCGGCGGCGGTCCGCGCGGCACGGCGGGCTCGAGCTCCGCCTTCATGCTCGGGCTCGACGCCGCGGGTGGATACCGCTGGGACATCGTCACCGAAGCGGCCGTCGACTTCTACGGCGCGGCGCTGCAGTCCGACGACACGCTCGTCGTCGCGGGCGACTTCGCCGGGACGCTCTCGCTCGGCGGGGGGAGCTTCCCGAGCCACAGTCCCGAATCGCGCGACGTGTTCGCGGCCGCATTCGACACGAGCGGCAACGCGCTGTGGACGTACGTCGCGGGCGGCGGCGACTCGACGCGCGGCTTCAGCCTCGCCATCGGCCCGTCGGACGAGGTGCTCCTGGTCGGCTCCTTCATCGGGACGTCCACGTTCGGCGGCCTCCCCCGGACGAGCGCGGGCGTCGACGACATGCACGTCGTCGCCCTGACCGCCGACGGCAAGTACTTCTGGGACGCCGTGTTCGGTGGTGCCGACATCGACGAGCTCAACGCCGTGGCGATCGGCGCGACGGGCACCATCGTCGCCGGCGGCGAGACGCGCAGCGACCTCGACCTCGGCACGGCGACCCACACGAGCGCCGGCGACTTCGACGGCGTGGTGCTGTACCTCGAGTGACGTAGGTCGCCGCCAC
>JADLAB010000631.1 GCA_020848455.1 Polyangiaceae bacterium
GCTCGCGGCGCTGCCGGCGGCCGTGCAGACGGCGTGAGCGAGGAGCGGGGTGGCGCGGGTGCGGCGCGTCCGCGCAAGGCGCGTCACTTCACGTCGTAGGCCTCGACCGCGTCCTCGACGAAGCGCGGCACGAGCACGCGGCTGCGCTTCGTGTCGAAGCCGATGTCGGCCGGCGCCTTCAGCTGGGAGAGCACGGGCTCGAAGGTACCGCCGAGCTTGCCCTTGAAGATTGCGGAGGCCTCCCAGCTCGAGACGAGCAAGGCGTCGCCCATGGCGACGATGCCGTCGAGGCTGCCCTTCGGGAGCTTCGTGACGTCGGTCTTCTGGCCCTTGTCGTCGAGCCGGTAGAGCTCGTTCGCGCCGAAGGTGACGACGAGCACGCCCTTGTCGTCGACCAGGAGGCCGTTCGGGCGGCCGAGGTCGGGCGACTTCGCGAGCGGCTTCGCTCGGCCGTTCTCGAGGACCCACACGGCGTCGGTGCCGCTGCCCTCGAAGTCGGAGCCCTTCATCTTCAGGCCCGAGTCCGAGACGTAGATCTTGCCGTCGGGACCCGCCGCGACGTCGTTCGCGAAGGTCGCGTCGGGGAGCAGGACCTCGCCCTTCGGCGCGCCCGTCTTGCCGTCGAAGGTGCGCACGCGGTCGAGGTCGGCGACGTAGAGCACGCCCTTCGCGAGCGCCATGCCCTTCGGCGCGTTCAGCGTGACCCCGTTCTTGCCGCTCTCGATCCACTTCGGGCTCGTCACCTTGCCGTCCGGGGAGAGCTCGCTCACGAAGCCGGTGCCGTCGGCGTCGGTGGGCTTGCCCTGGATGTTCGACACGAGGTAGCGGTCGCCGGCCTCGTCGTAGAGCACGCTTTCGGGGGTCGCGAAGCCGCCGGTGAAGCGCACGGCCGGCGTGGGAGGCGGCGGTGCGGGCGGCGCCGCGGAGACCGAGGCGGTCGGCGTCGAGCTCCCGGCGGCGCTCGCGCTCGCGCTCGCGCTCGCGGCGGAGGGCGTCTTCGGACCACAAGCGACGAGCACCGAGGACAGGGTGAGCGTGAGCAGGGACGAGCGCAGCATGATCGTGCCTCCTTCCGACGACGACATCGACTGGTCGCATCGATGCTCCTGCGCGCGTTCGAACGCAAGCGCGCCTGAAGTCTGAAGCCCGATCCCTGTAGCCGCGAGACTTTCGCCCGAAAGGGCGAAGGTCGAGTCAGTGCGCCCGGCGCCGCTGGTGCATCGCGGCGTGCTCCTCGGGCGTGAGCAGCGAGTGCGGCTTGTCGAGGCCGTGCGCGGCGAGGAGCTCGCCGTCCGCGAGCAGCTCTGCCGTGGGGCCGGCGGCCACGAGCCGGCCGCCGTCGAAGAGCGCCGTGCGCGCGCAGCAGTCGAGCGCCGCCTCGAGGTCGTGGGTCACGACGATGCGTGCCCCTGGCAGGCGCAAGATGAGCGCGAGGACGGCGCGGCGGGCGCGCGGATCGAGGTTCGCCGTGGGCTCGTCCATCACGAAGACCTCCGGGCGCATGGCGAGCACGGTCGCGAGCGCCGCGGCGCGCTTCTGTCCGGACGAGAGGTGCCCGGGGAAGCGCGCGGCCGCGTCCGCGAGCCCGACCGCGTCGAGCGCCGCGAGCGCGCGTGCCCGCGCCTCCTCCGGTGAGGCCCCGTGGTTCAGGGGCCCGAAGGCCACGTCCTCGAGGAGCGTGCCGAGGAACAGTTGATCGTCCGGGCTCTCGAGCACGAGCCCGAGGCGGCGCCGCACCTCGGTGAGCGTGCGCCGCCCGACCGGCAGACCGCACACCTCGATCGAGCCCCGCGCGGGCACGAGCAGTCCGGGGAGCAGGAGCGCGAGGGTCGATTTCCCGGCGCCGTTCGGGCCGACGACCGCGAGCGACTCCTCGCGCCCGACCTCGAGACTCACGCCCGCGAGCCCCACCGTCCCGTCCGGGTAGTCGAACGACACCTCGTGCAGGCGCACCGCCGGCGCATCCGCGTCAGCCCCTGCACCGGCTCGCTCAGCCATGCGCCCCGCCGTCGCTCCACCCGAGCCAGCTCGTCCAGGGCGCGAGCCGCACGAGCGCGCACCCGGCGACCACGGCGGCGAGGAGTGCGGTGTCGCCGAGCCGCCAGCGACTCCGCTCGAGCGCCGGCAGCGTGCCGTCGAAGCCGCGGGCCAGCATCGCGCGGTGCACGCGCGCTCCGCGCTCGAGCGCGCGCACGAGGAGCACGCCCGCCATCGCCCCGACCACGCGCGGCCGGAGAGCGCGCGCGCTGCCGCCCGAGCGGAGCGCGCGCGCACGCCGCATGCGCTCTGCCTCGTGCCGCAGGAGCTCGAGGTAACGCCCGAGCAGGGCGACCTGCCCGACGAGCACGCGCGGCAGCCCGAGGCCGCGCAGGGCCTCGGTCAGGGGGCCGAGCGGCACGAGCGCGCCGAGCACGGTGAGCGCCGTCACGCACAGCAGCACCTTCAAGACGAGGACGCCGAGGGCGAGCGTGCCCGCGCCGAGCACGACGCCGCCGACCAGCGCGACGGGGCGCGGCTCGAGCCACGGGCTCCCGAGGCCGACGGCGAGCGCGAACGGGGCCGCCCACGCCAGGCGCACGCCGAGCGCGCGGCCCGTGACCGGGGCGAGCGCGACGCCGAGCGCCGCGACGAGCGCGAGCGGCGCGAGGGCCACGAAGGCGTGGCGCGGGAACGAGGCCACGAAGCCCACGTAGGCGAAGGTCGCGAGCACGAGCGCGCGCGGGTCTGGACCGCGGCTCGCGTCGGTCGCGGTCCGCGCGTTCGCTCCGGTCCGTGTGCGCATCGTCAGCCCGTCGGAGCTGCCGAGCCCGACGCCGAGGCGCGGCGCCGGCGCCAGAGGAGTGCGCCGCCGCCGAGCGCGAGCGACAGGCCGAGGACGGCCGCAGCGCCGCCGAGCCCGGCCGCGCTCGTCTCGAGGCTCGGGCGCACCGCCGGCGTCGCGCCGTCGTCCGTGGCCGCCGCGCCGTCGCCGGTCGCCTCGGCGAGCGACCACTCGAGGCCGTCGGGCCGCTCGGAGGCGAGCCACGCGAGCACGCCAGCCCCGAGGGCGGCGGCGAGGCCGAGGGCCGTGACGGTGCGACGCCAGCCGCGCGCCGCGTCCGGCGCATCCGTCGCGTCCGTCGCAGGCGCCGTCGCCTCGGGGGCGAGCCGCCACAAGAGGCCCGCGGCCGCAGCCGTGACGACCGCCTCGGCGAGGCCGATCGGCAGGTGGATCGCGGTCATGAGGGCCGCGAAGGGACCGAGACGCAGCGCTGTCGCCCCCGCCGCGACGGTCTCGACGGCGACCGCGAGCGCGCCGAGCTCGACGCTCACGAAGGCACCCGCCGCGAGCGCGAGCGCGCGGCGCCGGCCGCTCGGCGCCCGCCCGCCGAGGGCCCGCGCGAGCGGCAGCCCCACGAAGCACGGGACGAAGCCGAGGTTGAAGAGATTGGCACCGAGTGCCAGAATACCCCCGTCCCCGAAGAGCAGGCCCTGCACGAGCAGTACCGAGGTCATGACCACGAAGGCCGGCGCCGCGCCGAGCACGGCCGCGAGCAGCATGCCGCCCGCGAGGTGGCCGCTCGCGCCCGTGCCCGGGATGGCGAAGTTGAGCAGCTGCACCGCGAACACGCAGGCGCCGAGCACGCCCATGGTCGGCACGAGGCGGCTCTCGGCGCGGCGGCCGAGCACGGCCGACGACCAGCCGAGGGCGGCGCCCGACGCGGCGTAGAAGCCCGCTGCCACGGCGGGAGACAAGAGGGCGTCGCTCATGTGCACGGTCGGCTCCCGGGCGGCATACGAATGACAAACCCGTATGCCACGCGGGCCGGGCTCGGTCAAACGAAGGGGTCGAGGGGCACCGGCGGCCGGCGGCCCCACGGTCCTCGGCCGCGCGACGCCTCGGTCCCTGGCGCTAGTGCGCGCTGTTCCAGGCGCGCTTCGCGTTGCGGTAGGTCGCCTGCGTCACCCACTCGAGCTCCTCGTAGGTGAGCAGGCGCAAGCCGAGCCGCCGCAGCTCGAGGTCGAAGTGCGCCGTCACGCGGGCGCGAGCCTCGGGCAAGGTGCCGGGCCAGCCGCCGGCGACCATGCGCCCCTCGCGGCGCATGTTGTCGCACCACACCTGGGCCCAGCTCGACGCGATCGCGAGCGCGCCGTCGTTGAGGAGGGCGCGACGGGACTCGGTTGGGCTCATCGCCGACAAGCGTACTCCCTCTCGCCCCTGGCGGGTTGGGGCATCTGCACGCGGCGCGGCGCTGCGCGTGCCGCCCCGCGCGCTCAGCGATCGAGCTTGAAGCCGATGCGCACCGTGACCTGGTACTCGGAGACCTTGCCGTCCTTGATGGCCCCGCGCTGCTCGACGACCTCGAACCAGCTCATCTTGCGGACGGAACGGGACGCCTCTTTCACGGCGTTGTCGACCGCCGCCGAGAAGCTCTTGTCCGAGGTGCCGACGATCTCGATCTTCTTGAACGTGCCTGCCATGGGATCCTCCCGGCGCCGCGAGCGGACGCCCCGGCAGCATGGCACTCGCCCGAGCGCGAGTCTCGTGCCGTAAGCTCGAGCCCCGCCCGGCCGTTCCCGTGTCGCCCTGGCCCATGGACACCTCCTCACCACCCTGGCCCCCGCGCCCCCGCGCCCCCGTCTTCGCCGCCGCGCTCGGCCTCCTCGCGGGCTGCTCGCCGGCTCTCGGCCGCGGCACGGGCGCCGTGCCGGACGACGGGCGAGTGGCTCCGCTCGTGCGCCTCGCGCCGACCGATCGCAGCGGCGCCGTCTTCGCGCACGGCCTCTCGGTCGGTCCCTCGGGCGACCGCACGCTGTTGCTCGCCGGCTGGGGCGCGCTCGACCTCGGTGACACGCAGGCGGCCCTGTTCTCGACGGCGCTCGCCGTCGTCACCCCGAGCGGCGTCGTCGCCGCGCCGATCGCGCTCGGCTGCGATCCGAAGGAGCCGAGCAAGCTCTTCCCGCGGCCGGGCGGCGCGGTGGTCGTCGTCTGCGCGGAGCTGCGCGGCGTGGAGCCGGATCTGCGCACGACGCCGCTCTTGCGCTACGCGCTCGCGCCGGCCGAGCGCGCCCCGACCCGTACGCGGCTCGTCGTGCCGCTCGCCCGGGTCGAGGCCGTGACCGTGACGGCCGACGGCAGCCTCGTCGCTGCGGGCTTCGCGGAGGGCGAGCGTCACGGCAAGGCCGTCGTGCGCCTCGACGCCGAGGGGCAGCTCGCGGTCGAGGGGTGGGTACCGGACGTGCCGTTCGCGGGCACCGAGCTCGCGGCGCTGCCCGACGGCGACGTCGTCGTGGCCTCGGTGACCGAGGGTGGGCCGAGTCGCAACGGGCTGCACGTGCTGCGCCTCGCGGGCGCCGATCTCGCGCCACGCTGGGATCGGTCGCTGCGCGGCGTCGGGGCGCTCGAGCTCGCCGACTCGACGCCGAAGCTCGCCGCGGCGCCGGAGGACGGCCTCGTCTACCTCGGGGCCACGCTCGGGCGCCCGGGCGTGAGTCAGTTCGCGCCGGGCCTCTTCGCGCTCGAGCTCGACACCGGGCGCGTGCGCTGGGAGCAGGCCTTCGATGGGCCGGGCGAGAGCTCGCTCGACGCCGTCGCGGCACGGCCGGGCGGCGGGCTCGTCGCCGTCCTCGGCCTCGATCCGGGCCAGGGGCGACGCGCGCGCTTCGAGGTGGGCGACACGAGCTACACGAACCGCGGCGCCTACGATCACGACCTCGTCGTCGCGTGGCTAGAGGCCGACGGACGCGCCACCCGGAGCGAGCGCCTGGCGATGAACGCCGACCGCTCCACGGCCTCCGTGTACGCGCACCTCGCCTTCGAGCCCGACGGCCGGCTCGTCATCGCGGGCAATTTCTACCGCGCGCTCCGGGGCGCGGGGCGCGCGATCGAGGGGCCGGCCGAGGTCGTCTGCCGGGACGAGGCGCCGCCTTCCGCCGGGCCCGCGGGCGAGGCCGAGCCCGCGTGCCACACGCTGGCGTCGAGCGCCGTGTTCGTGGCGACCTACGAGTAGCGCGAGCGCTGGTGCAGGGCGTCCCCACGGGCCCGGTGCTACCGTGACCCCCGGCCCATGTCGCTCCGCTCCTACGTCCTCGCGAGTCTCTACGACCGGCTCGTGCGCGTGAGCGAGGAGGCGTGCGTGCGCGCGTGGCGCGCCGAGCTCCTGGCCGACGCGCGCGGGCGCGTGCTCGAGATCGGCGCCGGCACGGGCGCGAACCTCGCGCACTACGGCAGCGGGGTCACCGAGCTCGTGCTCGCCGAGCCCGATCCGCACATGCGCCGACAGCTGTGCGCCCGCCTCGCGCCCGCGCGCGGCGAGGTCGTCGACGCGCCCGCCGAGCGCCTGCCCGTCGCAGATGGGTCGGTGGACGTGGTCGTCTCGACGCTCGTCCTGTGCTCGGTCGCCGACCCGGCGCGCGCGCTCGGCGAGCTCCGGCGCGTGCTCGTGCCCGGCGGCACGCTCGTGTTCATCGAGCACGTGGCCGCGCACGACAACCCGGCGCGCCGGCGCTGGCAGGAGCGGCTCGAGCCCGCGTGGAAGCGCGTGCTCGGCAACTGCCACCTCACGCGCGACACCGAGGCTGCCATCGCACGCGCGGGCTTTGCCTTCGAGCGCCTCGAGCGCGCGAGCATGCAGAAGGCGAGCCCGGTCGTGCGCCCGACCATCCGCGGCATCGCGCGGGCGCGCGGCTGAGAGCGGCCGAGCGCGTTGAGCGCGCGCACGCCCCGGGGTACGAATGGGCATGAGCGGGACGCCCACCACGCGTTGCGGTCACTGCGGAGCCGAGCTCGCCCTGCCCGCCGATCCGAGCGCGCTCGCGACCGTGTGCGGCTACTGCCAGCAGTCGACCCAGCTGCCGCTCGAGCTCGTGCGCTTCCGCCAGCAGCAGGCCCAGGCGCTCCGGCAACACCAGGCGCAGGAGCAGGCGCAGGCCTTCGAGCACAAGGCGCGCAAGGTCGCCGGCGGTGTCTGGCTCTTCCTGTGGATCGGGATCCCGCTCGTCGTGCTCGGCTCGGTCGGCTTCATCCTGTGGCGCACGCTCGGCAACATCCCGTCCCTGCCGTCGCATCCGCCGCAGCAGGACCCCGCCGAGCCGGCCGAGCGGGCGAAGGCGCCTCCGGATCCGAAGCTCGGCGAGCGCGTCGCGCCCGCCGTCGCGGCGCTCGCGCAGAAGGGCTGCAAGGACGTCGTCCGCGCCCCCGAGATCGTGCGCGGCCGGGTCGAGACGGTCGCGACCATGCACGACGGGGGCAACTGCCTGCACGTGGTCGCCGCCGGTGCCGCGGGCGTGCGCGTGTCGGCGAACGTCGTGCCGCCGACGTCCAAGGCGACCCGCGGCGACCAGACGGGCGACGCGCTCGACCTCGAGCACTGCCCGCGCGAGGACGGCCCCCACAAGGTCGAGCTCAGCGCGGCCGATGGCGCCGACTTCGCGTTCGCGCTCGTCGACTGCCCGCCGGCACGCGAGCGCTACCGGGACGATCCGGCCAAGAACGGCCTCGGGCTCGTGCAGGCGCGCATGCGCGAGCTCGCCGCGGGCGGCTGCGGGCGCGTGCTCCTGCCGCCGAAGACGGCCTTCGGCGAGGGCGGGCTCACCGCCACGCTCGCCCCCGGACCCCAGTGCCTCGTCATCCTGGCGGCCTCGGGCCTGCCCGCCAACACGCTCACCGTGGAGCTCAAGACGCCCTTCGGCGACCGCGTGCCCGCCCCGGCGGTCGCGACCGAGGTGCGCCTCGTGTTCTGCCCCAAGGACGCGGGGCCGCACCCGATCACCATCAAGCCCGCCACGAGCGACTACTACGCCATGGCCAGCATGGAGTGCCCGCGCGCCGTGGCCGAGAAGCTGCGCTGAGCGCGACGCCCGCGGTATCCGTTCACGGCCCGCCGCCCGGCGCCGGAGCCGTCTTTTTGCGGTCGGCGCTCGCGGAAACGTGCTAGCGGCGAGGTAGCAGAGACAGTCGGCATGGACGTACAGGTGTCGAACAGCAACGAGCGCGCCCTGCGCGCATCGCACTTGTTCGGTCGCTTCGGCGAGGCCCTCGTTCGACGGATCGCGACCGGCACCTCGCGGCGTCAGCTCGTGCGGGGCGACTACCTGTGGCGCGCGGGCGAGGCGGCGCGCGCCTTCGTCGTCATCGCCAGCGGCCTCGTCAAGATCACGCGCACCGGCGGCGAGGCGGGCGAGGACGAGGCGATCATCGCCCTGTTCGGCCCGCACGAGAGCGTCGGTACGGCCGCCGCGCTCGAGTGCACGAAGTACCCGGCCGACGCCGTCGTGGCGAGCGAGACGGCCGAGGTCCTGTGGGTCGACAGCGAGGCCGTGCTCCAGGCGCGCCAGGATCCGGCCGTCGGTGCCGCCCTGTCCAGCGCGCTGCTCGAGCACACCCACGCCCTGCAGGAGAAGATCCGCATCATGACCGCGGGCAGCGTGCCGCGGCGGCTCGCGGTGCTGTTCCAGCACCTGTGCGAGCGCTTCGGCGACGAGCTCGAGGGCGGCGTGACCTTCGTGCCCGTCGTGCTGTCGCGCATCGAGCTCTCCCACATGGTCGGCGCGCGCGTCGAGACCACCATCCGCACCCTGAGCCGCTGGCGCAAGCTCGGCATGATCGAGACCACCAAGACGGGCTTCGAGGTGCGCGACCTCGACTCGCTCCGCGCCGTGGCGAGCGGTCGGAGCTGAGGGCCGCGGAGCGGCGCCGGTCAGCCCGGGCGCGGCTCGCCCGCCGCGGCGTCGAACACCGGGGCTCGCTGCACGAGCCGGGCCCCGGCCCCGAGCCCGGCGAGCGAAATCACCACGAGCAGCACGCCGAAGGGTGGGCGCCGCACGGGGCCGAAGAGCTCGCTCCGCGCCTCGTGCAGGCCGAAGAGCGACAGGCCGAGCGGGACGGCGGCGGCCGCGAAGGGCGCGGTGTGCCGCGCGGCGCGCGCGAGCGTCGCCACCTCGGCCCCGGCGAGGCTCGCGGCCGTCACGCCACCGCAGGCCGCGACGAGCACGAGCCCGACCGTGGCGAGCCACAGCGTGAGCGAGCTCTTGCGGTGGCTCGCGTCCGCCATCAGCTTGGCGCCGACGAGCAGCGCGGCGCTCCCCACGACGTAGGCGAGGTAGCCCGAGCTCCCGAGGCGCTGTGCGGTCGAGGCGATGGCACTCGGCTCGAGGTAGTGCGCCCCGACGCTCGTCCCGACGACGGCGAGCGCCGCCGCGAGCAGCCACGCGGCGCGGATCGGCGGCGCCGTGCCCTCCGCTCCACGCTCGGCGGCCGCGAGCGCTGCGCGGGCCCGCTCGCGCCCCGGGTCGAACTCGAGCGAGATGCGCTGGGTCGGCGCGCGCTCGCCGGGCGTCGTCGCGGACGCGCTGCCCGCAGCGGAGGCGCCCGCCGGCCGCAGCGGCTCGGCAGCCCGCGCCGACTCGGGCGGCGCGTCGATCTCGACGGTCGCGGACGACCGCTGGCGCCGGTGCAGCGCTCGGGGCGCGTCGTCCGGCGGCGCGGGCGGCTCGCGGGGCGCGGGGTGCTCCGGCGGGGGCTGCTCGGAGTCCGCCGCGGGTGGCACGGAGCTGTCGCGGCCGCTCGGTCCCTCCCAGTGGGAGCCCGGTACGGGGGCCGGCTCGGCGGCGGGCGCGTGCGGGCTCACCGGCTCGGTGACCGAGATCGGGATGAGGCCGCTCTCCGGTAGCGCCCCGGGCACGCCCCGGAGCCCGGACCCCGCGGCGGGACCGCCCGCCGCGCCGCGCAGCCCCGGTCCGAACGACATCCCGACGCCCGAGGGCAGGGCGCCCGCCTCGCCGCCGTTCGACCTGCGGGCGCGCGCTCCGGGGGCGGCGCGGGCATCGAGACCGAGCGCCGTCGCCGCGGCGCGCGGGGCGGCGGCCGCGCGTCCGTCCGGATTGCCGCCCGTGTCGCGCCGCGCGCGCCTTTCCTTGTAGTCCTCGGCCGCGGCGCTCCCCGCGGCAAAGGCGCCGGAGCGCGTGGCGACCCCGGTGATGCGCTCGAAGGCCTCGGCGAGCTCGGCCGCGGTCTGGAAGCGGTCGGTGCGGCGCTTCGCGAGGGCGCGCGCGAAGAGCTCGTCGAGCTCCGGCGGGAGATCGGGCACGAGGGCGGTCGGCCGCACGAAGCGCGCTTGCGCCACGGCCACGCAGAGCGCGCCCACGGTCTCGCCCTCGAAGGGGCGCCGGCCCGTCAGCATCTCGTAGGCCATGACGGCCAGGGCCCAGAGGTCGGCCCGGTGGTCGACGTCGCGCGAGCTCAGGACCTGCTCGGGGCTCATGTACTCGGGCGTGCCGACCATGACCCCCGTCTCGGTGATCCCGGCCGCGCGCCGCTCGCCGCGCTTGGCGATGCCGAAGTCGAGCACCTTCACGAAGGTCTCGTTCTCGGAGCCGATCATGAAGACGTTGGCCGGCTTGATGTCGCGGTGCACGATGCCGAGCTGGTGCGCCTTGGTGAGCGCGCTCGCCACCTGACTCACCACGACGGCGACGTCGGCCGCGCGCATGCGCCCTTCGAGCGCCAGCCAGTCGGCCAGGCTCGCACCGTGCAGCATCTCCATCACGATGTAGGGAGTGCCGTCGGGCATGAAGCCGTGGTCGAAGGTCTGGACCACGTGGGGGCTCTTGATCTGGGCGGTCGCCTGCGCCTCGCGGCTGAAGCGCGCGCGCACGTGCTCGTCCTTGGCGAGCTCCGCCGAGATGAACTTCACCGCGACCTCGGTGTCGAGCCCGAGGTGAGCGGCCACCCACACGCTGCCCATGCCGCCCTCGCCGAGCGGGCGCACGAGCCTCACGTTGGAGGTGACCATGGTGCCCGGACCGAGCTGCATCGCGACCGCCCATGATAATGGGTTTTCGGTCGCCCGGCAGAGGAGTTCCGAGCCCCCGCGGCGCGCGTGCGCCGCGGCCCCCGGGAGGTTCCGCGCGCGTGGCGCCGCGTCAGCGCAGGGTGAAGGTCGTCACGAGCACCATCGCGAGCACGATGAGCGCCATCGCCACGACCACCACGACGGCCTGCAGCGTGTAGAGCTTCGTCAGCTCGCCGACGGCCTCCATGAGGTGCGCCACGTCGTTGCCCCGGGTCGTGGCGATGCGCTTGAACGAGCCCGCCGCCCGCAGCGTCCAGGTGCCCACCAGGATCGGCAGCAGGATCTGCAGGACCCAGAGCAGGTAGGACCAGGACGAGGAGCCGTGCTTCGGGAAGCCCCAGATGCCCGCCACGAGCGCCAGCACGATGCCGGTCCACCCCACGAACTGCATCAGCCCGGCGAGCCCGCGGAACTTCACGTTCTCGGCGTCTCCGAACTCGTAGCCGCCCTCGCCCGGATCGTCCCGGCGCGGCGGCCGCATGAGCTCCGGGTCGCGCGCGCGTGCGCCCGCCGACCCGGATGCCGACGCGCCCTCGCCGCTCGCCGCGCGCCGACGCTTGCGCGCCCGGGCCCGCTCGCGCCGTGCGGCCCGCTCGTCGTCGCTCACCTCGACCGCGGTGCCGCCGGCCGTACCCTCTTGTCGTTCTCGTTCCTCTTCCGCCACGGAGCGCACCCTACCCTCGACTGCGTGCGGCGGGCTACAGGCTTCGGGCTCCCCTTGCCCCTTGCCCCTGCCTTGCCCCTGCTTCTACACGCTCACCTTCACGCGCAGGCCGGCGGCCTCGAGGCGCGCGGCGAGGCGCTCGAGCCACGCCCGGTCGAGCGGCGCGAGCTCGGGCGCCTCGGGCTGGTGGGAGGGGCGGGCGAGCGTGTAGAGGTGTACGCCCCCGAGCGGCACCCCCTCGGCGACGAGCGCGGAGAGCGCTCCGACGAAGGCGTCCTCTTCCGCGGCGGACGGCGCCTCTCCCCCCCACCGGAACCAGCAGCTCTGGACCCAGGTCCGGCACGCCGCGGCGGCCACGCGCAGCTTGCCGAGGTGACGTTCGGGCGACACGCGCTGGTCGTTCACGCGCAGGCTCCCCTCGGCGGTCGCCCGGTCGAGCTTGAACCACACCTCGCCGCCGAGCTCGCCGAGGCGCTCGAGGGCCCGGCGCACCTCGGGGCGCTCGACCTTCGAGCCGTTGGTGATGAGCCGGATCGCGACCGTGCCCGCGAGGCCGAGGCGCGCGAGCGTCGTCGCGACCACCTCGAGCGCCGCCGGGAAGTCCGGGCTCGTCGTCGGCTCGCCGTTACCCGAGAAGGCGACGTCCTCGAGCCGGCGCGCGCCCTCCGGCACGGCGCGCGTCATGAAGTCGCCGCGCACCACGTCGTCGAGCATCTCGTCGAGCTCGGCCGCGAGCCTGCCGAGGTCGATGTGCGGTCCCTTGCCGCGCACGAGCCCCGGCACCTGGCAGTACACGCAGCGCCAGTTGCAGGCGTCGTTGGGGTTGAGGTTGACGCCGATCGACACGCCGCCGGCACGCCGCGACACCACGGGGTACACGTAGGTCATGCCGGCGACGGCGCGGTCGTGGTCGGCCACGCGGAGCCCGCCGATGCGCGAGGTGCGGTGCGACATGGGCGCGCTCAGAGCCCGAGCTTGCCCCGGCGCTTGCCGGCGCCGGGCAGGACGGCCTCCCAGGTGTTGTTGAAGCGGTTGTTGAACGTGAAAAGGTCGACGATGGCGCGCACCTCCGCCTGCTCGGCCGCCGAGAAGGCGTGCTCGAAGGCGGCGACGTCGTCCGGAAACTCGCTCTCGAGGTCCACCGTGCGGACCTCGGCGAAGCGGAGCGCGACGCGCGTGCGCAGGTCGAGCGACGCGTCGGCGGCGCGCGCGGCCGCCACGTCCGCGTGCGAGAGCCCCTCGTGGCGCGCCACGCGCCCGTGCAGGGTCGAGCACACGTAGCAGCGGTTCACGGCCGAGACGCGCAGGATGATGCGCTCGCGCAGGGCCGCGCCGATGCTGCGCCCGAGCCACGCCGTCGGGTGGCGGAGCGCGCGCCCCAGGCTCCGGAGGGAGTACACGGAGAGCTTCGGATCGCTCATGGCGGCAAGGTACTCCCGCCGCCGCGAGCGTGCCACGCGGGTGCCGGCGCTCGCCCTCGGACCGCACCCGGCGTAGAGTCCGAGGTTCACGTACAGCGCTGCTGGAGGACGCTCAATGCACGATGTGTTCGGGCTCTTGGGGACGACCATCGACGGCGCCTACCGCGTCGACGGGCTCGTGGGGGAGGGTGGCTTCGGCATCGTGTACCGCGGGTTCCACCTGGCCTTCGAGCACGACGTGGCCGTCAAGTGCCTCAAGGTACCGGGGCACTTCACGGCGGACGCGCAGCGGCTCTTCTTCGAGAAGTTCCGCGACGAGGGCAAGCTCCTCTCGAAGCTCTCGTCGGCGCACCTCGCGATCGTGCGCGTCTTCCACTTCGGCGTGGCGAAGAGCGGGAGCGGCGCGCTCGTGCCCTACCTCGTGCTCGAGTGGCTCGACGGTCGCGACCTCGAAGCCGAGCTCGCCGAGCGACGCGCCCCGTACGGGGAGCGCGAAGCGGTGGCCCTCTTGCGACCGGCGCTCGAGGCCATCGCGATCGCCCACAAGATGGGCATCGCGCACCGCGACCTCAAGCCGGCGAACCTGTTCATCACGCGCACCCCGACGGGCACGACGCTCAAGGTGCTCGACTTCGGCATCGCCAAGGCGATGCAGGAGGGCGAGACGGCGACGCGCGTCGCGACCCGCACCTCGAGCGGCTTCAGCGCCTTCTCGCCGCAGTACGGGGCGCCCGAGCAGTTCTTCTCGAAGCGCTACGGCGCGACCGGCCCGTGGACCGATGTCCACGCCCTCGGCCTCATCCTCACGCAGCTCGTGACCGGCCGCGTCGCGCTCGACGGCGAGGAGCAGCAGGAGCTCTACGAGGCGGCGACGAGCGCCGAGCGGCCGACGCCGCGCTCGCGCGCCGCCCTCGTGTCCGATGCCTTCGAGGCCGTGTGCGCGCGCGCCCTGGCGCGCATGCCGAAGGAGCGCTTCCAGGACGCGGGCGAGCTCCTCGCGGCGCTCGA
>JADLAB010000632.1 GCA_020848455.1 Polyangiaceae bacterium
CCCCGAAACGTAGCGGCCCCGGGCTGCGGCGCAAACCGCCCCGTCCCGACGCCGGCCGGCGCTCCTGCCCGCCCCGAGGACCGCGGGTCATCGAAGATTGTGACAGAAATCATGGAATCCGGTCCCCCTCTAAGCACCGACCGCGGCAATGCCAATGATGTCCGTCAACGCATGCCGCGGCCTCCGGGTCCAAGCTCCCACCCGCTCACGCACGCGCGGAGCACACTCTCGCGAGCACGCAAGCGGAGGCACCATGTCGAAGCAGAGAGCCCTGGCCGTCCTCGGAGTCCTCGGTGGGGTCGCAGCCCTCGTCACCTACTCGGCCTGCACCAACAAGGCGGCGCAGCAGAAGAAGGTCGACATCGGCGCCTCGCAGTCGATCGACGAGCTGATGAAGGCGCGCGGTCTCAGCGACATGGACGTCGAGGCCGCGCTCAAGACCTACGTTCCGTCGGGCAAGCACGACGACTACATGATCTTCGCCTCGGGCGGTCACTCCGGCCAGGCGCTCGTGATGGGCGTGCCCTCGATGCGCCTCTTGAAGGTCATCAGCGTGTTCACGCCCGAGCCGTGGCAGGGCTACGGCTACGGCGGCGAGAGCGACAAGGTGCTCGCCGGCGGGCAGCACCCGGGCGGCCGCAAGCTCTCGTGGGCGGACGTCCACCACCCGAACCTCTCCGAGACGAACGGCGACTACGACGGCCAGTTCCTCTTCGTCAACGACAAGTCGAACGGCCGCGTGGCGGTCATCGACCTCAAGGACTTCGCGACGAAGCAGATCGTGGCGAATCCCCTGGTCGGCAGCGACCACGGCGGCGCCTTCGTCGACCCCAATACCAACTACGTCATCGAGACGAGCCAGTACCCGACGCCGCTCGGGCGCGGCTACGCGCCGCTCTCCGAGTACAAGGACAAGTACCGCGGCCTCGCGATGTTCTGGAAGTTCGACCGCAAGAAGGGCCGCATCGACGTCGCGCAGAGCTGGGGCATCGAGCTGCCGCCCTACACCCAGGACCTGGCCGACGCCGGCAAGCTCGGCAGCGACGGCTGGGCGTTCGTCAACTCCTTCAACACCGAGATGGCCACCGGCGGCACCCTCGAGGGCAAGCCGGCCATGGAGTCCGGCGCCTCCCAGAACGACATGGACTACCTCCACGTCATGAACTGGAAGAAGGCCGAGGAGCTCGTCAAGGCGGGCAAGGCGAAGGAGATCAAGGGCGTCAAGGTGCTGCCCATCGAGGTGAGCGCCGAGGAGGGCGTGCTCACGCTCGTCGGGGAGCCGAAGAGCCCGCACGGCTGCGACGTGACGCCGGACGGCACGGGCGTCGTCATCGGCGGCAAGCTCGACACCCACGCCACGGTCTACGACTTCGCGAAGATGAAGGCCCTCATCGACGGCAAGAAGTTCGAGGGCAAGGACGCCTACGGCATCCCGATCATGGCCTACGCGGACGCCATCCGCGGCCAGGCCGAGCTCGGCATGGGCCCGCTCCACACCGTGTTCGACGACAAGGGCTTCGCGTACACCTCGCTCTTCCTCGAGAGCAAGGTCGCGAAGTGGTCGTTGAAGGACCTGAAGGTCGTCGAGAAGATCTCCACGCACTACAACATCGGCCACATCATGGCGGCCGAGGGCGACACCGTGAGCCCCGACGGCAAGTACGTCGTCGCCATGAACAAGATGGCGATGGACCGCTTCACCGGCGTCGGTCCGCTCTACCCGCAGAACTTCCAGCTCTACGACGTCTCGGGCGACCCGATGCGCCTCTTGCTCGACGCGCCGGTCGGCATCGGCGAGCCGCCCTCCGCGCAGATGATCAAGATCGACAAGCTGAAGCCCGAGAAGATCTACCCGCCGGGCACGAACCCCTACACCGACGCCAAGGACCCCAACGCGGTCGAGGGCGGCAAGGAGAAGATCGTGCGCAACGGCGACGTGGTCGACGTCTACATGACGGCGATCCGCAGCCACTTCACCCCGGACACCCTCGAGGTGAACGAGGGCGACACGGTGAACCTGCACGTCACGAACCTCGAGCAGGCCGAGGACATGACCCATGGCTTCGCCATCAACATGTACAACGTGAACCTGAGCCTCGAGCCCGGCAAGCACGAGAACGTGACCTTCAAGGCCGACATGCCGGGCGTGTACCCGATGTACTGCACCGAGTTCTGCTCGGCGCTCCACCTCGAGATGGCGGGCTACCTGCTCGTCAAGCCGAAGGGCGAGGGCGACGCGGACAAGGACAAGGACAAGGACAAGGACAAGCCCAAGGACGAGCCGGCGACGCCCGCCAAGGACGAGCCGAAGACACCCGCCAAGGACGAGCCGAAGACGCCGAACAAGTAGGGTAGCGCCATGCTGCATGCCTCCGAGAGCGAGTCGCACGCGCAACGCCACGTCGCGGGCGAGGAGGGGGAGCCGGGGGAGCAGACACCCGAGCCGGAGCTCGAGGCGGAGGGCGCGGCCGGGTCCCCGGTCGCGCCCGAGGGCGGCGACGCGCGGCCCGCACGCCGCAAGCTGCCCGTCGTGGCGGGCACGCCCGCCGCCGCGCCCGCCACGACCTGGTCCCGCGCCTGGGGCAAGCGCGCGCTCGTGGTCGTGCTGGCGCTCACCGCCGGCGCGCTCTTCCTCGGCTCGTACTTCCAGCCGTGGTGGCGCTTCCAGCTCTACGCCCCGCAGTACCCGAACGGGCTCGAGCTCGTGATCTCGCTCGACGGCGTCAGCGGCGACGTGCGCGAGGTCAACATGCTGAACCACTACATCGGCATGGAGTCGCTCGAGAAGGCAGCGCCCTTCGAGCGCGAGATGGCGATCTACGCCGTGGCGGGTCTCGCGGTCCTGGTCCTCGCCCTCACGCTCGCGCTCGGCAAGAAGGTCGGCAAGCTCGTCGTCATCCCCGGGCTCCTGTTCCCGCTCGTGTTCATCGCCGACAGCTTCTACTGGCTCCACAAGTTCGGACACTCGATGGACCCCAAGGCCGCGATCCACATCGCGCCGTTCACGCCCCACATGTTCGGCAACGGGGAGATCGGCCAGTTCGGGACCTTCGCGTATCCGCTCACCGGCTTCTGGATGAGCGTGGCGGGCGCCCTCTTGCTCGTCGTCGCGGTCGTGTTCCGGGCGCGCGTCTGCAAGGCCTGCGGCCGGGCCGGGACCTGCGGGGCCGTGTGCAAGGCCGGCTTCGTCGGACCCAAGGCCGGTCTGCCGAGCGGGGCCTGATGCGGCTCGCGATCGTGCTCGGAGCCGCCCTCGGCGGCGCGATCGCGGGCCTCGCGGTGCTCGCGGGCGCGCTCGAGCGCCCGCGCGCGCTCGAGCCCCTCGCCCCGGACGCCCACGGGCCGATCGAGCGGGCCATCCCCGAGGGCGCGACGGTGGCGCACGACGAGGCCGAGCTCGGCGCGCTCCTCGCCGACCCCGAAGGCCCGCGCGAGATCTGGCTCGAGGGCCGCGTCTACCGCGGCAACTTCACCATCACCGGCCGCCCGGTCGCGCTCCGCGGCGTGGGCGGTACGGTCCTCGAGGGCCGCGGCGAAGGCACGGTCGTCACGCTCGAGGCCGAGGGCGCCTCGCTCGAGAACGTCACGGTGCGCCACTCCGGCCGCAGCCACGTGCAGGAGGACGCGGGGGTGAAGGCGCGGGCGCGCGGGGTGCGGATCGCGCGCGTGGCGGTCGAGGACGCCCTGTTCGGGATCGAGCTCTCGCCCTGCCCCGGCTGCACCCTCGAGCGGAGCAGCGTCGTCGGCGCCGAGGGCGACAGCGAGCTCAAGGGCGACGGCATCAAGCTCTGGGAGGCCCACGGCACCGTCGTGCGGGGCTGCCTCGTCGACCGGGCGCGCGACATGGTGGTGTGGTACTCGCGCGGCGTCGTGCTCGAGGACAACACGGTGCGCCGCAGCCGCTACGGCGCGCACTTCATGTACTCCCACGACGGCAGCGTGCTCCGCAATCGCTTCGAGAACGACATCGTGGGGGTGTTCGTGATGTACAGCTCGCGCCTGAGCATCGCGGACAACCACATGCTCGGCGCCTCGGGCGCCGCCGGCGTCGGCATCGGGTTCAAGGAGAGCGACGGCGCGACCCTGCGCGGCAACGTCGTCGCCGGCAACACGACGGGCGTCTACCTCGATCGCTCGCCGCGGAGCGCCGCCGAGCCGCTCGAGTTCACGGGCAACCTGTTCGGGGCCAACCAGGTGGGGGTGCGCTTTCACGGCGCGGACGTGGGCCTGCGCTTCGTGCGGAACGACTTCCGCCAGAACGTGGCGCTCGTCGAGGTGGAGGGCGGCGGCTCCGCGCAGAGCGTCGACTTCCGGCAGAACCACTTCTCGGACTACGCCGGCTACGACCTCGACGGCGACGGCGTCGGCGACGTGCCCTTCCAGCAGAAGCGCCTGGCGCGCGATCTCACCGTCGCCCACCCGCCGGTGCGCCTGC
>JADLAB010000633.1 GCA_020848455.1 Polyangiaceae bacterium
CCGCTCCAGGTCGTGAAGCGCTCGGCGCGCGGGGGCAGTGCGGCCGCGGCCTTGGCCACGGGGCCGGCGCGCCACGCGCGCACGGACTCGCGCAGCGCGGCGAGCCCCTCCGCGTCGAGCCCGAGGCTCTCGCCGCTCGGCCCGCGCTCCGCCGCTGCCACTGCTCCCCCTGCTGCCTTCGCCCGCTCGTCGCGGCCCGCCACGTCGCTCTGCGCCATGAGATCCTCGCTGCCCCGAGGTTCCCACGCACCCCGGGGCGACACAAGGCGTGGCGCACGCGGCCGCGTGCGACCGCACGCGGCCCTGATCCGGCGCGCCGACACGCGAAGCCGGTCCACGGGTCAACTGCCCGTCGGATCCTCCACGTCGGTCCGTAGATCGCGAGGATGCACGCTCCAGAGCGCGGATTTTCCTCCGAGCCCGGCGCGAACGAAGGCACAATCGCTTCCTCATGAAGGCATGGAAGCTCGTCCACGGCCGAGACGAGATCTGGCTCCTGCCGGCCCACGACCGCGCCGCTCCGCCAGCGGACGCCCGCGCGGTCCCAGCCGCCATTGCGGCCCGCCAGCTTCACGCGTGGACCCTCGCCGGCCCGCCCAACTGGGTCGCCGACGCCCTGCGGCACGTGGACGGCGCACGCCGCTCCTCCGCGCCCGCCGCCCGCCGCGACCAGGTCGCCCGGCTGCGCGCCGCAATCGAGAACGGCCGCCTCGTGGCTTACCGGCTGCCCGTCGCGCATCCGGTGTTCGCGCCCGAGGCCGAGCCCGCCCCCGAGACCCCCTTCGAGCCCAAAAAGCGCAGGAGCTGGATCGAGATCGTCCTCATCGACGAGAACGACGCCCCGGTTCCGAACGCCGCCTGCGAGGTCACGCCGCCGAACGGCTCGCCCGACCTCTACACGACCGACGCGAACGGCCGTATTCGCCTCGAGGACATCGACCCAGGCGTCTGCAACATCTCCTTCGTCGAGCTCGACAAAGAAGCATGGAGCCCGAAATGACGCCACGTCCCGGCCGCATCACCGCGCCGCACCGCGGGGCTCCCGACGCCGCGGAGGTTCGCCATGTCCCATGACGCCACGCCGAGCGAGACCGGTGGATTCGGACCTGTCGGAGCTGGAGACTACGAGGTGCGCCAAGGCGAGTGCCTGGTGAGCATCGCCGCCCGCGCGGGCCACGTTTGGAAGTACATCTGGAAGCAGCCCCAGAACGACCCGCTACGCGACGCGCGGCGCGACCCGACCGCGCTGCTGCCCGGCGACCACTTGTACATCCCACCCTTGCGCCGCAAGGACGAGAAGCGCGCCACGGAGGCGCGACACGTCTTCCGCCGCAAGGGCGTGCCCTCCAAGATCCGAATCCGCCTGCTCGACAACGGCGATCCGCGCGCGGACCAGCCCTACACGCTCACCATCGGACCTGCGCGACACGCCGGACGGACGGACGGGCAAGGCGAGCTCGAGCATCCGCTCGACCCCGCCGCGACGGAGGCCGAGCTCGTCGTCGGCGAGGGCGTCATGCGACGCGAGTACAAGATCGCCCTCGGCGACCTCGACCCCATCGTCGAGCCGACCGGCACGGCGGGACGTCTCGCCAACCTGGGCTACCGCTCCGCGGCCACCGGTGGGTCGCCGCTGCGTGTCACCGAGGCGCTCCAGGACTTCCAGCGCCACGAAGGGCTCGAGGTGACGGGCCAGCTCGACGACGAGACCCGGGCCGCCCTCCAGCAGCGCTACGACAAGTGATCGCGAGGCCAAGATGGCACCACGGAGCAAACCACGCGAGCAGCTCGCGCGCCCGGACGTCGAGGCGCTGGTGCTGAAGCAGGGCTGTTGGGCTCGCCCGAGCGCTGGCATCTTCCAGGACTGGCGCGATAGGCCCGCAGACCCCGACGACCTGCTTGCGAAGAAGCGCCGCATTCGCCGTGCGCTCGTCATCGGCCGGGAGCTCGACTTCGTGAGCATCACCGAGGTATTGAACGCCGGGGTCCCGTCCGCTTTTCGGATCACCTGGCAGGAGCTCACCCGGTTCAACTGGGGGACCGCCGAACCGGCGGAGGTGAACTGGTACCTTTGGTACTACCTCGCCCCGTACATCCGACGTACGCACGATCGACAGAACTACCGCTTCAAGTGCGACCCGGTGGACCAGGGGGTCGATTACCAGAACCCGGCGCTGCCTTGCCAGTTCATCTGGATCCCCGACTACCAGCACGCGCGGCCCACGCGCCACATCCCGGCCGAGCGCGAGAAGACGATCGTCATCGACGACGTGGGCTGCGCCTACCGCGTGCGTGGGGGCGACAAGTGCCAGCGCCTGCCCGGGCAACCGATGTGCCATTGGGCGCGCGTCCGGGCTCCGATGGCCCCAGACTACGTGCAGAACCTCATGGTGCCAGAGGAGCACCGAAACAGCTCCGCCTCGATCGAGCTACAAAACATCGCGATCGTCGGCCTGACCGTGCAGCGGTGGCGCGTCTGGCGGCGCGCGCCGAGCCGAGCGGGAGACGCGACCGTCGTCTTCTCCCCGACCTCCAACGAGACGATCACCCGCATCTACATCGACTATCGCGCGAGCGACTACAAAGGCAGAGACGCGAGGGTGGGTGGCGGCTCGAGCCCCATGCCCCCCCAGAAGGTCGCCCAGCTGCCGGAGCACGCGCTGCGCGGGCAAGACGGCCTGGTCGATCTCGCCGCGGTCGCGAAGAGCGTCCGCGATCTCTACGCCATTGACAAGCTCGACGGGCTGACAATCCGCGCGTACGAAGACCGAAGCACCCCTCGCACGCTGCAAGATCGCGAGGCGTTCACCAACACGCGCGCCCGCTGGCTCTTCGACAAGCTCCGCACCGACTATCGACTGCCGCTCGTCCTCGACGACCCTGCACAGGCCGCGGAGACGGCCTTGCTCGTCAAGCGCGGCTTCGTCCCGGTGCGGGTATTCGGTTGCGGGGCCGGCGATGCCCTCGTCGACGTGAACGACCCAGACCACCGCGTCGCCCTCTTCGAGTACACCCCGAAGGCGGCGGCACCGCCCGGGGAGATCGCCGAGCAGGAAGGGCGATTCTGGGAAGTGTACGAGCGCGAGGTCGTGGACGCGCAGGACCCGACGAAGACCCGCGTGCTCTCGATGGTGTACTCGAGCGTGTCTCGGGTCGTCGCCAGGGACGACGCCGCGCTCACGCGCTTTCGCGCCGAGCTCTCGCCGTACCTGTTCCTCATGGGACAGGCGGCCGACGAGGAGCGATCCGCTGCGCTCGCGGCGCTCCTCGCAGAGCAGGCGAACTGGAGCGCGGACACCGCCTCGGAGCTCGAGGGCCTGCTCGCGTCCGACAAGCTGACCGCGCGGTTCATGACGCCCTGCATCTCGGACATGACGCTCCGGGAGTTGCTGGGCCAATGGGTGCGTGGCGTGCACGACTCGGCGGGACACGCGCCGTGGCTCGCCTCCGACGAGAACGCCGAACCGAACCACCGCCTCGACGAAGAGCCGGGCGGTACCATCAGCTGCGATTTCACCTCGGACGAGCTCAAGAAGTTCCAGCAGGCGTACACCGGCGCCTACACGCCGCACTACCGCGTCCGCTTCGCGTGACCGGCGCGCGTGGCGCGGCACGCTCTCACCAGGGCGCCTCCACCGCCCACGTCGTCTTCGAAAGGACCTCGCCGATTGCGATCGCGGGGCGCCCAAGCCACGCTCCCCGCATGAGCTCGACCGCGCGCGCGGCGGGTCGAGGCGCGCGCGCGGCCCGGACGCTCTGCGCCGGCCTGCTCGGTCTCGGTCTCGCGCTCGGTCTCGCGCGATGTGCGACCGCGCCCGCGCCGCCGCCGCCGCGCG
>JADLAB010000634.1 GCA_020848455.1 Polyangiaceae bacterium
GAAGCCGCGGCAAATGGAACGCGTTTCTGACCGGCTACCCAAACTTCGGTGGGACAAAGTCGGGAGACAAACTACACAAACCCACGACAATTAATCTGTTAACGCCTATGGGGCCGGGGGGTGAGGGCGGTCCGGATGCGGCCTGCTTCTTCGGCAAGGGTCCCGCGCACTCGACCTAGGCGAGCAGCCGCTCGAGGTACACGACGTCGAGCCAGCGGCCGAACTTGCGGCCTACCTCGCGGAAGCGCCCGACCTCGACGAACCCGAAGGCCTCGTGGAGCGCGACGCTCGGACCCTGATCCGCGGAGATGACCGCGAGGATGGCGTGATGCCCGAGGGCGGCGGCGCGGACGACGAGGTCGGCGAGGAGCGCGCGCCCGATGCCCTGCCGGTGACAGTCGGGGTGCACGTACACGGAGGTCTCCACGGTCGCCGCGTAGCCGGCGCGCGCGTGGTAGGGCGAGAGGCTGCCCCAGCCGACGATGCGCGCGTCGCGCTCGGCCACGGTCACCGGGTGCAGCGGTCCGTGCGCCTCGAACCACCGCAGCCGGTCGGCGGCCGGCTCGGGCTCGAGCTGGTAGGTGCACGTCGAGGTGAGGACGTAGTGGTCGTAGATGGCGCTCACGGCGCCGAGATCCTCGACGCGCGCGGGCCGAAGGCTCACGGCTGGGTGGCTCACGGCGGGAGCATGCCACGACCGGGCGCGGGCGCCGTGCCGTGCGGCGCGGCGCCGACCGGCGCCCACACGCAGGTCCACACGAGGTCGCCGGCGACGCGCCAGGCGCCCGCGAGCGTGACGCCGGCCTCGACATCGCGCGCGCGGAGCGGGTGCCAGGCGGGCGCGCGTGCGCCGACGGCGGCGAGCGCCGCCTCCGCGACCTCGATCTCGACCGAGCGGCTGTCGCGGCGGAGGCCCGTCCGGAGCGCCTTCAGCGCTGCCTCCGTGGCGCTCCAGACGAGGTTCGCGAGGAGCTCGGGGCGCGGGGCGCGGGCGACGAGCGCCTGCTCGGCGACCGTGAGAAAGTAGGCCACGAACGCCGCCGAGCGGGGCTCGACGAGCTCGAGGTCGCAGCCGAGGCCGACGGGGCCCGGGGCGACCGCGGCGACCGCATGGCCCGCGCGGTGGCTCAGCGTGAGCGCGAGCCCGAGCCCGTGCTCGCGGTGCGCGTCGTGCAGCTCGGGCGCGCCGTCCGGGGCGGCGAGCACCTCGAGGCGCGCGAGCACCGCGCCCTCGGCGGCGGGCCCCCCGGCGGCGAGCCCGAGGTGGCGGGCGAGCGCGCCCTTGGCCGCGTAGCGTCCGAGGCGCCACGCTGCGCGCCGCGGCTCGCTCCGGAGGGCTGCCTGCAGCGCACGCTCGCGCGGGCCGAGCCAGCCGTCCCCCGCCGGGACCTCCGCCGCTCGTGCGGCGTGCCACACGAGCCCCGCGGGGGCCCCCGGCGGCTCAGTCGGGCGCACGGCTCATCGCGGCCGCGATCGGCGATCGGAGCGCCGCGTCGACCTCGCCGAGGGCCACGGTCCGGTAGCCGACGAGGGCCGCGACGGGCGCTCCCGCGGCGTCGACGACGAGCGCGTCGTAGGCCCCGTCGGCGCGCGGCGTGACGAGCGCGTGGAGGCCCACCGCGTCCGCTCCGGCCCGGTACCGGAGGACGCGCTCGATGCGCGCGGGCAGGCCCATGCGTCCCGTCGTGCCGATCTCCCACACGCCGGCCGTCTGGAAGCACAGCTCGAGGAGGCGCGGATCGAGGGCGGTCGGGCGCGTCGCGGGCACGTGGTTGGGAGGTAGGTCCGCGCGCAGGCGCCCGACGACCGTCGGGCCGTCGAGCCAGCACGCGTCGAGCACCTGGTAGGCCGGCCCGTGGAAGTAGAGCCGGTAGATGGCCTCGGCGCGGACGGCGCGCGCGCCGCCGGTGGCGAAGCGGAGCGGCGCCGGGACGGCGAGGGCGGGGCCGCCGAGGCGCGCCGTGGCGGTGAAGTGCGTCGTCACGCTCGGCTCGGGCTGGCCGGCGAGCGTGCGGCTGCCCGTGAGCCGACAGCGCGCGAGCACCTCGGAGCCGCGCGTCGTGAAGAGCGCCTCCACCGACGCGGTGCGCGGCTCGTCCCGGTAGAGCTTGAAGGGTGCGAGGAAGGCGACGTCCTCGAGCGCGACGAGCTCCGCGCCCGGCGCGCCGAGGCGCGCCACCTCGGCGAACGCCTCGAGGCCCATGACGCCCGGCAGCACGGCCGTCCCGTCGATGCGGTGATCGCGCAGGAACGGCTGGGCGCCGGGATCGAGCGACGCCTCGACGCACAGGCCGCGCGAGAGCGGCATGCCGAGCACGCGCTCGACCATGGGCCCCGCGGCCGCGACGTCCACGGCCGCGACCTCGAGGCCACCTTCCGCGTCGCGCTCGGCCTCGAGCGCGCCGAGCCGGCCCGCGATGAGCACCTCGCCGCGGCTGCCGGCGCGGAGCTCGCGCCCCACGATGGGGATGCCCGCGGCCGCGGGGAGCATGTCGATGCCGGCCGCCTCCATCATCTTCGGGATCGAGCCACGCGACGCCATGCCGATGCCGCCCCACGCGGTCCAGTCGATGACGAGCGCGTTCGTGTCGGGGCGTGCGCGGCGCGCGTGGCCCGCGAGCTTGGCGAGCAGATCGTTGGCCGCCGCGTAGTCGCTCTGGCCGCCGTTGCCGAAGCGGCCCGCGATCGAGCTGAAGCCGACGGTGGCGCCGAGCGGCAGGGTGCCGATCGCGGTGAGCAGGTTGCACCAGCCCTGGCTCTTCACGTCGAAGACGAGCTCGAACTCCTCGGGCTTCTTGTCGGGCAGAAAGCGGCTCACCTCGAGCCCCGCGGCGTGCAGCAGCACGTCGATGCGCCCGTGGCGAGCCCGCACCTCGTCGATGACGCCGGCGACCGCGGCCGCAGCGCGCAGATCGACCTGCCGGTAGTACGCCGTGCCGCCGGCGCGCTCGATGGCGGCCCGGGCGGCCGCTCCCGCCGCGGCGCGCTCGAGGGCCGCCAGGGCCTTGTCGATCGCGACCGGCGTCGGGCGCTCGCCGCGCGCCTGGGCGCGCGCCACGAGCTCGCGCTTCATGGCCTCGCGGTCGGCCGCGAAGCGCGCGACGTCCGGATCGTCCCGGCGCGCCTCGGGGGCGAGGTCGAGCAGGTAGTAGTGCCCACCCGCGGTCGCGAGGTCCGCCACGATCGCCGACACGATGCGGCCCGCGGCCCCGGCCACGCCGACGACGGCGTCGGGGCCGAGGGCGAGGGGCCGGCCCGTCGCGAGCGGCTCCTCGACGAGCGTGAGCGTGTGGCGCGCGCCCTGCCGATGGCCGATCTCGACCGCGCCCGGATCGCGCAGCGTCTCGGCGACGAGGGCGTGCGCGACGGCGTCCGGGGGCGCGTCGAGCTCGAAGTCGACCGCCTTGACGAGCGCGTCCGGGCGCTCGCGCGCGAGGGCCTTCGCGAGGCCCGTGACCGCGCCGCCGAGCGGAGCCGTGGCCCCGTCCTCGCCCGCGCCGTGCCGGCCGCCGAGGCGGGTCGCCGTGAGCACGAAGCGCCCGGCGCCGAGGTCGGCGTAGAGCGTGCGCGCCGCGTGGTAGAGGAGCTTGGCGCGCAGCCCGAGGGCCGCGCGCCAGCCGTCGGGCCCGAGCGCGTGCGGATCGCCCTCGTCGTCGAGCCCAGGCAGCCAGTACACGCCCGTGAACGGGGCTGCGCCGCGCAGCCGCTCGACCTCCGCGACGAAGCGCGCGGGCTCGGCAGCGCCGTGGAGCTCGGCGACCTCGACGCCGCGGTCGCGGAGCTCGCGCGCGAGGGCGACCCCGACGCCGCCCTGGTCGAGCATGACGAGCACGCGGTCGCCCGCCGCGAGCCGCACGCCGGTCGCCTTCGTGCGCTCGAGGGGCGGACGCAGGACGGGCACCGGCACGCGCCGCAGGACGCGCGCCGCCGCCTCGGCGTCGCCGCGCGGCAGGGCAAGGGCGTCGACGGGCCCGGACGCCGCGGGGGGTGGCGGGGCGCCGGCGAGGTCCGGGCGCCGCTCCTTCACCCAGCCGATGACGTGGGCGAGGGTCGGAAAGTCCTTCAGCTTGAGCGAGGCCTCGCGCTCGATGCCGTAGGCCTCGCGGACCGCGGCGAAGGTCTCGGCCTGCTTGACGGTGTCGACGCCGAGATCGGCCTCGAGATCGAGCTCGACGTCGAGCATCTCCGGCGGGTAGCCGGTCTGCTGCGCCACGATCTCGACGACCTTCGCGCGCACGGGGTCGTCCGCTGGCGCGGGCGTGGCGACCGGGACCGGGACCGCCGGGGTCGCGGCGGGCGCGCGCTCGACGCCGACGGCTGGAGCGGGTGCGGCGGGCGGACCCGCAAGGTCGGGGCGCTTGTCCTTCACCCAGCCGATGACGTGGGCGAGGGTCGGAAAGTCCTTGAGCTTGAGCGAGGCCTCGCGCTCGATCCCATAGGCCTCGCGGACGGCGGCGAAGGTCTCGGCCTGCTTGACGGTGTCGACGCCGAGATCGGCCTCGAGATCGAGGTCGACGTCGAGCATCTCGGGCGGGTAGCCGGTCTGCTGCGACACGATGTCGATGACCTTGGCGCGCACGGGATCGTCGGCTGGCGCGGCGCTTGGCGCGGCCGCGGGCGCCGGGGTCCGTGCGGGCGTGGGCTCGACGCCGGCGGCCGGAGCGGGGGCGGCGGGCGCACCTGCCAGGTCGGGCCGCTTGTCTTTCACCCAGCGGATGACGTGGGCGAGGGTCGGGAAGTCCTTCAGCTTGAGCGCGGCCTCGCGCTCGATGCCGTAGGCCTCGCGGAC
>JADLAB010000635.1 GCA_020848455.1 Polyangiaceae bacterium
CCGTGCGAAGGGACAGGGTGCATATGGTGCGTGAGTGAGGCCAACAGGCAGTCCAAGCGTATCACCGCGAGGGTGCCTCGGAAGACAGTCAAGTCCCATAGACGTTGTCGGTTAGGAGTAAGCGGGCCGAGCCGGACCGCTGCCTCACCGAACGCCGGGCTTCGCGCGCCCCGGGGCCGCTGTCGCGCCGTCCTCAGGCCGGCCTCTCGGCCGACCGAACCCTTTCAAAGAACGCGAGCGCCTCGCGCTACGACCTCGCGCTGCCGTAGCGCGAGGTCGGGGAACGAAATCGCCTGCCATCCCGCGCCACTACGCGAGTGAGGCGCACTCACAACAGGCGTGCTCCAGCAACGCCGTCCCGTCCTGGCTCCCGGAGAACCTCGAGCAGCCCGAGGTCGTACGCGTCGACTCCAGGCACCGCGTCGCACCGGGCCAAGCCCGTTGGGAAGGCAAGTCCGGACCGCACCCCGCCGTCCTGGAGCACCCACGGCAGCGCCCCAACGAGCACGCGCCGCGACGAGATCGGCCCGACTGCCCGAGAAATCGACCGGGCCCTTCTGGCGGACGACGCGACGAACAGCACGACCGGCCGCAGCAGTCCGCACACCGCGTGCCCCTGGAGGGCCGCCGCTTCGTATCGCTCGACCTTCTTCAGCACGAGGGTCGGCGGCTCGGTCCCCACGTCGACCTCGAGCGCGAGCTGCAAACCGGCCCCAGCGTACCCGAGGCGCACGGCGGCATCCGGCACGAGGGGCGCATGGGGCTCACGCGCGCGCAGCTCCCACTCGGGCAGGAAGGAGGAGAGTTCTACGCAGTCCTCGGCGGCTCCTCGCGCAAGCGCGATGCGGTAGCGGTTCAGGAGGTCGAGATGGGCGACGCTGCGACCGTCCACGCGCGGAGCCGGGCGGTACGGGGGGACGGCGCCCTCGGGCAGGGCACGGGCGACGAACTCGTGCCCGAGCCCCGTGAGCACGTAGCGGTTTTCGGCCGCGAGGTCGGTCACGACGGCCCGCACGAGCCCGGCGTCGTAGAGCTTGCGCATGCGCTTCTGGCAGGTGCCCTTCGCCTCGAAGTAGAGGGCGGCGAGGTCGGAGGTCCGAAGCAGGCGCATCTTCGCGAGCGCGAGAAGGATGTCGAGGTCGCGCTCGCGAAGGCGGACTCGGCGCGAGCGGCATGGCACGCGGAGGCGGCGGGACGCGCGCCGTGCGGCGGCGCTCTCGTCGGCGCCCTGCAGCTCGTTGGCGACGGTGTCGTGCATGGAGCAGGTCGTCGTGGTCAAGATCGGGGCCGCCGGGCGGCGTGAACCAAGGTCGTTACCGACCTCGCGTCCGTTCTCGCAAGACGCGGGGGCTTGGCCCCGTCACGCCCGGGCTCGGTCAACGCGCTCCTTCGCGTGGGCCGCAAGCCCCTGCAAGGTCAGACGCCGCGGTCCGTCGTGGGAACGCTGCGTGGAGAGTCGTGGTCCCGGGCTCGCGCGCCCGGTGGCACCCGCTGGAAGCTCGCGCCCCGCGACCGAGGTCACGAGCGCTTTGGCTACGCGAGCGGGGCGCGCTGGCTGCGGAGCAGCCAGACATCGTCGTCGCCCTTCTCGATGTCCGGATCGAGCTTCAACACGTCGCGAAGCTGAACGCGCCAGTTGCGAGGCAAGACGCCGTCGGTGGCCCAACGCCGCACCATGTCCTGGAGGTCGGAGAGGCTCGCGGCATCACCGTGCAGGAAGAGGCACGCGCGGACGATGTCTCGCATGTGGGAGTTCAGTACGTCGTTCGAGGCAGGTTTCGGTATCAATGAAGTGGTGTTGGCCATAGTGGTTGGTTACGGGTTAGGCGAGCCCAGACCACGACCTCGACCAGCGCGCACGAAGGACTCGACGTTGCCGTCGGAGCTTCGAGCTTCCACCCTCTCCGTGCGGCGAGACCCGAGAGTGCTACAGCTCGCCGCCGCTTTTCGCGCCCGCGAGGAACGTCGTGCGCCGGGCACGCGCTCGGCGCCCGCTCGCCCGCCGCGTCCTTCAGCTCCGTGGGTACGACACGTACCGCCACCCGTGCTCGTTGCCGAATTGGCCGACGTGGCCGTTCACGCGCACGTGCCACGTGCCTGGGCTCGCCTCCCAGACTGCCTCGACGTCGTCGAGTGGGATCCGGAGGGGGCTGGCCTCGCGCACCTTGATGCACATGACGTTTGCATCGAGATCGACCCTCTCGAGCGTCACCTTCACGACGTCCGGGTTGTCCTGCCTGACGTGCCAGTTCTGGATCGTGACCGCTTGCCGATGCTCGGACGGGATGCGCTCGAGGAGCAGCGTGACTCGGCGGGCGTGGGGATTCATGAGCATGGCGAGTTCCTCCGGCTGGATCCATCGGCAGTGGTTCGAGACGCGCTGGGGGAATCGCCACGCGACCGCCTCACCCGTGAGCGGCTTCAGCCTCGCGCCCTTGTCGTCCTGGACCGTGTCCACGGCGCAGCCCACCGGCTGGTCCGCGTACGCGTGGACGTTGACCGCCACGACGACCCGGTCCGTTGCCGGATCGCGGATCTCGACGACCTCCACTCGTGGACGGGGACGGACGCGGCCACGGAGGGCGAGCTTGTAGCCCTCGGCCACCTCGCGCGCGAGATCGGCTGGCAGGCCGGCGTACGCGACGCCGTCGGGGAGTTCTGCGGCCCCCACGAGGATGGTCCCGCCCAAGGCGTTCGCAAATGCGGCGATGTCCTTGGCGTGCTCGGTGAGCGCCTTCGGATCCACACGCGCCTTGAAGTCCACCACCTGCGTCTCTCGAGCGACGGTCGCGGTATGCGCTGGGAGATCGCCCCACTCTTGCAC
>JADLAB010000636.1 GCA_020848455.1 Polyangiaceae bacterium
ACGTCGAGAAGGTCGTGGTGCGCGAGATCCGCCACCTGGTCGACGAGGCGCGCAGCGACGAGTCGCCCACGCTGGCGCGCGGCCTCACCATCCCGACGCTGCTCACCGAGCACGAGCCCGGCTCGGGTGCGCCCGTGGTCGAGGTCGCGTACCCGACGCTCGGCGCCGTCTTCGGCCGCAGCCACGTGCCGCCCGACTCGAGCTTCCCGCCCGAGCCGGGCTTCGCGGTTCCGGGCGCGCTCCACCAGGCGAACGGCGGCTTTCTCATTCTGGCCGGCAACGCGCTCATCAAGAACGTGGCCGTGTACGAGCAGCTGAAGGCGTGCCTGCTCGCGAGCCGCTTCATCGTGCCGGAGCACGACCCCTCCTACTTCCGCGGCACGGTCGAGGACCTGCTGTTCCCGCCGATCCCGATCGACGTGAAGGTGGTGCTGGTGGCGAGCCCCGCGCTCTACCAGGAGCTCCACGAGGCGGACCCCGAGTTCGCGCAGCTGTTCAAGGTGCAGGCGCGCTTCGAGCACGCGCTCGGCGTCGACGAAGCGCTGCACACCTATCCGGCGTTCCTCGCCGGCTTCCTGCGCTCGCGCGGCCTGCCCCCGCTCACGGCCGACGCGGTGTGCGAGCTGCTCACCTACGGCGCGCGGCTCATCGAGAGCCAGACCAAGGTCTCGGCCCAGCTAGGGCTCATCGCCGAGGTGGCCACCGAGGCGGCCTACGTGGCGCGCCGCAAGCAGCTCGCCAGCGTCGACGCCCTGCTCGTGCGCGAGGCGCTCGAGGCCGCCCACTGGCGCTCGCGCTACTTCCAGGACGAGGTGCAGCGCCTGCTGCGCGACGGCACCATCCGCATCGAGGTCATGGGCGAGCGCATCGGGCAGGTGAACGCCATCAGCGTCATCAGCGACGGCCCCCAGACCTTCGGCAAGCCGTGCCGCGTCACGGCCGTCACCTACCCCGGCATGGAGGGGCCGGTGAACATCGCGCGCGAGGTCGAGATGAGTGGGCCCATCCACTCGAAGGGCGTGCTCATCCTCAAGGGCTACCTCGCGCGGCGCTTCGCGCAGCACGAGCCGCTCATGTTCGGAGCCTCGCTCGTGTTCGAGCAGACCTACGAGGCCATCGACGGCGACAGCGCCTCCACGACCGAGCTCTACAGCTTGCTCTCCTCGCTGTCGGGCATCCCGATCCGCCAGCGTTTCGCCGTCACGGGCAGCGTGGACCAGCAGGGCGCGGTGCAGCCGGTCGGCGCGATCAACGAGAAGATCGAGTCCTTCTACGACGTGTGCGTCGCCAAGGGGCTCACCGGCGACCAGGGTGTGCTCATCCCCTCGCGCAACAAGGAGGCGCTCAACCTGCGGCGCGACGTGGTCGAGGCCGTCGGCACGGGCAAGTTCCACATCATCGCCATCGACACGGTCGAGGAGGGCGTGGAGCTGCTCACCGGCGTGCCGGCCGGCGAGATCGACGAGGCCGGACGCTACCCCGACGCGAGCGTGTTCGGTGCGGTGCAGGCTCGCCTGCGGCGCTTCCGGCGCGCCATCCTCGGCGCGGCCATGCCCGGCCACTGACCTGCAGACGAGGTCCCATGTACCGAAGCGCGCTCCGCGTGGTCGCCACCTGCTCGGTCGCCGCCGCCCTTCTGCTCGCGACGACGGGCTGCCAGTTCATCGGCAAGAGCAGCTCGAGCCCGTCCTCGGGCGCCGGCACCGTCGATCCGGAGCGCGCGCGCGAGACGCTCGGCCGGGCCCGGAAGGCGCGCGAGGCGGGCAAGCTCTACGAGGCTCGTCAGCTGCTCGCCGACGCGGGGCGCCTCGCCGACGACGCGGTGCGTGCCGACATCGACCAGCTCGCGGCCGAGCTCGACGCCGTGGAGGCCGAGACCCTCGTGGCCCCGGTGCTCGAGGCGGCGAAGAAGGGCGACTGCCAGCTCGCGCTGAGCCAGACCGCGCGGGCGCACGACCGCGCGCACGGCACCATGTCCGCCATCATCCGCAAGGCCACCGAGGAGCCGCTGCGGAGCTGCCTCGAAGCGGCGCTCGCCAAGCCCGACGGCAAGACGCTCGTGCGCCGTCTGCTCGACAAGGCGCGCACCGAGGAGCTGCTCGGTGCGGCCGCGTTCCGCGCCGTGGCCGATGCCGTGACGAAGCTCCTCGTCGACGAGGTGATGACCGAGCTCGGCCCGCTCCTGCGGGACCGCAAGTGGTCCGAGGCGCGGGGCCGCATCGACGACCTCGTGGCACGCGACAAGATCGGCCGGCGCGAGCGCCAGAAGCTGCTCGCCGAGCTGCAGACCGGGCTTGCGGTGCAGGTCGTGGCCCGCGCCAAGGAGGCGCCGGGCAAGGACAAGATCGGCAGCGCGAGTCCCGAGGCGGTGCTCGCGGAGGTCGACGCGCTCATCGCGGAGGGAGGCTGGCGCGCGCCCGACGGCTCGGGGGAGGGGGCGCCCTGGCCCGAGGAGCTGCGGCTCGCGCGCCGCGCCCTCGCCGTGTGGATCGAGTGTCGCGAGCTCCAGTGCAAGACCTCCACGCCGCGCCGCGTGTGGGCCTTCGGCGCCGTCGGCCTGCAGCCCGCGACGGAGCCGGCCGCCGCGGAGCGCAAGCTCGCGCACGGGACGCCGCTCTGGCAGATCGCGGACACGAAGGGCTGGGCGCTCGTCCTCGAGGGCGAGCCGGCCCAGAGCTCGTCGCGAGGCTTTGCCGAGCTCGCGGGCCGCGCCGCCGGCTGGGTGCGTACCGGCGACGTGAAGACCGACGACACGCGCCGCCTCTTGCCGCCGGGCGACGCCCTCGTGGGCCTGCGCGTGTGGGGGCCGCTCCGCAAGGGCGAAGCGAACCTCGAGCTCGGCACCGTGGTCTCCGCCGACGAGACGAACGCCACGGTGCGGCGCCTCGCCGACCACCAGGAGGTGACGGTCCCGCGCGCCACGCTCCGCTTCGGCCTCGTCGACCCGGGCACGCGCGTGCTCGCGCAATGCAAGGGTGCCCTGGCCGTGGATCCGGGGCGCATCGAGGCCGTCGTCGAGACCGGCGACGATCCGATGGTGAACGTGACCTGTCTCGACGCCGGCGGTGCGCCGACGGGCGGCACCCGGAACGGCCCGCTCGGCGGGCTGCGCAACAAGGCGGAGTGGCTCGACCGCTGAGCCGAACCTTGCGCCTCGCAGCGCGGGGGGCTACGCAGCATCTCGTACGTGTGGCTCGGCGCCAGCCCTTCGGACGAAGGCGGTGCGCCTGGCGCGTCCCACGGCGGCTGCCCTCGCAACGAGGCGGCCGGCCCCGGATGGCGCACGGATGGACCGTGTGCAGCCACCAGCGAGCCACACGCCGGAGGCGTGAACGACATGATGCGGGGAGCAGCGTTCTTCCTCGGCGCAGCGCTCGGACTCGGTGCGCTCGCTGCTGGGTGCGACGGTGGCGACAAGCCCGGGCCGAAGCACGCCGGCCTCGACGAGGGCAAGACCGACCCGCGCAAGGCGCGCGAGCTCGTCGTGAAGAGCGACGAGGCGCGCGAGGCGCACGACTACGACACGGCGCGCGAGCTGCTCGGGCAGGCCGAGCGCTACGCCGACACCGCCGTGCGCGAGGAGATCCGGGTCGCCGCGGAGCTCTGCGACGAACAGCAGGCCAAGAGTCTGGCGCCCGAGGTCGTCGAGACGGCAGCGGACGGCAAGTGCGCCCCCGCGCTGAAGCTCGCCGGCAAGCTCGTCGACGGCGCGCCGACGCCCGGCTTCACGGCCTTCGTGAAGAAGCAGGTCTCCAAGCCCATCGAGCAGTGTCTGGCGGGCCTCGTCGAGGCGGGCAAGCTGTCCGAGGCACGCGAGCTCGGCGCCTCGGCGGAGGCGAAGAAGGCCCTCGAGGCGGCCGACGCCAAGGCGCTGGCCGAGCTGCTCGGCGGGGCGGTCAAGGCCGAGCTCGGCAAGGCCCTCGAGGAGCCGCTCGTCCGCCGCGCCTGGGCCGAGGCGCTCGACAAGGTGGACGCGCTCGTCAAGAGCGGTCAGGCGGGCGACGCCGAGTATCGCAGCGTGCTCGCGCAGGTGCGCGACGGCATCACCGCGGACGTGAAGGCCGCGGTCGCGACGGCCACCCAGAAGAAGATGGCGAGCGCCGACGACCTGAAGGCGCTCGACGCGCTCCTCGGGCTCGGTCGCTGGTCGCCGCCGATCGTGGTGTTCGAGGACGACCGCACGGAGCTCGAGAAGATGCAGGACAAGCTCGCGCGCCTGGCCGCGGGCGGCAGCGGCGAGGAGCCGAAGACGACCCCCGCGCCCGCGCCCGGCGCCGAGCCGCCGCTACCCGCCGAGCTCGCCGCGGCGCGCGACGAGCTGGCCTTCTGGGTCACCTGCGGCACGCTGCGCTGCAAGCTCGGGACGAGCAAGCCCATGTGGACCTGGGGCAGGGTGGATCTGATGGCCAAGGGCGACCCCAAGGGCGCCAAGGTCAAGACCCTGCCGCACGCCGCGGCGCTCACCGTGCTCGGCGAGGCGGGCGGGCTCGCGCTCGTCGAGTGGCAGCCGGCGCTCGCGTCCGCGCCCAAGCGGACGGGGTGGGTCGACGCCAAGGCGCTCAAGCCGACCGACACGAGCGCCCTCCTGCCGCCGGCCAACGCCCTGGTGGGGGTGCGGGTCTGGGGCCCGTTGCGCGACGGCGAGAAGGTCTACGAGCTCGGTACCGTGAGCGGTGCCACCGGCGAGGACGTCGCCGTGCGGCGCATGTCCGACGGACAGGAGGTCAAGCTGACGCGCGCGAAGCTCGGCCTGGCGCGCGTCGGCAAGGGCACGAAGGTGCTGGCCCTGTGCCAGACCCCGGGCAAGCTCGAGGCCGCCGTCGTGGACGACGTCTCCGAGCCGCCCGGTCCCATGTCCGATCCCATCGTGACCCTCACCTGCGTGGACGCGCAGGGCAATCCGGTGGGCAACAAGCGCCAGGAGCAGCTCGGCGCCGTGCGGCTCGATCCGAGCTGGCTCGGCAAATGACCGCGGCCGTCCCGGCAACATAGTCTAGCGCGGGGCGTCGGGCCCCATGCTAGGCTGCGAGGCGACCTATGGCGTGGAAACGAGGCTTGAGTGTGCTTGGGGGCGCCGCCGTGGCGGGCGCCCTACTCCTGGCTCCGGCCGTGGCGCGCGCGCAGGACACGGGAAACCCCGTGTCCCCGACCGGCAAGGGCATCGCCGGCGGGATCCTGCTCGGGGCGGAGATCGTGATGATCCCGCTCGGCGCCGCGGGTGTGGACGCCTGGTGGCCCTACGCCGTGTTCACGCCGCTCGCGGCGGCGGGCGGGGGCGTGGGCGGCTACTTCATCGAAAAGGCCATCACCGACGCGGAGGGCACCGCCGAGGCGCCGCTCTACATGCTCGCCGGTGGCATCGGGCTCGTCATCCCCGCCCTCGTGCTGACCCTCAACGCCACGGCCTACAACCCCGCCGAGGACGAGTACGAGGACGAAGAGGAGCTCCCCGCGGCTCCCGCGGAGCCGGGCACGCCCGCCGCACCGAACGGGGGCGTCACCCCGGCCGGCCCTCCGCCGCCTGCCGCCCCGGCCGGTCCAACGGGCCCCACCGCTCCGCAGGGACGCGCGCCTCGTGGCCTGTTCGACCTCGCGCCCGGGCGGCTCGCGCTCGGGCTCCCGCCGGTCGGCCTGCGGCCGGCCTACTCGGAGCGCGAGATCTTCCTGTTCGGCGCGAAGCAGACGGCCGAGCTGCATATCCCGGTCGTCGCGGGCTCCTTCTAGAGCACCGAACTCGGCCTGCGCCTTTCCGGCGAGGGGCGACCACGGGGATCCGCGCGCCGGCTTCTCGGCCCGAAGCCTGGAGCCCGACACCTGAAGCCACGTCACGCTCGAGCCGAGCTTCCTTCCAGGCCCTCGAGTGCAGGCCCGAGTGATCCCCGCTCGTGCCGCGCCCCACCGAAACACGACCCGAACGACGACGGATCCCTCACGAGCCGCCGAACAGGCGCTGCTGCCCGCCGCGGTCCTCCTCGCGCTCGGGCTCGAGGAGCGAGGGGTCGTCGTTGCGGGCCGAGTTGACGCGGCGCGAGACGCGCGTCGCGACGAGCGCGTCCTCGGGCGCTGCGTGCAGGACGCGCCGGTCGCCCCTGGAGAGCCAGGGCTCGATCTCCGCGGCCGCGAGGACCGCCGGCATGCGGTCGTGGATCGGGGCGACGAGCGCGTTCGCGGGGGTCGTGACGACCGTGAAGGTCGTGCGCACCTCGCCGGTCTTCGGGTTCGTCCAGTGCTCGTAGAGCCCCGCGAGCGCGAGCAGCTCGCCCGCCCGGGGGTGCAGCCACATCGGCCGGCGCGCGCCGGGCGGGCCGTACCACTCGTAGAAGCCGTCGGTCGGCACGACGCACCGGCGGGTCTTCAGCGCCTCGCGGTAGGCGCGGCGCTGCGCCAGGGTCTCGGCGCGCGCGTTGATCTGCTGGAAGGCGCGCGAGGCGTCGGGCGCCCAGTGGTTCACGAGCCCCCAGCCGGCCGGGGAGAGCGTGCGCCGTACCTCGCCGGCGGCGAGGCGCACGATCCAGTGCTGGTCGCCCGGCGCCACGTTGTAGCGCGGGCGGTAAGCGGCGGCGTCCGCCGGATCGAGCGCGGCGTCGAACGCCGCGGCCACGGCCTCGATGCGCGCCACCGTGAGCGTGAAGCGCCCGCACATGCGGCTCCAGTATACGAGCGGCCGGGCGGCCTGGGACCTCCATCGTTCGCGCTCGGCCCCGGGCGCCGGCGCTCGGGCTCATGGATCCGTCGCCTTTATTTCACGCGGCGGCGTGGGGTCGCTACCCTGGGCACGTGGACTCCGCGCTCGACGCCTACCTCGCCCACCTGCGCGTCGAGCGCGCCCTCTCGGCGCTCACCGTCGAGGCCTACGCCACCGATCTGCACCAGGTCCTGCGCCACGCGGAGGAGCTCGGCGTCACGGCGCCGGGCGCGCTCGAGCGGGGCGCCGTCGCGAGCTTCCTCTCCGACCAGGAGGAGCGCGGCATCTCGGCGCGCTCGGCGGCGCGGCGCCTCTCGGCCGTGAAGGGCTTCTGCCGCTTCCTCGTGCGCGAGCGGCTGCTGGCCGAGGATCCCTGCGCGCTCGTCGACGGCCCGCGCGTCGGTCGGCGCCTGCCGCGCGTGCTCTCCTTCGAGGAGGTGATGCGGCTGCTCGCGGCGCCGCCCCGGTCGACGGCCCGCGGCCGGCGCGACCGCGCCATCCTCGAGCTCATGTACGCCGCGGGCCTGCGGGTGAGCGAGGCCATCGCGGTGGAGCTCGCCGACCTCGACCTCAAGCGTGGGATCGTCAGCGCCTTCGGCAAGGGCAAGAAGCGGCGCCTGGTGCCCGTCGGCGAGCACGCGCTCGCCGCCGTCGGCGAGTACCTGGTCGACCGGGCTGCGCACCCGCGCGCGGCGAGCTCGCGCGTCGTGTTCCTGTCGCCCCGCGGAGGGCGGCTCACGCGCCAGGCGGTCTGGAAGAACATCGCGCGCTACGCGCGCGCAGCCGGCATCGACACGCCGGTCTCGCCGCACAAGCTGCGCCACTCGTTCGCGACCCACCTGCTGCGCGGCGGGGCCGATCTGCGCAGCGTGCAGACCATGCTCGGTCACGCCGACATCGCGACGACCGAGATCTACACGCACGTGGCGACCGACCACCTCCGGCGCCAGTACGCGCACGCCCACCCGCGCGCCGCGCGGGGTGCCGGCGGGCCGAGCGGCCGCGGACGAGCCGCAGGTCCTTAGCCCGGCGCAGGCGAGTGCCGCGGAGCGACGGCGCCTGTGGCTTCGCCGCCAGGCTCGCGCTACAAGCGCGCCCGCGCGGGGGGCAGCGCCGCGCGGAGAAGAAGTCGAAGCATGGGCAAGAAGGACAAGCACCGTCAAGACCCGCAGGCTCGCACCCTCGCCGAGCAGGCCGATCGGCACCTGCTCTACGAGATGAGCGTGCAGTGCCCGGAGGTCGACATCGCGCTCTACAACCGCGTCTTCAAGAGCCTGCGCGGCCGGGCTCCGGTGAGCGTCCGCGAGGACTTCTGCGGCACGGCCTACTTCTCGACGGAGTGGTGCCGCCGCTACCCGGAGCGCACGGCGATCGGCGTCGACCTCGACCCCGAGGTGCTCGCCTGGGCGCGCGACCACAACCTCGCGGGGCAGCCGGACAGCGTCCGCAAGCGCATCAAGCTGCTGCAGCAGAACGTGCTCGAGGTCACCACGCCGAAGGTCGACGTCGTCTCCGTCATGAACTTCAGCTTCTGGGTGTGGAAGACCCGTGCCGAGCTCGAGCGCTACTGCCGTGTCATCCACCAGACGCTCGGCAAGGAGGGCGTCGCGTTCCTCGAGATCTACGGCGGCACCGAGGCGATGATGGTCGCCAAGGACAAGCGCAAGGTCGACGACTTCACCTACATGTGGGAACAGGCGGAGTTCAACCCGATCACCCACGAGACCCGCTGCCACATCCACTTCCGCTTCACGGACGGGAGCAAGCTGAAGCGCGCCGTCACCTCCGACTGGCGCCTGTGGACGATCCCCGAGGTGCGCGAGTGCCTCTATGCGGCCGGCTTCAAGACGGTCGACTGCTACTGGCTCGACGTCGACACGGACCGCTACCACAAGAGCGAGCGGGAGGAGCAGCAGCTCGCCTTCCTCGCCTACCTGGCCGCCGCCAAGTAGGGGCGCATGGCGGAGCCGACGGAGCTCGAGCGGCTCGGGCGCTTCGCGGCGACGGTCGAGCGGTCGGCCATGCCCGCGTCCGTCCGGCGCGCGGCGCGCTGGCAGCTCGTCGACATGGTGGCGGCGGCGCACGCCGCGGCGCGCACCGAGTCCGTCCTCGCCGTCCGCGCGGCGCTCGATGCCCTCGGCGGCGGCACGGGTCGCGCCACGGTCGTCGCCTCGGGCGCGCGGCGACCCCCGGTCGAGGCGGCCTTCGAGAACGCGGCGAGCTCGATGGCGCACGACTTCGACGACATCGTGTGGATGGGCCACACGTGCCACTCGGCGGTGTTCGCGGCCCTCGCAGTGGCCGAGCACGAGGGGCGCTCGAGCGCCGAGCTCGTCGACGCCATCGTGGTCGCCAACGAGCTCGCCGGGCGGGTCGGCGCCTCGAGCTTCCTCGGCCCGCTCAACGGGCAGATGTGGACCTTCGTCCACCTCGTGGGGGCGGCGGCGGCCGCGGCACGCCTGCTCGGGCTCGACGCCGCGCGCACGACCCATGCGCTCGCCATCGCGCTCGCGCAGCCGAACTTCGCGCTCCAGCCCGGCTTCTTGCGACCGAGCTCGAAGCTCCTGTCGGCGGCGACGCCGCTCGCGACGGGCGTGCGCGCCGCCTATCTCGCACGCGCCGGCATGACCGGGGCCCCGGAGATCCTCGAGGACCGGCGCGGCTTCTGGCGGCGCTTCGCGTACGTGGCCATGCCGCTGGCGCTCGGGGACCTCGGCTCGTTCTGGGTGCTCGACACCTTCACCTTCAAGACCTACCCGGTGTGCCACTACTTCCAGACGGCGCTCGAGGCGCTCGAGCGCCTGCGCGTTCGGGCCGGCGACGAGCTGCCGCTCGCGCGGGTGCGCCGCGTGCACATCGCCACGACCAAGCTCGCCTGCGAGGCCAGCCGCTTCGCGGCCGAGTACGCCCGCGGTCCGGCCGGCGTCACACCGGTCGGCGTGTGCTTCGACCTCGCCCAGGCCGCGGCCGTGCTCCTGCGCGTCGGCCGTCTCGGCGTCGACCAGCTCGACGAGGGCGCCCTCGCGCGCGGTGCCGAGGAGCAGCGCGCGTGGGTGGCGCGGATCGAGGTCGAGCACGATCTCGGGCTCACGGCGCGCGTCATCGAGGGGGCCCGCGCGGTGGGTGCGGGCCGGGCAGCGCTCGGCGCGCTCGGCCCGCGCGAGCTCGTCATGCTGGTGCGCCGCTACCGCGAGGAGTACGGCTCGGAGCTCGTCTCCGCGGCGGATGCCGCGCGCGCGCTCGGCTCCCTCGTCCGCGCGACGAGCCGGCGGCTGCGCGGGCTCGTGGGGGCCGAGCGGCGTGGGGCCGAGGCGGGCTCCCGGCAGGACCGCGCAGCCGGCGTCGGGGCGGGGGGGATCGCCCTGTACTTTCCGGCCAGGGTCACGGTCGAGCTCGAGGACGGCGCGCGGCTCGTGGAGCGCATCGATCTCCCGAGCGGCTCGGTCGCGGCGCCCGGCGCGGAGCGGGCGCTCGAGCGCAAGCTCCTCGACGCCGCCGGTCCGGCGCTCGGGCGTGCACGTGCCGCGCGCGCCTTCGGGCTCTTGTGCGACGCCGAGGCGCACGATCTGCCGGCCCTCGTGGGCGCCGTCGTCCCCGCGTGACGCGCCCCGTGCACGGCACCGGCGTCGCGGGCGCTCGTCGGCGGCGTCGTGCGGGCCTGATTGATCTATAACGGTAGCCCATGACACCCGCCCTCGACCTCGGCGACTTCGCCGCGCGCGTCGCGCACCTGTTGGCGCTGTGCGTGGCGCCGGGGCAGCTGTCGCCGGAGCCGCCACCGGCCAGCTCCGCCGCTGGTCTCTTGGCTGCGGCCGTCGTCGTGGCGGTGCTCGTCGGCGCGGTGCGCTTCCAGCGCGCGCTCGGCTCGAAGGTCGGCAAGATCGCGGCCGCCGCGTGGTGGGTGGCCGTCGCGGCGGCCACGGCCGGGGCGCTCTACTTCCGCGCCGGCGCGGGGCCACTCGGGCGTGCGGTCCTGTTCGTCGGCCCGTTCGTGTGGCTCGCCCTCGCGCTCACCGTCGCAGCGCTGACGCACGCCGCGCGCCGCGTGCGCTTTCGCTACCGGGGGCACGTCGCGGCTGCCGTGGTGCTCGCTCTGGGTGTCGCGCTCTACGTGCCCGCGCGCGGCGTGCTCACGAGCCCCGCGCGGATGTGGCAGCGCGCCCTCGAGATCGAGCCCAGCAACGAATCGGCCGTCCGCGCGAGTGCCGCCGCGCTCTGGGCCGCGCGGCGCTGGGACGAGCTCGTGGCGCTCGGCGAGAAGTGCGTCGCGGTGGCGCCCGCCGCGTGCCTGTGCCAGGTGCTGCGCGCGCAGGGCGAGGTGCGCGCGCGCCGGCTCCCGGCGGGGCTCGAGCACGCGCGCACGACCGCCGATCTCTGCGGCACGAGCGCCGCGGCCCACCAGGTGCACGCCGAGGCGCTCGCGCTGAGCGAGCAGCCCGAGCGGGCCCTGTCCGAGGCGAACCGGGGCGTGGAGCTCCTGGCCGTTGCCGACGCCGACAAGGAGCGCTGGGAGTCCGCGCTCGACTACGCTCGGGCGCTCGCCCTCTGGTCGCTGAAGCGCCCCGAAGAGGCGCGCGAGGCGGCGGCGCGGGCGGCGGACGGCGGCGACCGCGACGCACGCCTCGCCGCGGCCTACTTCGCGATCGTGGCGCAGGACCTGCAGGCGGCCGACCACTGGCTCGCCGTCATGCTGGCCGACGATCCGGCCGACGGTGACGCGCTCTACAACACCGCCTTCGTGGCCGACCAGCGCAACGACTACAACCGCGCGCGCGAGGGGTACCTCGCCACGCTGCGCGCGAGCCCGGACTACGCGCTGGCGCGCTACAAGCTCGCCGAGCTCACCCTGCGCTTCGGCGTCCGGGACGAGGCTCTGCACCACGCCGAGAAGTTCATCGCGGACTACCCGGGCGATCCGCGCGGGCCGGAGCTCAAAGCCCGGATCGCGCAGCAGGCTCCTGCCGGGCGCTGAGGTCGTCGTGGGGGCGAGCCACAGCGCGAGCGCGACGGCGTCCGAGGCGACGCCGCTCCTGTGCCTGTGCATGATCGTCAAGGACGAGGCGGCGACCATCGCCCGCACGCTCGAGAGCGTGAAGCCCTTCGTCGACCGCTGGGTCGTGCTCGACACCGGGTCCACCGACGACACGCGTGAGCGGGTGCGCGCGGTGATGTCCGGCACGCCGGGTGCGGTCCACGAGGCACCGTTCGTCGACTTCGCCACCACGCGCAACCACGCGCTCGACCTGTGCGGCGAGGACGCGGAGTTCATCCTGTGGCTGGATGCCGACGACGTGCTCGTCGGGGGCAAGGCGCTCCGCGCCGGGCTCGGGCGCGAGCGGGCTCTGCGGGGCCCCGACCGGGAGGCCTACTTCCTGCGCGTCGAGGCGGGCGTGGCGTTCGACTCGGCTCGCATCTTGCGCGCCCGCGACGGCTGGCGCTTCAAGGGGGTGGTGCACGAGGTGCTCATGCGCGAGGGGCGCCAGCCGCCGGCCCACCGCATCGAGGGCGTGCTCATCCGGCACGAGGTCGGCGACGAGGGGCTCGAGCGCTCGCGGCGTCGCTGGGAGCGCGACGTGGGCCTGCTCGGCGCCGTCGTCGCCGCGGACCCGAGCGACAGCCGTGCCGCCTTCTACCTCGGGCTCACCTACTTCTGGCTCGGCCGCTGGGACGAGGCCATCGCGGCGCTCGAGCACCGCGCGGCCATGGGTGGCTGGCACGAGGAGGTCTATCAGGCGCGCATGCACGTCGGGGTCGCGGCGGAGCGCGCGGGCCGCCCCTGGCCAGAGGTGCTGGATCTCTACCTCCGGGCCCACGCGGCGGCTCCGCAGCGCGCCGAGCCGCTGCACGCCATCGCGCTCCACTACAACCTCTGCGCGGAGCACGCGCTGTGCGTGCTCTTCGCGCGCCGCGGCTACGAGCTGCCGTACCCGAAGCAGGATCGCCTGTTCATCGACGACGCCGTGTACCACTGGCAGCTCGCGGACCTCGTGGCGTCGAGCGCCTACTGGGTCGGCGCGTTCGAGCTCGGCGAGGCGGCGGCGCGCCAGGCGGTGCGCGCCCGCCCCGACGACCCGCGCCTGCGGCAGAACCTCGAGCACTACCTGGCGCGCAAGCGCCGCCCGCGCGCACCACGCTAGCGTTCGAATGCTCAGTTGGAGCAGGAGCGCACGTGCGTCAGGTAGCCCGCGAGCAGCGGCTGCAGGAAATCGGTGCGACACGCGCCCGAGCAGTTCACGCCGAGCTGCAGTGCGGCGAAGGTGAAGGTTCCGGCGTTGGCGAAGCGGCGCGTCGCCATGATGCCGGCGTTCGTCTGGCGGTCGCAGGTGCGGCCGATCACGACGCCGCCGTTGGGCTGCGCGTCCATGAAGTGCAGCATGTGGAAGGTCGCCGCCTGGATCGGGAAATCGTAGGTGAGCGGCAAGAGCGAGGTGATCGTGCTCGTGCCCACCGTCGACCACTGGGGCGTGCAGCCGCTCGAGTCGAGCCACTGGGCGGTGCCGTCCGTGGTCAGGTAGTTGCCGACCCAGCTGGTGAAGGACGGCACGGCGTCGCCGCCGAAAATCGCCACGTGCGCGCCCCCGAAGAGGGCCGCCGTGTAGTCCGGTGGATTGCCGCTGTTGCCGTCGATCGAGGTGAGGAGCACGCCGCCCGCGCCGCTCGCCGGGAAGCCGCTGACCTGCGAGTACGCCTCGCCGAGCGCGTCGAGCGCCACGGTGATCTGGGCCGCCGCGTTGTTGCCCACGACGCCGACGACGATGGGGCTGCGCGTGCAGTCGCTCCGGCAGCCGTCGAGGTCGACGCCGTTGCCGTCGTCGCACTCTTCGCTCGGACCGACGACGCAATTGCCGCAGATGGTGTCGGGGAGGCACACGCTCGGGACGCCGGAGCACACGTAGCCGGGCTCGACCGTGCAGCCCGCGCTGCAGCCGTCGCCGCTCTGCGTGTCCTGGTCGTCGCACCCCTCGGCGCCCTTGACGAGCCCGTCGCCGCAGATGCCCTGGCAGACGCTCGGCTCGGCACTGCAGGTGAAGCCGAGCTCCACGGCGCAGCTCCCGTCGCAGCCGTCGGCCGCGGTCGTGTTGCCGTCGTCGCAGGCCTCGTCGAGCGCGGTGACGATGCCGTCGCCGCACTCGGGCGCGCACACGCTCGGCTCGCCCGTGCAGGCGTAGCCCGGCTCGACGGCGCAGCTCCCGTCGCAGCCGTCGGCCGCGGTCGTGTTGCCGTCGTCGCAGGGCTCGGCGGGCGCGGTGACGAGGCCGTCGCCGCACTCGGGCGCGCACACGCTCGGCTCGCCCGTGCAGGTGTACCCGGCCTCCACGAGGCAGCTCGGGTCGCACCCGTCGCCGACCGCGAGGTTGCCGTCGTCGCACGTCTCGACGGGCGCCTCGAGCTTGCCGTTGGCGCACTCGGTGGCTGCCTGGGGCTCCTCGGGGGCGTTGGCGAGCGAGCAAGCGGCCATGACGAGCGCGCAGATCGCCGTCACGGCCGCACCCGAGAAGAGGTGCCATTTTCGCATGGGGCAAGCCTAGGTTAGTGGCCGCGGTGTCGTGGGCTCAAGCTACATCGCCGCGCGCGGGGGGGGAAGGGCCGCCCGCCTGTCGCGCCCGCCACGGGAAGGTCAGGGGCCGGTCGGGCGCGGCGCGGTCTCGCCGAGCCAGCGGTCGAGGTCCGCGAGGGCGCGCTCCGCGCAGCGCTCGTAGCGCTCACGCTTGTTCAGCCGCCGGTGGGCACGCGCCTCGGCCTCGGATGCGAAGTCGGGGCGCGCGATGTGCGCCCAGGTGACGTTCGAGGGCTGGTAGCCGCCCGGCTGCGGGCGCGCGATGTGTCCGAGGATGCCGCCGAGCGCGGTCGTGGGGGGTGGGGGTCGTGGCGGGCCACCGTGGAGACGCTCCGCGAGCAGCCGCCCGCACAAGAGGCCCGCCGCGGCGCTCTCCACGTAGCCCTCCACCCCGGCGAGCTGGCCCGTGAGGTGGATCCCCCGCACCGCCTCGCCTGCGGCGCACGCCTCCGGTCGCAGGCCGAAGCAGCCGTCGAGCACCGCGGGTGCGTCCACGAAGGTGTTGCGGTGCACGGACCCGTGGCGCACGAGCTCCGCGCGCTCGAGGCCGGGGATCATGCGAAAGACGCGCTCCTGCTCGGCGTACTTCATGCGCGTCTGCATCCCGACGAGGTTGTACGCGGTCCCCGCCGCGTCCTCCTGCCGCAGCTGCAGGACGGCGAAGGGGCGCCGCCCGGTGCGCGGGTCGGTCAGGCCGACCGGCTTCAAGGGCCCGTACGCGAGCGTGAGCGGGCCGCGCTCGGCCATCACCTCGGCGGGCAGGCAGCCCTCGAAGTAGCGCGCCTCCTCGAAGGCGCGTGGGGCGACCTTCTCGGCGGCGCAGAGGGCCGCCACGAAGGCCTCGTAGCTCGTCTGGTCGAGCGGGCAGTTCACGTAGTCGTCGCTGCCCTTGTCGTAACGCGACTGCTTCCAGACGCGCTCCCAGTCGATGCTCTCGGCGTCGACGATGGGCGCGATGGCGTCGTAGTAGGCGAGGTGTGCGCCTCCTACCGCGCGCTCGAGCGCCGCGGCGAGCGGGGCGCTCGTCAGCGGACCCGTGGCCAGCACGAGCGGCCGCGCCTCCGGCAGCTCGGTCACCTCCTCGTGCACGCACTGGATCCCGGGCTCGGCGTGGATGCGCGCCGTCACGCGCGCGCTGAAGCGCTCGCGATCCACCGCGAGCGCGCCGCCGGCCGGCACGGCGGTGGCGAGCGCCGCCTCCATCACGACGCTGCCCGTGCGCCGCAGCTCCTCCTTCAGCAGGCCCACGGCGTTCGACAGCGCCGCGCCGCGCAGCGAGTTCGAGCACACGAGCTCGGCGAGCCCGTCGCCCGTCTGGGCCGGCGTGCGCTTGCCGGGCTTCATCTCGTAGAGGGCCACCGAGAAGCCGGCGCGCGCCAGCTGCACCGCCGCCTCGGTGCCCGCGAGGCCGCCGCCGACGACGACGACGTCAGCGGCCACGGCGCCTCGCCAGCGGTCGAGCCACGCGCCCGCTCACGGCGCCGACGGCGCGCTCGGGGTCGCCGGCAGCGGCGCCGGCGCCGGCGCCGCGCGCTCCTCGTCGGCCGGGCGCTTGTAGCCGCACGCCTTGTCGGCGCACGCGATCATGGGGTTCTTGCCCTTCACGCGCGTGAGGATCGGGGCGCCGCACGCGGGACAGGGCCCCGGAATGGGGCGATTCCAGAGCTTGAAGTCGCACTTCTGCTCGGCGCTGTAGTTCGAGCAGCCGTAGAAGCTCCGGCCCTTCTTGGAGCGGATCTCGATGAGGTCACCGCCGCACTTGGGGCAGGGCACGCCGAGCGGCACGGGGCGCGCGTTCTTGCACTTCGGGTAGCCGGTGCAGGACAGGAACTCGCCGAAGCGGCCGTTCTTGATGACCATCGGGCGACCGCACTTGTCGCACACGATGTCGGTCTCGCGCACCGGCGACGCCTGGCCGTTGCCGCCGAGATCGCGGGTCGTCTTGCACTTCGGGTAGGCCGAGCAGCCGAGGAACCAGCCGTTCTTGCTCCAGCGCTTGAGCATCATCGAGCCGCACTCCTCGCACACCTCGCTCGTGGGCTCGGGCTCGGGCTTCCAGGCTTTCTTCTTCTTCGACACCTCGAGCTGGGCCGAGAAGCGCTTGTAGAAGCGGCGCAGGAGCTCCACGCGCTTGAGCTTGCCGGCGCCGACCTCGTCGAGCTCCTCCTCCATCTGCGCGGTGAAGCCCGGGTCCATGATGTCGAGCTCGCTCTTGACGAGCCCGTCGACGACGGCCTTGCCGAGGTCGGTCGGCTGGAACGCTCCGCCCTCGAGCTTCTGCACGTACGCGCGCGCCTGCACCTTGCTGATGATCTCGGCGTAGGTCGACGGTCGGCCGATGCCGCGCTTCTCGAGCTCGCGCACGAGCGAGCCCTCGTTGTAGCGGGGCGGCGGCTGGGTGAACTTCTGGTCGGTGACGACCCCCGGGGGCGTCACGAGCACGAGCGCCTGCCCCTCGTCGAGGCTCGGCAGCAGCGCCTCGCCGTCGTCGTCCGCGGCCGGCTCGCGCTCCGCACCGCCGTCCGGCTCTCCGCGCTCGGCGCTCGGGCCGGCACCGGCCTCGTCGGCCGGCGACTCGGAGGCGGACGCGCCCTCGCCGCCCTCGTCCGCCGCCGTGGTGTCGGGGCCGTCGGTGTCGATCTGCAGCCACCCCGGCGACTTCAGGACGCGGCCCGTGGCGCGCAAGAGGTAGCTCGCGTGCAGCCGATCGGGGCGCGACGCGCTCGCCTCCACGTCGAAGCTCGTGCGGTCGTACACCGCGGGCGCCATCTGCGAGGCGACGAAGCGGTTCCAGATGAGCTTGTAGAGCCGGTACTGGTCGGGCTTGAGGTGCTTGCGCACCGCCTCGGGGTGCAGGGCGACGCTGGTCGGGCGGATCGCCTCGTGGGCGTCCTGGGCGCGCTTGCCGCTGCGGTAGACGTTCGGCTTGTCGGGCAGCGCCGCGGCGCCGAAGCGCTCGGCGATGAACTCGCGCACCTCGGTGATCGCCTCGGCGGCGACGCGCGTCGAGTCCGTGCGCACGTAGGTGATGAGGCCGACCGGCCCGCCGTCGCGCTTGAGATCGACGCCCTCGTAGAGCGACTGCGCCGTGCGCATCGTGCGCGAGGCCGGCATGTGGAGGTAGTTCGACGCCGACTGCTGCAGGCGCGAGGTGGTGAACGGGGCCGACGGGTTGCGCTTCTGCTCGCGGCGGGTGACCTTGCCGAGGGCGTAGCGCGCCGTCTCGAGGTCCGCGCGGACGGCGCTCGCCGTGACCCCGTCGCCGATCTCGAGCTTCGCGCCGTCGGCGCTCGCGAGCTTGGCCAAGAAGGGCGTGCCGCCCGGGCTCCCGTTCGGTCCGGCGGCCGCCACGGTCGTCGAGACGAGCCAGTACTCGACCGGCTGGAACGCCTCGACCTCGCGCTCGCGGTCGACGATGAGCCGCAGCGCGACCGACTGGACGCGGCCCGCCGACAGGCCGAACGCGAGCTTCGACCACACGAGCGCCGACACGTCGTAGCCCACGATGCGGTCGAGCACGCGCCGCGCCCGCTGCGCGCTGTAGAGGTTCGCGTCGAGCTCGCGCGGGTGCTCCACGCCGTGCTGGATGCCCTTCTTCGTGATCTCGTGGAACTCGACCCGCTCGACGCGGTCGTGGCCCTCGAGCTCCTCGAGGATGTGGAACGCGATCGCCTCGCCCTCGCGATCCGGGTCGGTGGCGATGAGGACGTTGTCCGCCTTCTTGGCCGCGCTCTTCAGCAGGTTCAGGACCTTCGCCTTGCCCTCGATGACGACGTAGGTCTCGGTGAAGTCGTTCTTGACGTCGACCCCGAGCTTCTTCGGCAGGTCCTTGACGTGACCGTTCGACGCCAGCACCTCGAAATGCGAGCCGAGGTACTTCTTGATCGTCTTCGCCTTGGCGGGAGACTCGACGATGACGAGCGTCTGGCCCATGATTCCCCGGGTGGTTCGGTCGCGTGCGGCGGTGCCGCGCTAGGCGGTCTCGGACGGCGTGGCGATGCCGGTCGTCTTACCGACCGGGGACCCCTCCCGGCGCCGTCGGCGTGCGGAAGAAGCCGGGCGGTCCCTCTACTACTATGGCGGCAAGGGTCAAGGTCAAGACGGCCCGGGACACCTCGGG
>JADLAB010000637.1 GCA_020848455.1 Polyangiaceae bacterium
CGCGCAGGCGCTCGACACCGCGCTCGAGCTCGCCCTGCCGAAGCGCAAGGTGACGAGCATCGAGATCGAGCAGCACTTCGAGGCCCTGGTCTCGGCCTCCGGGCGCACGGCGTTGAAAGAGGCCGTCAGCCAGCTGCGCCCGGCCCGCGCCCACCTGTCGGTCGGACCGCGGCCCGGAGGGAGCGTGCCCCCGCCCGGACAAGGCACCGCCGCCGGTGGCTCGGTGCCGCCGGGGGCGGCGGTCGGCGCGCGCGGCGTCACGGTCCCGAGGGTCGCCGCGGGGGCGACCGGCGAGGCGCCCGCCCGGACGAAATCGCGGCAGCCGACGTTGCTCGGCAGCGCGCTCCAGTCCCCGCTGAAGGGCAAGCCGCCAGCCGCTGCGGCGCCCGCGAGCCCCGGACCGAGCTCGGCGCCACCGCCGTCCGGTCCGATTCCGCGCCCGGGGTCGGCGCCGACGCTTCAGCGCCCGACCACCTCGGCGTCCTCTTCGCCGCCGCCCCCGCAGGGGCGCCCTGCGGCGAGCCTGCGCTCCGGGCTCGGCGTATCCGAGCGCAGCCACGGCGACGGCCTCGACCCCGGCCGTCCCCCCCCGGCGGGCCCCTCCGAGCCCGCCATCGAGGTCGAGCCGTTCCCCTCGCGGCGTCCCGTGCCGCCCGACGGCTCGGCGCCACCGCGCTTCGAGGCGCCGCCGGCGCCCGTCGCCGCCGAGCCCGCGGCCATCGCACCCGCGCAGGCGCCCCCGCAGCTGCCGCAGCAAGCGCTCGCGAGGCTGGCCTCCGAGGCGCTGGCCGCGACTCGGCCCGCCCCCCGCCCGGTCGAGCGCGCCGTCGACACCTCGGACGATCGGACGGTCGAGGTCGAGCCCGAGCTCGCCGCGGCGGTCGTCACGCAGCAGTCTCCGCCGCCCCTGCCCGTGCGCGGCGGCCTGTCCGAGCTCGTCGACGATGGCTTCGGGCTCTCGGGCCCGGCCCTGGCGCCGCCCGCCGCCCCGACGCTTCCCCAGGGCCCGGCGGCCGCGGCCGTCGTACCGCCCCCGCCCCCACCGCACGCACCGCCACCGCACGCGCCGGAGCCACCCGCCGTCGCAACACCGGCGCCGCCGCCGCCCGCGCCCGGCCTCGTAGCGGAGCACGCGCCGGCCGAGCCCTCGAGGTGGACCGCCCCGACCGCCGAGGCCGAGCCCCCGAAGCGCATCGGGTTCGTGTGGCTGGTGCTCATCGCCCTCGCCACCGCGGCGGGCGTCATGGCGATCGGCGTCTGGGTCACGCAGCGCGGCCTCGACGTGCCGCCACCGGGCAGCGCGACGGCACCGCCCACGGCGTCGAGCGCCGCGCCGAGCGCGAGCGCGCCGGCTCCCGGGCCGAGCACACCGCCGAGCGCGAGCGCGGGCCCGAGCGCCTCGGCGAGCGCGTCGGCCTCGGCGAGCGCGTCCGCCTCGGCGAGCGCGTCCGCCTCGGCGAGCGCGTCGGCCTCGGCGAGCGCGTCGGCCGCCGAGTCGGCGAGCGCCTCCGCTTCGGCGAGCGCGCCCGAGCCGCCGCCCGCCGGCGACGCGCCCGATCCCGAGGCCCTCGGCCCGACCAAGGGGTACTTGCGCGTCCTCACCAGCGTGGACGCGCAGGTCACGGCCGACGGCATCCCGATCGGTCCGGTCAACAAGGCGATCGAAGTGGCGTGCGGCAAGCGCATGATGGTGCGCGTGCTCAAGGTACCCGGCAGCGAGCTCATCCACTCGCTGCCCCTCATGGCCCGCTGCCGCGCGCTCAACGACATCCGGGTGCCCTGAGGCTCACGACCTGCGGCTCGCGGCGCGCGCCCGCGAGCGCCACCACGACCGCGCCGATCGGGACTGCGCCGGTCGCCGCGAGCGCCGCGGCACAGGCGCTCAGGGTCGCGCCCGTCGTGGCGACATCGTCGACGAGCAGTACCGTCCGTCCGGCGAGCCGCTCGGGGCGGCGCGCGTGGAAGGCGCCCGCCACGTTGGCGAGCCGGTCGCGGCCCGCGAGGCGTGCCTGCGCCGCCGTGTCCCGCGAGCGCTCGAGCACGAGGGCGCCCAGGGCCGCGCCGAGCGCGCGCGCGACGGGCCGGGCGAGCAGCGCCGCCTGGTTGTACCCACGCTCGGCGAGCCTGCGCGGGTGCAGGGGGACGGGCACCACGAGCTCCACGCGCCCCTGAAGGCTGCCGCGTGCGACCTCGGCGACGAGCGCACCGAGGGGCGCGCCGAGCTCGGGACGGTCGTGGTACTTGAGGTTCTGGACGGCCTGGCGCAGCGCTCCGCCGTACGCTCCGTACCCGACGATCGGCAGCCCGCCGTCGGCGGCACCGGGCGGCTCCACCGTCGCGAGACAGCCGGCGCAGAACGGCGCGCTCGCCGGCGCGGGTTCGCCGCAGGCGGCGCACCGGGGCGGGCTCAGCGCGTCGCGCAAGAGCGAGAGGCCCCGGTGCCCGCTCGCGGAGAGCGCGCCGAGCAGGCGCTCGAGCCTGGTCGCTCCCGGCGGCGCGCCGCCGGGCGGCTCGCACACGGCGCGGGTGTCCCTCGAGGCCTGATCGTGTCTGCACGCCATGTATACTGGGTCGACCGAGGTCCCCGCCGGTTGCGTGCGCGTCGCGCTCGACGCACTCGCCGACGACGCGTCGTCCACACCCTGCTAGAGTGGCGCCCCCGCGAGGTTACGAGCTTGTCCGCCGAGCAGTGGCGTTGGACCGACGACGAAGGCGTGCAGCGCTTGCTGCTCGGCGACGACCTGCGCACCGCGCTGCGCCAGGGCCGGCTCAAGCCGAGCACGCTCGTCTGGCGACGCGGCATGAAGAACTGGGTGCCCGCGAGCGAGGTGCCCGAGCTCGCGGCGGAGCTCGGGGCCGCGGCGATCAAGCCGGCGACCGGCGGCGAGATCGGCCGCGTCGCCCCGCCGACGGCGTCCATCCCGCCGCCCATCGGCGACGCGCGGGCGCGCGCCGCGAGCGGCCGGCCCATGCCGAGCAACATGGTCGACATCGGCGCGCTGCGCGCGCGCACGGGCAGCGAGCCCGCGCGGCCCGACCCCGACGCCCAGGGAGCGCAGGACCCCGGCGCCGTCGCCATTCCTCGCGCGCCACGCGTGCCCGCGGCCCCCGCCACCGGCTCCGCCCCCACCGGTGGCACGCCGGCCGTGCGCGGCCACAAGCCCCGCACGACCAGCGTCGACGGCCTCTGGAGCAAGCCGGACGTCGAGTCGACCTCCACGACCACCATGGTGCGCGACGGCAAGGGGGGTGTGGGCGTCGCCGGGCCGCGACCCCGTGGGTCCGCCGCCGAGGGGGCCCGTGCGGCACCGACCTGGCCGCGCGGCCGCGCGATCGACAACCCGCCGACCGCCGACACCGAGACCCAGCCGAAGGCGGCCGACCGAGGCGGGCCGCCCGGCCGGGCGGGCGCGGGCTCCGCGGCGCCGAAGGCCACCGCGCCGATGCCTCTGTCGCGCTCGGTCACGAAGGCGCCGCCCCCTCCGTCTCACGCTCCACCCGCTCGGCCGCCCGCCGCGCCAGCCCCGACGACCGAGGGTGGAGCGAAGCGCACGGTCCCGCCTCCGCCGCCGGTGCGCAAGGGCGCCACCGCCACGCCGGCCGCGAAGGCCACCCCCGCCGCCGAGCCCAAGACCGCCACGCCGAAGAAGGTCGTCGACTTCGCGCGCACGCTCGCCGGTGGGATCCGGCCGGTCCCGGGAGCGCAGCCGCGACGGCCGACCGAGCCGCTGCTCGAATGGGGTGCCCTGGTAGACAGCGTGGTCGGGGCGAAACCGGCCGCCGACGACGCCCGCGCCGAGGGCAGCAGCGAGGCGAAGCCCACCACCGGCGCGCAACCTGCCGCCGCGCCGGCCGCGGGCACGGGCGCCGCCGCGGGCGCGTCGCCCCAGAAGCCGGACGCGCCTGCGGCCGCTCCGGGCCCGGCGGGCACCGATCGGCCGGCGCCCGACGCCGCGCCCGGGCCGGTGTTCGCCGGCGCCGCGGCGACGGCGAGCGCCCCGTGGCTGGCGGCCAAGGCCGCCCGCGATCTCGGCGACGAGCCCTCGTTCACGGCGCCGCTGCCGCTCGCGTTCACGCCCACGCCCTCGGACGTCGGCGCCATGCTCGGCGCGCAGGCGAGCACGCCTGCCCCGACGCACGGTGCCGGCGCCCCGCCCGCGGCGCCCGGCGCCGCGCCGCCCGCCTCGGCTGACGCGCCGCCCGCCGCAACCGCGGTCACCAGCGCGGCCGCCGGGGCCCCGAAGCCGGCCTCGCGCGCGCCGGCGCCGGTCTCGGCTGCCGGGCCGAGCTCCTCGGTGCCGGTCTCGAGCCGCATGGGACGCGCCGCCGACCTCGGGCACGGCGGAGCCGGTGTGCCCGAGCCCACGCCGTCGCGCGCCGCCCTGTCGCTGCGCAGCATCCGGCTGCCGAAGTGGGCACCTGCGGCCGCGGGGGCCGCGGCGCTCGTGCTCGGCACGACGGCGTTCGCCCTCGGGCGCTGCAGCGCGCCCGACGAGACCCCGGTCGCGTACGCGCGAAGCGGCCTCGCGAGCCTGCTCTTGCTCGCGCGCGGCGCGCCCTCCGAGGCCGCGCCCACGGCCGCTCGCCCGTGCCTGATGATCCGGGCGCCGGCGCGCTGGGCCCCGAGCGCGACCACCCGCGTGTCCACCGAGATCACGGCCTCGAGCTCGGGCCTGTTCGCGGTCGGCTTCGCGCGCGGGGACAAGCAGGCGGGTGGGCTCACCATCTCGCCGGCGACCGGCGTGGTCGAGGACGTCTTCAAGCCCGCCGCGAGCGAGGACGACGTAGCCCGCGTGGTCCCCTACGAGGACGGGGGCAAGCTCGTGTTCGGCGTGTCGCTCGTGAAGCAGGGCGCGCTGGCCAACGGCGTGCAGGTCGCCGCCTCGCCGCCGCTCTTGCTCGGGTTCACCGAGGCCGCCGTCGCCTCGGTGCCGGTCATCGGGGGCGAGCCGCACGGCGACCCCGTGAGCCTGTGGCTCCTCGACCGCAGCAGCGGCAC
>JADLAB010000638.1 GCA_020848455.1 Polyangiaceae bacterium
AGGAGGTCGCGCGCGGGCGCGGCGTCATCCGCGACCCGGCCACGCGCGAGGCCGCCATCGCGACGGCGACCGACGCCCTCGGCGCCTCGGGATTCGCGCTCGTCGCGGCCGTCGACAGCGCGGTCCATGGGCCGAAGGGCAACGTCGAGCGCTTCGTCCTCGGCCGCCGATCCGCGTGACGACCGCCCTCTTGTCCTTGTCCCGCCCGCGCGCGCCCAGGCTCGGCCATACTCGCGCGCGTCGCGGCGGGCGCGCAACGGCTGCGCGCGAGAGGCCGCAGACGACGAGGGGTTACACACTCATGAAGTTCGTTCACCAGGAGCTCAGCACGAGCGATCCGGCCGCGGCCAAGAAGTTCTACAAGGGCCTCTTCGGCTGGAAGTTCGAGGACATGAAGATGCCGAACGGCGAGGTCTACATCGGCATCAAGGCCGACGGCGCCGGCATCGGCGGCATCCAGCGGCAGCCGGTGCCGGGCGCGCCGACCGCGTGGCTCGGGTACGTGGAGGTGCCGTCCGTGAAGAAGCTGGTCGCCAAGGCGGTCAAGCTCGGCGGCCGCGTGCTGCTCGACTACACACCCATCGGGGACATGGGCGCGATCGGGATCGTGGCCGATGGGCAGGGCGGGCCGTGCGGTCTGTGGGAGCCGGCCAAGAAGCCCAAGGCGAAGGCCGCCGCGAAGAAGAAGCCCGCGAAGAAGGCGGCCAAGAAGCGCTGAGCGACGAGCGCAGCCACCACCTGGGCGAAAGCGCGCCGGGGGTCGGGCGGCGCAGGCCGTCCGACCCCTTCGACCTCTGGCGCGCCGGGCGCTCTCGGGCGGGCGCTTCGCGACAGTTGTCGGGCGGGCCGGGCGACGCTACGGAAGCCCGAGAGGAACGCACCATGAAGCTCTTCATCGACTCCGCAGACCTCGCCGAGATCAAGGAAGCCCAGGCCATGGGCGCCCTCGACGGCGTGACCACGAACCCGTCGCTCCTGGCCAAGGCCGGCCGGCCGATGCGGCAGGCGATCACCGCGATCTGCGAGCTGGTCGACGGCCCCGTCTCGGCCGAGGTGCTCGCGACCGACACGGACGGCATCCTGAAGGAGGCGCGCGAGCTCGCCGCCCTCCACCCGAACGTCGTCGTGAAGGTGCCGCTCATCGCCGACGGCCTGAAGGCCGTGCGCGTCCTCTCGGGCGAGGGCATCCGCACGAACGTCACCCTGTGCTTCTCCGCGCCGCAGGCCCTGCTCGCTGCCAAGGCGGGCGCGACGTACATCTCGCCCTTCGTGGGGCGCATCGACGACGCCGGCGGCGACGGCATGGAGCTCGTCGAGCAGATCGTCCTCATCTACCGCAACTACGACCTCGAGACCGAGGTGCTCACGGCCAGCGTGCGCAGCCCCGTGCACTTCGTGCGGGCGGCGCTCATCGGCTCGCACGTCGCGACCGTGCCGCTCTCGGTCATCAAGCAGCTCCTCAAGCACCCGCTCACCGACTCGGGCCTCGCGCGCTTCCTCGAGGACGCGAAGAAGATCCCGAAGGCGTGAGCGCCGCGCGACGCCCCACCCGGAGGGCCCCGGTGCCCGCGCACGTGGTCCAGGTGAGCGTGGCGGGCGGCCCCTTCGCGGGCGTGCGCCCGGACGTCCTGCGGCGCCGCGCCCACAAGATGCTCGCCGCCCTCGGGCGCGCGCCGACCGAGCTCAGCGTGGCGCTCGTCGACGACGCCGCGATCCGCGCGCTCAACCGCGCCTACCGCGGCCTCGACAAGCCGACCGACGTCCTCGCCTTCGCGCTCTCCGAGGGCGAGCCCCTGCCACCCGTCGTCCCCGAGCCCCTCGGCGACGTCATCCTCTCGGTCCCGACGGCCGCGCGCCAGGCCCGCCGCCGCAACGCGCCGCTCCTCGCCGAGCTCACGATGCTGCTCGCCCACGGCCTCTTGCACCTGTGCGGCTTCGACCACCGCACGCCCGCCGAGGAGCGCGACATGAAGGCGCGCACGCACGCGCTCGAGGCGGCCGCGGTGGTGCGGGCGCGGCGCGCACGGCCGTAGCATGCGAGGGGCGATCGCTCGGGTACCCAGCAAGAGACGACCACGGAGACGCGGAGACGCGGAGAGCTGCACGGAGCCGGCAAGGTTCAGTGGCTCCTCCGTGTCACGCTCCGTGCCTCCGTGGTTCCGCTCGTTCCGCTGTCCGGGGCACGGAGCTGGAACGGGCTAGCGCGCCGACTCCGACGCGCCGCTGCCGTCGCGCCGCCGCAGCCCGAACTCGTCGACCGCGCGCGCGACGAGCGTGTCGACGTAGTCCGCGAGCTTGGGGCACTCGATGCCGGTGCCGTGCAGGATGGCCTCGGCGTTGCGCCGGTCGTAGCGCGCGCCCGAGACGAGCTGCTGCACGAGCGCGCGCGGCGAGCGCATCAGTCGGTCGACACCGGGCGCGTGCAGGAGTGCGTTCACGAGCTCGGGCGGCATGTGGCTCTTGACGGTGCGGCGGCCGCCGGCCTGCGCGATGGTCTCGAACACCTGCCCGGCCGTGAGCTGCTCGCACGAGGCGAGGTGGTAGGTGCGCCCGGGCCCCTCGGGGCTCCGGCCGATGGCGTGCGCAGCCTTGGCCACGTAGTCGACCGGCACGATGTCGAGGGGCCGGTCGCCGCCCGAGGGCAGCGGGAAGGCCCCCTCGCCCGGAAAGCCGAGGATGAGGAGCACGAGCAGGTACGGCCCGTCGAGCCGGTCGGCCTCGCCCGTGCCCGAGTCGCCCACCATCATCGTCGGGCGCACGATGGCGATGGGCAGATCGCGCATCGCGCGGCGCATGAGCTTCTCGGCCTTGAAGCGCGAGGCCTGCACGAAGTCGTGGAAGCCCTGTCCGCAGTCGAGCTCCTCCTCGTAGATCGTGCCCTTGCGATCACCCGACACGTGCGCCGTCGAATGGTGCACGACGCAGCGCAAGGCCTCGGCGTTCTTCGCGAGCTCGATCACCTCGGCGGCACCGCCGACGTTGGCGTACTCGGCCGTCTGCCGGTCGATGCCGAGGTAGCTCACGTGCGCGGCGTGGTGGATGCGCCCCACCTCGCGCGCGAGCGTGCGGTACTCGCTGCCCGAGAGCCCGAGGTCGATCGCCGCGACGTCGCCCGCGAGCACGCCCACGCGGCGCCGCTCGGCCTCGGGGAAGCTCTCGAGCACGGCCGCCGCCTGCGGCAGGAGCTTCTCGAGCACCACCAGGTACACGAAGGTCTGGGGCTCGGCCGCGAGCAGGTGCGCGCACAGCCGGCGCGCCCCCACCTCGGGAAAGCCCGTGATGAGCACCACGTCCTCGTAGCCCGTTCGCGGCATGCGCTGACCTCGCCTCGGCGCCGCATCCTACTCCGAGGCGGCGCTCCAGGTACGCGGAAGAACGCCCCACCGAGCCACGAGGGCACGGAGAGCCCGCTCAGTCGGTCTGCTCGACCAGGGTCTCGCCCATCGTGCGGTAGTTCGCGTCGATGTAGTCGATGAGCTCGAGCCACCAGCTCTCGATGTGGGCGCCGTCGGCGCGCACCGAGTCGGTGAAGAACGTGCCGCGGATGCACTCCGCGACGCCGTCCGCGTTGGGCCGGCAGCGGCCGTCCACGTAGACGAGGATCGCCTTGGCCAGGCGGCTCGCCTGGCTGGTCGTCGGGGCGTTCATCCAGTTCGAGAGGAACACGATCGCCGCCTGGAGATCGTCCGGCGTCTGACCGTAGCCGTGAAGCATGTAGATGACCGGGTAGCGCTTGTCCTGCAGGTCCTTGTGGGCGTAGCCGGGCGGCAGCGACACGACGACCGGGCCCGTGCGCCCGTCGCTCGACGTGAAGTCGAACAGGCAGTTGCCCGGCGAGACGGCGCAGTCGGGCGCGCCCGGCGCCGGGTTCTCGGCCGAGGGCGAGAAGCGCGCGCGCGGCGCGTCCGGCCAGCGCGAGCCGATGAAGTAGAGCGCGCTCTGCAGGCGGCTGGCGATCTCGGGCACCGTGCCGACGTGCTGCCCGGCGCCGTCCTCGATCTCCTTGGCCGTCGGATCGTCCTTGCCGTAGCGCTGCATGACCACGCCGGGCATGTCCGACCACACGATCTTGGACGGGTCGTAGGCATTCTCGTTCGAGATATCGAGCCCGGGCGGCGCGACGAACGAGGCGTACTGGGCGACCTCGCGCCCGCGCGCGGCGAAGGAGCCCGCGAGCTGGCGTGCGCTCTCGGCGAAGTTGAACAGGTCGCGCGTGCCGCCGTCGGTCCAGAGGTCCAGGCGCCCGAGCGCGGTGTCGTCGAGCTCGCCGCCGGGCACGCTCGGGGTGCGCCGGCGCACGACGGAGGAGGAGTCCCAGTCCCAGACGTGCTGCAGGCCGCGCGCCACCGTGAACTCGCCGTCGCCTTCGCCCTTGTCGTAGGGGCTCGCCACCGTACCCGGCACGCCGTCGAGGCCGTAGTCGTAGAACTTCTCGCCCGCGTCGTAGCGGTGGTTGCCCTCGGTGCCGTTCGGGTTGTACTGCGGCTCGTAGTCGTCACCGGCCGGGTCGAGGTTGTCGGGCGCGTAGCCCGGCTCGAGCGCGCTCGGCGTCTGGTCGGCGCCCCAATCGTCCCAGGCCTCGTGGCCGTTGCGGATGACGGGCTCGAGCTCGTCGCGCTTGCCGTTGCCGTTGTAGTCGACCGCCAGAGCCACCTCCATCGGGAAGTCGTTGCTGGCGTCGGTCCAGGTGTTCGCGTAGGGCGACAGATCCCAGTTCTGCGGCGAGCCGTCGCAGAAGGTGATGACCGGGAAGGTGCCGTCCGGGTTGTACTCGTCGTCGAAGTAGTTCTGGAGCGTGAGCGTGTGCGAGCAGCGCTCGACCGGGCAGTTGTTGGCGATCTCCTGCTGGACGGGGTCGCCGTCGATGGGGTCGACCCACACCTTGCACGCGCCGTTCGGGTGGTCGCCGACCTGGCTCGGGTCGTTGGGATCGACGCCCGCCGGCAGGTTCTCGGCGCCAGGCAGCGGGTTGTCGCCGCTCGGGTTGCCGTACATGAGAGCCAGGTCGCGGAAGATCTGCACGTACTCGTCGCGCGGGAAGCTGCCACCGGTACCGGTGCGCGGGTACTCCGCCCACCAGGTGTTGAACGTGGACGGGTGGACGTAGGGCTCCTCGGGGTGGCCGAGCAGGGTGCATTTGCCGCTCGTCGGCGGCGACGCGAGCACGCCGAGGCACGTCTCGTCCGACGCGCAGTCGAGGTCCGTCGTGCAGGGCGTCTTGGCGAGCGGGATGTCGGCGAGCTGCGTGCCGGGCGCAATCGCGCGAAAGCCGGCCGTGTGGTTGTGCTCGATGTGGTTGATGAGCCAGGTCCACTCCACCGGCCCGCCGAGCGGCGCGACGACGTCGAAGAGGTGGTGGTTCCGCAGGCCCATCATCCCCGAGCCGCCACCGCCCATCGACACGCCGGTAACTGCGCGGTGGGTGAGCCGGCGCGTGTGCGAGGTGGTGCCGGCCGCCTCGGGCACGACGGCCTGGTAGGTGCCGAGGCGCGGGGCCTTGAAGCTCACCCGCCAGGCGCCGCCCGCATCCTGCTCGACCCGCGCGTCGGTGACCGTCACGGTGCGCGGCGCGGCGAACGCGGGGCCGCGATAGGCCATGCGCATGTGCCGCCAGCGCGCCGCCTCGGGCAGGCGCGCGGGGTTCAGGGGCACGCTCATCGGGACGTCGCGCTTGAAGTGCAGGGCCTCGGGCCCGAAGGTGACCGCCGGCCCGAGCGCGAGGTAGCCCGGGATGTCGAGGTCGGCCGCGCAGGCGAGGCTCGCGGCGAAGGGCGTCACGCTCCAGAGGAAGCTGCCGCCGTTCGGCTTGTCGCTGCCGGCGGGCAGCGAGATGCCGGCGCCCGCCAGGCTGCCGGCGGCGACGACCGAGGCACCCGCGGCGAGCGCCGTCGGCGGTACGTCGTCGGCCGCCGCGCACGCGGGCGGCGCATCGTCGAGCACGTGCACGGCGAGCGTGGCCTCGGCGTCGGTGCCGTCGCCGCGCGGCACGCGCGCCGTCACGATGGCATCCCCGAGCGCGCCGCCCTCGACCTCGAACGCGATGCGGGGCTTGCCGTAGGAGACGACCGCCTGCGCGGGCGAGGCGACGACGTCGGTGGCGTCGCTCTCGAAGGACAGGGCCGTGTCCGTGCAGAAGTCCGGATCGACGACCACCTCGACCTGGCGGCGCACACCCGGCGCCATCGCGACGAAGCTCGGCTCGAAGCGCACCCGCACGGTCGCCGTCCCGGGCGTGACGCACACCTCGCCGGCGGGGATGCCGGCCGGTGGAGTCGGCTCGGGCTCGGTCGTGACGGTGCAGCCGCCGAGCGCGCCGGTGGCGGCGACGAGACCGAGGAGCGTGGCGCGGGTGAAAGCGAAGCGAGCGGTACGGGGCATGGGGGTGTCACCACTCTAACAGACGCGCGCCGTGAGGTGCGTGCCCGCGTGCCGCGTGCCGCGCGCGACCGCTTCGTCAGGGCGGGGGCGGCAGGGGCGTGACGCCGCTCGCGGCGCCGCTCACCTGCGCGACCGACACCCCGTCGCTCACCTGACCGACCCAGCTGCCGGAAAAGGCGGTGATCGCCGCGACGTCGTCGAACTCGGCGAGCCCGAGCGCCTGCAGGGCGAGGGTGCCGACCTGGCCCGAGACGGCCGAGACGTCGCGCGCGTACAGCCAGCGCTCCGCGAGCGCGTCCTCGCAGAGCTGCTGCAGGCACGCGGTGTCGCACGTCGCGTAGCCCGCGAGCAGGCTCCCGACCGCGGCGCAGTCGACCTCGGTCGCGAGCGCGCTCGCCATCGAGGTCGCCGGCGGCAGGGCGTGCTCCGCCGCGACGGCGACCAGGCGGCTCGGCAGCCAGAACAGCGTGCCGCCGAGGTTGACGTCGTCGAACGAGTCGGCCGACCAGCTGACGAGGTAGTCGGCCGGGATGCCGCCCTCGTCGGCCGACACGGGGCCGAGGGCCCCGAGCGTGAAGAGCGCGACCCCGTCGGCGCCGACGCTGCCGAGCTCGCCGGTGACGCGCGCGGGCGCGGCGGCGAGGCCCGCGACGGCGTGCGCCGTGACGAAGGCGCGCAGATCGATGCCGTTCTCTGCGAAGTGCGTCGACACGGTGGTGAACCACCCGCCGACCTGGGCCGCGGCGAGGAAGGCGGCCGGGTCGGGGGACCGGTCCTGCATCGCGATGAGCAGCGCGTAGGCGTCGGTGGACCCCGGCGCGAGCAGCGCGTCGAGCGAGGCGGCGAGCGCGCTCTCGAGCATGGTGCCCCAGGCCCCGGGGTCGGGCGCGAACGCGAGCTCCACGTCGAGCAGCGTCGCCGACAGGTCGAGCGGCTTCGGGACGATCGGCACCGCGACATCGAGCGTGGTGCCGGCTCCGAGACTCGCCACGTCGCTGCAGCCCCACATGTAGTGGCCGCCGCGCACGAACACCGCCAGGGTCGGCCCCACCGGCACGTCGGGGACGAGCAGCGGGTCCGGGGGCTCGGCGACCGCGGTGAGCGCCCCCTCCGGATCCTGCGGCATGATCGCGGCGAGCGCCGCGCAGCTCGTGCCCGACGCGACGCTCGCGACCCACTCGCGCGTCTCGCGCGTTCCGTCGTACACGGGCACGACGTGCAGCGTGCCGAATCCCTTGTCGCTCACGGCGACGAGCAGATCGACCGCCGGTCCGTCCTTGATCTTGGCGCGCAGCGCGAAGCTCGTGGCGGCGTTCGGGGCCTTGAGCTGCACGGTCGCGCTGCCGTCGGGTGCCGCCACGACGACCGTCGCACCGAGCGACGCGTCGAGCGCCGCGCCCTTCAGGAAGAACGCGATCTCGTAGGGGGCCGGCGGGCTCGTGCGGACGGTGACCGCCACGACCTCGCCGGGCGCGAGCGTGAGCGTGCCTTCTTCGTCGAACGCGATGGTGGCGTTCGGCCCCGGCACACCGGTGTCGTCGATCGTGACGAGCCCGTCGTTCGAGGCACCGCAAGCCGGCACCAGCGACGCGAGCCCGAGGGCGATGAGCCCCAGGGAGCGTAAGGATAAGAGCATCGAACTCGCACCAATCGTAGCGCGCTTTCGGTCGTCTTGCACAGCCGACGACGTGCTCGCGCCGCCGCGCGCCGCGGTCAGGGCCAGCCGAGGGTGTCGCGGATGCGGCGCTCGACGAGCGGGATGCGGTCCTGCCCCCAGGTCGTGAAATCGCCGATACGGAAGGACGGCACGCCCCACAGGCCCGCGTCGCGCAGCGCGGCCGCATTGTCCGCGACCCGTGCGCGCCACGCGGCCTCGCCGAGCGCCCGGCGCACGGGCCGCCACGGCAGACCCGCGCGCTCGACGACGAAGCGCAGATCCGCGTCGCTCGCCGGGTCGCGCGCCTCGGCCCAGATGCCGCGCATCACCGACTGCATGAGCTCGAAGCCGCGCCCGAGCCCCTCGGCGTGCTCGAAGGCGGCGAGGCAGCGCTCGACGCCGAGCCCGAGCGGCTCGCAGATGCGGCCGAAGGGCAGGGCGAGTCGGTCGGCCTCGCGCTTGGCGTCCGCGACGATGTAGCGCCGCTTGTGGGCCGGCATCGCGAGACCGCCGAGGAGCACCGGCCGGAGCTCGAGGTCGACGGGGTAGGAGAGCGCGAAGTGCTTGGTGCGGCTGAGGGCCAGGTACGAGTACGGGCTCCGGAACGAGAAGAACAGCTCGAGCTTCGGCCGCCGCGTGGCGCCCGAGCCACGGGCGCGGCCAGGGCGCGCCGCGGCCCGGAAGATGGGCGCGACGCTGGCCGGCGGCGGGGTGTCGTGGGGCGAGGCCTGCAGGCGGTCGAGCGCCTGCCACGCGAGGCCGTGGGCGTCCGCGAGCCCCTCGGCCCGCAGGCGCTCGAGCAGCGTCTGCACGCGGTCGACGCCGCCGTACCACTCGCCTTCGTAGTACACCATGCCGCCGCGGTAGTGGCCGCGCGCTCGCGCGAGCGCCACCGCCCGACCGAGCAGCTCCTCGCACTCGTCGGCCGGCACCGCTCCGTGCGCCGCCTCGAGCGCGCCGAGGGCCGCTGCGTCCCGCGCCCAGAGGGCCGCTCCCACCTGCACCGCGACCTCGAGCTGCTCGGCCGCGGCACGCCGGCGGAGGAGCACGGCCTCGGCGCGCGCGACGAGCGCCGCATCGGGCGGGCTCGGTGCGGCCGGAAACGCGAGCCCGAAGTGCGGCGCGACCTCGGCCGCGTCGCGCAGGGCGAAGGCGCGCCGCAGCTCGGGCTCCGGATCGACGTCCACCGCGGGCTCGGGCAGGACCACGAGGTCGAGCTCGAGCGGCAGGACCGGCAAGAGGCGCGTGAGCGCCTGGGCGAGCAGGTGGCTGTAAGGGTCCGACGCCAGCCAGAAGAGCTCGAGGCGCCGGGCGCGGCCCGTCGCCCCCCGCATCCACGAGCGCAGCCGCTCGCGCGCGTGGCGCGCGGGCTCGCTCAGCATCGCTGCCACGAAGGCGCCGCGGAGCTGCGACAGCGTGGTCATCGCCGTCACGCTAGCGCCCCGGACGGCGGCGCCGCAACCCCCCGGCGCGAACCCGCGCGAACCCGCGCGCGCCCGCGCTAGCTCGAGCGCGCCAGCACGTAGAAGGTGCTCTCGCCGGGCGCAGTCACGGCCGCGACCCAGAGCCTTCCGGCGCTGTCCGTCATGAGCGTGAGCGGCGTGCCCGGGGTGGCGAGGGTGAGGGCCGGCGTCGGCGCGCCGACCGCACCGACGAGCCCGCCGGACACGATGAAGCGCTCGACCACGACGTCGAGCGCGTCGTAGGCGAGCGCGTCGAACGGCTGGAAGAACACGAGCCCCGGCGCACCGGCCACGGGTGCGAGGACGGCGAGCTCCGAGCCGAAGCCGTCGAGCGTGAAGAGCTCGACGCCGCTCGTCGGCCCGGCGCCCGGCGCCACGCTCGCGGCGGCGAAGGCGCGCAGCGTGAGCTGGGCCGGCGACAGGGTGGTCTCGACCGCGAAGGCGTTGCCATCCTGATCGAGCTTGACGGGGCCGTTCGCGTCGCCCCAGATCGCGACCTCCTCGGTCGCGCAGGGCTGCAGGTTCGCGCAGATGTCGGCCGCGTAGAGGCCAGCCTTCTGTGGGTCGGCCGCGGCGCCGAGCTTCGTGAGCGAGGTGTGCAGGATGCGCCCCAGGACGGACTCCGAGGGCACGCCGACGGCCGAGAAGAGGCCCGCGACCGGCTGGCGCTGCGCCACCGACGAGCCGCTGAGCAGCAGCGCCTCGCCGTCGGACGAGCCGAAGTCGCCCGTCCACGACACGAGCGTCCAGTTCGCGAAGGGCAGGTCGACGGCCGTGGGGCCGATGAACACGCTGCCGGGCGCCTGGATCGCGAGCGGCACGTTCGTCGTCTGGGCGGTGAGCTCGCCCACCTGCTCGACGGGCGTGCTCCAGCGGCCGAGGTCGACGCTGCCGGCCGGGGAGCCCGCCTGCACCGTGAGCGGTCCCCCATGCCGGCCCCAGCTCGGCGAGAGCGCGTAGGAGACCTCGAAGGGCGCGGTGTACTTGCCGACCAGGCAGAGCCCCGGCTCGGCGATCGCGAAGACGTCGGCCGCGAGCGTCGGGTCGAGGCAGCTCGCCGGTGCGCCACCGCCGCCGCCCCCGCCACCGCCCGCACCCTCGCCACCGGCGCCGCCGCCACCCTGCGAGCTCGTGGTGGTGGTGACGCTCGTCGTCGTGTGGGTCTGGGTGTTGCTCTGGGTCGGGACGCCTTGCTCGCCCTCGGCCGGGTAGAGCGGACAGCCCGCCAGCGCCGCGGCACCGGCCGCGGTCGCGACGAGGCAAGCCGATTTCGTGGCCAACGAGGACAGGGTGCGCGCCGCCATGGAGACCTCCGTCGAGTGGCCGCCCCGCCCGTCGGGGGAGGCGCGCCGCAAGCTCAGCCGAAGCATGGATCGAAAGTGCCGGTCGCGCATCTGCGCACGCACCGACCCCGCGAGCCGTACCGGCGCACGTCGGGCGCCGCAAGCGCGGCCCGCCCCGAGCACGACCGGGGCGGTCGACCCCACCCGTCCGCGGCGCGGCGAAGCCCGGCGCCCGAGCCAGCCGCTCAGCGCGCCTCGGCGACCCAGGTCTCGGCGGCCTGGCGAAACGCGCCCACGAAGGCGTCCGCAACCGCGCGGGGCGCCGTGCCGGGGCGGAGCGGCGCGGTGGCCTTGCCGAGCGCCTCGAGCGCCGCGTCGGCGTCCTGGCGACACTGCTTGCGCCAGAGCTCGTAGGACGGCTCGCGCTGCGCGAACGCGCGGAGCGCGAGATCGCGCCCCACCGGCGAGGCGACGAGCGAGAGCGACGCCCGCGTCCACGCGAAGGCTGGCTCGACGCGCGCCACGAGCGCGAGGTCCGTGAGCGGCGTGACGGCGAGCCAGGCGGCGATGAGGCCCGCGAAATCCTCGTCCGAGATGGGCACGCCCTCGTCCATGTCGAGCAGCGCCACGGGCGTCGTGCTCACGCGCACGTTGCGCAGGTCCTTCCAGTAGAGCAGGCGCTGGGGCGGCTTCTGGCCGCGGTACCGGGCCGACCCCGTCCACCAGCTCACCTCGGTGTCCTGGCGCGTGAGCTCGAACGCGCGCCCGAAGGTGGCGTGCCGCGACACGGCCTCGAGCGCGCTCGCCGGCGGCGGAATCGCGGCGCAGAGCTCGTGACAGGCGCGGCACAGCTCGAGGTGGCGGCCGCGCGTCGCGAAGGTCGACAGCTCGTGGTTCGTCGTCTGCAAGATGTCGTTGAACGCCGCCGCGAGGCCCCACTCCGCCGCCGTCAGCTCGGCGAGCGTGTCGATCGGCGCGAGCGCGCGCGCGCGTCGCACCCGGCAGCCGAGCACCTCCACGCGCCACGCGTCGTCGATGGCCCCCGCGGCGTGGACGAGATCCTGCGCCAGGCGCAGGCCGATCGGACGGACCGGACGCAGCGGCCCGCCCAGCAGGAGCGGGCCGATCACCCGCTCCGCAAGCTCCTGCGCGCGCTCGGCGACGCTCACGCGACCTGCCCGGCCCTCAGCGGCCGGGCTCCCCGGTGCCGGCCGCCGCGTGCACGTCGCGCAGCGGGTTGTAGCCAGGATCCTCGAGCTCGACGACCGGCAGCGGTGCCGTGAGCTCGGCGGCCATCGGCACGGCGCCGACCCCGGTCCACGCCTCGTGACCGAGCAGCGCGCCGGCGAGCGAAGTGAACGACTCCTGCGCGATGCCGACGCGCTCGCCGGAGCGCAGGAGAAAGACGTAGTCGCGCGCCGGGGCGCCGAGGGCGCGGAACAGCACCTCGGCCGCCACGGCCGGGACGGGCGTGTAGCCGGCGGCCACGAAGATCTGCGGGTGCAGCTGACGGAAGTAGCTCCCGACCGGGATGCCCTCGATGCCCTCGGGCCGCAGCAGGAACGCGCCGGCTGCGGTGAACGCGACCTCGGTCGTCTCGAGCTGGGCGCGCCCGAGCCGGTACGCGAGCTGCCGCAGCAGGCCGAGCTCCTCCTTCGGCACGAAGGTCGCCGTCACGTTGCGCAGCGGCTCGGTGTCGTGGGCGAGGCGCAGCGGCACCTCCACCGCACGCGGGGGACCGCCCTTGTCCGCGGCGCGCGGGGCCGCGCCCTCCTGCAGCACGACGTGCGCGAACGCGCCGACCGGGCCGAGCTGCGGCAGCCGCGCGACGACCAGCGGCGGCTGGCCGCGCCCGCGAAAGAGCAGCAGGCCCTTCGGATCGAACACCGGGCAGGCCCGGAGCTGGATCGGGTGGCGGAACCCGACCTCGACGGCCACGCCCGGGCCGGCGGGCACGAAGACCGAGATCCCGGGCGTGCGCCCGAGCAGGCCCGCCATCCGCTCGGGCACGCTCTCGACCTTGAAGAGGTAGCGACGCTCCGGCGTCTCGTCGAACCCGGAAGCCGGGGGCCACTCCGCGACACCGACCTCCGCCGGCACGACGGAGCGCACGAAGTAGTGCAGCAGCGCGGGACCGAGCCCCTGCTCGGCGCAGATCCAGCGGGGCCCCGGCTCCGTGCCGGCGCTCGGGTCGAGGCGCGGCTCGAGCCGCGTCAGGATCTCCGCGAGGTCGAGGGTGCGCTCCTCGGCGTACTCCTGCGAGAACGTCGTGTGGTTGAGCGACAGCGCCGCCTCGGTCGGCGAGATCTGGCGCAGGTCGTAGCCGAATGGCGCCGCCGCGTCGCGGTACTGGACGAAGTGGCGGGACGTGCCGGTCAAGACGTAGCCGCCGGCCAGACGCGCGATCTCGCTCACGCGGTCCATGCGGTCGGTCGAGTCCGCCGCGAAGGCGAGCACGACCTCGCGGTGGCCGAGCTTCGACTTGACGACGGAGATGCGCAGCGAGCCGAGCAGATCGCCGAGCGAGGCGCTCGAGGTGTAGAGCGCGAGGAACGCCACCAGCCGGTCGACCGACGGCAAGAGGACGAGCCCCTTGGCGCCGAGCGCCACGCCGCGCGCATCCAGGCCGAGGCCCGGCGTGCGCAGGCGCGTCTGGTGCATGGCGACGCGGTCGAGCACCCGCGGAGGCTACACCGACCCGCGAGGCGCGCAAGCGGTCGTCCGGCGCTCGCCTCGAGGCGGCGCCAGCCTTGCACGTGCAAGACCGAAGCGTGCAGGTCTGAGGGCTCGGGCCGGCGAGCCCGCGCCAACCGCGCGATCCCTGGTGCTTCGTGACGTGGCACGCGGGGTGCAATGCTCATGGCTCGAACGACGCGGCAGCGTTCCCCCCCCGCTGCCGCGCGTTTGTTTCTCCGCGCGACGATGTTCCCCCCTCATCGTCGCGCTTTTTTTTTGTCGCGCCGGTCGCGCCTCGCGGCGCGCAGGACGTGCCGGTGGACGCGCGCGGGCTCGTCTGCTCGCGCGACGCGCGCCCCGCAGGGCACCGCCATTGCACGTGCAAGGTCGCAGCGTGCAGGTCTGAGGGACGCGGGCCCGCGAGGCAGCGCTAACCGCGCGACCGCCCGTGCTTCGAAGCGTGGCACGCGGGGTGCAATGCTCATGGCTCGAACGACGCGGCAGCGTTCCCCCCCCGCTGCCGCGCGTTTGTTTCTCCGCGCGACGATGTTCCCCCCCTCATCGTCGCGCTTTTTTTTGTCCTCGCTCGTCTCGCGCGGACGCACATCGTGTCGGGTGGCTCGCGCTTCGTCTCGCCTTGTCCTCGGACAAGCAACGACGTGGCCGGTGGCACCTCGCGACGTGCGCGGCCGCACGGCCTGGGTTGTCCTCGAGCGTCGCTCGCGCGACGCGCCGACGCGACCCACACTGCCCGCGAGCCGTGCGCGAGGGCCGTGCGCGCGCCCGGCGAGGCGACCGGCATCACGTTCCTGCAACGCTGGTATTTCACAGTTGCGGCGCAGACGCGTCCATGCCGCGCCAAGTGCTCGATCTCTCGCTCGCGCGGCTGTGGCACGACGCGTGCAAAGCCAGAGACCGAACGACGCGGCGGCGCTCCCCCCCCGCCGCCGCGCGTTTGTTCTCCGCGCGACGATGTACCCCCCCACATCGTCGCGCTTTTTTTTTGTCGCGGGCGCATCGCGGCGCGGACGGCTCGCGCGGCGCCGCGCCGCCCGCTTCACTCCGTCATGTCGTCCAGGATCTCGCTCGACCGGCCGTCTCGGATGAGCGCGTCGTGGCGGAAGGCCTGGCGCAGCGCGACGTAGGTGAAGAACGCGAGGACCGGGATGAGCCCGGCGATCGGCAGGTTGTCGCCGCGGCCGACGATCGCCCAGATGCGGGCCCAGCCGCCCCAGCTGGACGTGGCGAGGTAGATCCCGCCCCCCAGCGCGGCGAGGAGCGCGATCGCGAGCAGGCCCCGGTGCCGGCGCATCGCAGGCGACGCTAGGGAGCCCCGCCCGACCCGTCAAGCACCTCGGCCGAGCGGCCGTCGTCGACGAAGCGAGCCGATTCGGTCGCGCCCGAGGGGCAAGAACCCTGCCGCCGGACCAGGGCCGATGGTCGGCGGGTGACAGACCGGAGCGGCGAGCGTAGGCTTGGTCGACTGTCCTTTTTTTCCCTGCGATCGGTCGAATGAGCGAGCGGCTCAGCCACGCCACAGACAACCCCGCGGAACGCTTCACGGTGGAGCGGGAGGTGGGCCGTGGCGCGGCCGGCGTCGTGTTCCGCGCGCGCGACGGCCTGACGGGTCGCGAGATCGCGCTCAAGGTCGTCGCCCTGGCCGAGGACGGGCACTCGACGCGCGAGCACTTCCTGGCCGAGGGCCGCCTGCTCGCGGGCCTCAGCCACCCGGGCATCGTCGAGATCGTCGCATTCGGGACCCTGGGCCCCGAGCCCGTCGAGCTCGGAGGGCGGCGCTTCGACGCCGACACGCCGTACATCGCCATGGAGTGGCTCGAGGGGCGCGACCTGCAGCGGCGCCAGGCCGAGACGCCGCTGAGCCTGCACGATGCGCTCGAGACGACGCGCCAGGCCGCCTCGGCGCTCGCAGCGGCGCACGCCGCGGGCATCGTGCACCGCGACATCAAGCCCTCGAACATCATGATCCTCGAGCCGCGGCCGCGCAGCGCGGCGCCGGGGGACGTCGCGCCCGCGAGCGTGGTGCGCCCGGCCGCCCTGCCGGTCGAGGGTCTGCGCTGCAAGGTGGTCGACTTCGGAGTGGCGGCCGCGGAGCGCCACAACCTGGGCGACATCGGCTCGATGGTGGGCACGGTCGCGTACATGTCGCCCGAGCAGGCGCGCGGCGACGCCGTCGTCGACCCGCGCTCGGACGTCTACTCGCTCGGCGCGACCCTGTTCGAGCTCATCGCCGGCCGCCCGCCGCACACCGGCCCGAGTGCCATCGCCACGCTGGCCAAGCGCGTGTCGACCCCGGCCGAGCGGCTCGCCGCCCTGCTCGTGGACGTGCCGGAGGCCCTCGACGAGCTCGTCGCGAGCATGCTGCACATCGACCGCCACGCGCGACCGAGCATGGTCGAGGTCGAGCGCGCCCTCGCCGCGCTCTGCGCCGACCCGCGCCTGCCCGCCCTGGCGGCGGGCCTCGAGCAGCAGAACGAGTCCGTGCACTCGAGCGCGAGCCGCCTCATGACCGCGCTCGTCGCGCTCCACGTAGGCACCGGCGAGGCGCGCGAGCGCGAGCTCGGCTGGCTGCGCGAGAACGGCGCCCAGGCCGCGCCGCTCGGACGCGACGCGGTCGTGGCCTTCTTCGGGGCGCGGCGGGCCGTGGGCGGCGAGGCGGCGGTGGCCATCGAGGTGGGCCAGCGCATGGCCACGGCGGGCGCGCGCGTGGGCGTCGCGACGGGCCGCGCGCACGTCACGATGGCTCGCCCCGTCGGCGAGGTCGTCGATCACGCCGCGGCCCTCGCCCGCGACTCCGGCGAGGGCGAGCTCGTCGCCGACGAGACCTCCACCGAGCTCGCGCGCAGCACCTTCGACTTCACGCCCCACCCGTCGGGCGCGTCGCTCGTGGGCGCACGCCTGCCCGAGCACCGCGCGAGCGGCGAGCTCGCGCCCTTCGTCGGGCGCGACGGCGAGCTCGGCACCATGCTCGCGGCCTTCGAGCGCTGCTGTCAGAAGCAGACGCCCATCGTGGTGAGCGTCACGGGGCCGCCGGGCATCGGCAAGAGCCGGCTCGCGCGCGAGCTGCGCAAGGGCCTCGAGACGCAGGCGCGCAGCGACTGCCCGGGCCCGTTCGTGGTGCAGGCCCGCGGCGAGGCCTACGGCCGCGCGCGCGCGCTCGGCGGTGCGGGCGACGCGCTGTGCGATCTGCTGCGCATGCCCAAGACCTCCACCGTCGAGGACTTCGAGCGCACCCTGGCGAAGCTCGCCCTGCAGCACGACGAGGGCAACCTCCTCGCGCGCCTCCTCGCCGGCCGCCCCTTCCCGGCGGAGATCGAGCCGCGCCGGGCGCGCGACATCCTCTACCTGGCCATGACCGAGCTCGTGCTCACGCTGACGCGTGGCGAGCCGGTGGCGTTCATCCTCGAGGACACGCAGTGGTTCGACCCCGAGTCGGTCGCGTGGTTCGACCACCTCGCGAGCCGCGCCGCGGGCCGTGCCCTGTTCCTGCTCCTGCTCGTGCGCCCGTCGTTCTGGAAGGACGGGCCGCAGCGCTTTGCGGAGCGCGAGCACGTGCGCATCGAGCTGCGCCCGATCGCGCGGCGCGCGGCGATGGAGATCGCGCGCGCCGTCATCGGCTGCGACGCCTCCGACCCGAAGCTCGGACAGGTGGCCGAGCAGGCCGCGGGCTCGCCGCTGTTCGCCGAGGAGCTCGCGCGCGTCATCGCCGCCGGCAAGCCGCTGGCGGCCGTGCCCACCATCGAGGCGGCCATCCAGGTGAGCCTCGACGCGCTCGACGGCACCGCCCACGAGGCGCTCTTGCGGATGAGCGCGCTCGGCCTCGCGGTGTGGGACAAGGCGGTGGCCGCCCTCGGCGTCCGCTCGGCGGCGACCGCGCTCGCGCGCCTCGGCGAGGCGGACCTCGTGGTCGAGCGCGAGTCGAGCCGCTTCGCGGGCAACCGCGAGTTCTGGTTCAAGCACGCGCTCGTGCGCGACGTCGCCTACGCCTCGCTCGGCGAGGGCCTGCGCGCCGAGCTCCACGCCGCGGCGGCGAGCTGGCTGGCGGAGGTGGGCGAGGACGCCGCGACCGTGGCCGAGCACTACGACCTCGGTGGCCAGCACGTGCTCGCGGCCGACTACTGGGAGGTGGCAGCGCGCCGCGCCCTCGCCACCAACGCCCTGTCGCACGCGGTCACGATGGCCGACCGGGCGCTCACCTTCGCCGAGGGGCGCGAGGTGGCCTTCGGGCGCGCGACCCTGCTCGACGAGGTGTACTCGCGCCTCGACGAGCGCTCGAGCGAGCGCAGCGTGGCCATCGAGGCGATGGCCGACAACGCCTACGACGAGGCGAGCGAGCTCCGCACCATGGGCGCACGGGCGCGCTACGACGACGCGCGCTCGATGGGCACCGACGTCGAGGAGCGGCTCCTCGCGGTGCGCCGGCGCGCGGCCGCCCTCGGCCTGCTCGACGAGGAGGCGCGCTGCTCGGCGACGCTGGCGACGCGCTACGCCTACGCCGGCGACTTCGCCAAGGCCGAGCTCGAGGCCGAGCACCTGCTCGACCTCGCCCTGTCGCGCGGCGTGCAGGCCGCCGCGGTCGACGCCTGGCAGACGCTGGCGGTCGTGCGGCAGACGCGCGGCCAGCTGGCGGCTGCGCTCGAGGCGCGCCGCAACGCCGCCAAGGCGGCCCGCGCCGCGCGCCTGAAGCAGCGCGAGGCGATGCTCACCATGAACCTCGGCTTCGCGCTCAGCACCATCGGCGCCCGGGCCGAGGCGCGGCACGAGATCGAGGCCGGCATCCGCATGGCCGAGGAGATCGGCAGCTCGGGGACGGCGCGCCTCGGGCGCATGCTGTTGCTCGGCTACGCCGCCCACTTCGGCGCGAGCGCGCGGAGCACGAACGACCCGGGCCTCGATGCCGCCCTCGCCGAGCCCCGCGCGGCGGCGGACGAGGCGGCGAGCGGCACCTGGACGGTGCGCGACCGCGTCACGCTCGGCGTGCTCTTCTACCGCGGCTGCGAGCTCCTGCTCCGGCCGGAGGCGAGCGTGGCGCGCGCCCGCACGCTGCTCAAGCTCGCGGCCGAGGCCTACCGCGCCACCGACAACCGCGACGTCCTGCCGGCGGCGCTCGGCTTCTGGTCCGAGGCCGAGCGGCGCGCCGGCGACGTGGAGCTCGCCGAGAAGATCGCCGCCGAGGCGGCCGATCTGCTCGACGCGGGGGCGCCGAGCCTGCTCAACGAGGCGCCGATCTACCTCGCCCTGCACGCCGCACGGCTCGGCCGCGGCGACCTGCCCGGCGCGCGCCAGGCCATCGAGCGCGCCATGCCGGTGCTGCTGCGGCGCGTGGACGGCCTGCGCGGCACGAGCTACGCGCGCGAGTTCCTGCTCGGGTTGTCGCACAACGCTCAGCTCATCGAGCTGGCCGAGGGTTACGGCTGCGCGCCGCCCGAGATCCTGCGGATCCTCGAGGGCTGACCACCCCCTGATCCCGCGCAAGCGCGGCGGCTGCAGGCTTCCGGCTTCAGGGGGGAAATCCCTGCCGAGCCGACCTACGGTTGCGCACCGAGCGGGTGCGGGTGCGGGGCTCTCCGGCCCTGGAGTCTGAAGCCGGGAGCCTGTTGCCCCAGCGCAGGGCAAGCACCTTGCCGCCGGATCAGGGCCACCCGTTGCCCCTTGCCGCTCGCCCCTCGGTCGCCTACGCATCGCATCCGATGGAGGCACCCCCGCTCGTCGCGACCCTGAGCTCGCGGCGCTTTCTGTTCGTGACCGGCAAGGGCGGGGTCGGCAAGACCACGGTGACCGTGTCGCTGGCGCTCGCCTTCGCGCGGCGCGGCAAGCGCGTGCTGCTCGCCACGAGCGGCGCCCACGACCGGCTGTCCCCGCTGTTCGGGGTGCCGCCCATCGGCCACGACCTCGTGAGCCCCGAGCCGAACGTGTGGGTCTGTCGCATCGCGCCCGAGCGCGCCGTCGAGGAGTACGGCACCATGGTGGTGCGCTTCCGCTCCGTCGCGCGCGCGCTCACCGACAACCGCTACACCAAGGCCTTCTTCCGCGCCGTGCCGGGGCTGTACGAGTGGGCCGTGCTCGGCAAGGCCTGGTTCCACACGACCGAGGAGCTCGAGGACGGCAGCCCACGCTTCGACGTGGTGCTGTTCGACGCGCCGTCGACGGGCCACGGCGTCGACATGCTGCGCGTGCCGAAGGTCATCCTCGACGTGGCGCCACCGGGCATCCTGCGGCGCGACGCGGAGCTCGCCTGGCAGATGTTCCGCAACCCCACGGACAGCGGTGTCGTGGTCGTGAGCCTGCCGGAGGACATGCCCACGACCGAGACCATCGAGCTCGTGGCGTCGGTGCGCGAGCTCGAGCTGCCCGTGCTCGGGCTGGTCGTGAACCAGATGCTCGAGCCGCTGCTCGACCGCGAGGAGCGCGAGGCGCTGGTCGAGCACGCCGAGCTGCTCGAGGTGGCGCCCCACCGGCACCGCACGGCGGCCGAGCGCGCGCTGCACTCGGGGGCACGGCGCGCCGCACGCGAGCAGCTGCAGGCGCGCAGCCTCGCGCGCCTCGAGCGCGAGCTCGCCATCCCCCTCGTGACGCTGCCGTTCCTGCTCGAGGGCGCGGGCAACCCCGCGGCTGTGCGGACCCTGTCCGGGCACCTCTAGCAGGCTCGGCTCCACCCCACGACGAAGCTCGGCCCGGGCGCCGCCAACGGAAGCGTCGGCAAGCCGGGCGGCTCGGCGCCCGCGCCGAGCTCCGTGGTTGGCCTCGGTCGGCCCCCCGAGCAGGGCGGTGCCGGCGACGGCGCCGGTGGCCTACGCCACCGGAACGAAGGCGCGCGCACGCTGGCCGCGGGCCCTACCGCGCCACGGGGCACGGGCCCGGGCGGCGCCGTCGCGTCACCACCGCGCGAGGGGTCACTTGCCCTTCGCCGCCTGCTTCTCCTTCTTCCGCTTCTGCTTCTCCTTGATGGTGAGCTTCTCCTTGTTGTTGGTCTTCGGCTTCTCCTGTCCCTTGGCCATGTGGGTCTCCTCGCTGCGCGTGAGCGCGCGACCGAGTTGTACCGCGATAGCGGCCTCGTGCTCACGCGATATCTCACGCGCTGCGACGCGCTCGGACCGGGAGCGGCGCCCGGGCGGCGGCCGCGCTTGCGGCACGGGCCCGAGGTGTTAGCGTTCGGCGGATGGGAGAGTCGGGGACGGGGACGCGGCCGCGCGTGAACAGCGTCGCCATCGAGCTCACGGCGCACTGCAACCAGAAGTGCGACTACTGCTACAACGAGTGGCGCGACGACAACGGCGCGAGCCTCGGGCGCGGCGCGCAGTCGCCAATGCTCCGGCGCGTGAAGAAGCTCTTCGCGGCCCTCGAGCTCGACCACGTCACCCTGACGGGGGGCGAGCCCTTCTCGAGCCCCGAGGTCTGGCCGCTGCTCGATCTGTGCGCCGCGGCCGACCTCGGCGTGCACATCATCTCGAACGGCGGGCTCGTGACCGACGCCTTGGCCACGCGGCTGGCCGCGTACGGCCAGCGCATCCGCTACGTGCAGATCACCCTGAACGGCCCCGATGCCGCGCTCCACGGCGAGCACGTCGGCGGCGAGGAGCACTTCGACAAGACGCTGCGCGGCGTCGCGGCGTTCCGGGCCGCCGGCGTCACGGTCGTGGGCTGCACGGTCGTCACGCGCAAGAACGCCGCCGCCGTCGGCGCCACGCTCGAGCTCTGGCACACGCTCGGCGTGCGCCACGTGGCGCTCAGCCGCTTCAGCCCGGCCGGCTACGCGCGGAGTCACGTGGCGGCGCTCTTGCCGAGCCGCGCCGACATCGTCGAGGCCTTCGGCCAGGCCTTGCCGTACGCGCGCGAGCGCGACATGCGGCTCACCTGCACGATGCCGATCCCGCCGTGCGTGCTCGACTGGCAGGAGTACGCGCCCATCGAGCTCGGCGTGTGCGCCATCGCGACACCGCTGCAGGAGTTCGCGCTAGGCCCCGAGGGCAAGCTCAAGAACTGCACCCTGCACCGCACGGCGATCGGCGGCGCTCGCGACATCCTCGACGAAGGGGTCGACGTCGCCGCGCTCGTGACGGCACCCGAGGTACGGCGGTACCACGACCGGCTGCCCGACTTCTGCCAGGGCTGCCTCCATCAGAAGAGCTGCGCCGGCGGCTGCGGCGCCGCGGCCGAGTGGGTGCTCGGCCTCGCGGGGGAGCGGCGCCTGCCGGATCCGTTCCTGTGGCAGCACGTGGACGACGACTTCGAGCTCGAGCTCGCGCGGGCGCGCGAGGGCGAGGGGCGCGCGCCGGGCACCGGACGGCGACGCCTCGACGTGATCCTGTGAGGCGCGCAGCCGAGGAGACGCGATGAGCGACGACCGAGACCCGAAGAGGCGCGACGCGGGCGGCGACGACGAGGCGCGCCGGCACATCCTCGCCCGGCGCGCGAAGTTCGTGGCCGTGGCGCTCGGGACCGCGGGCCTGGCAGCGACGGCCTGCGGGCCGCGGACGTGCCTCGACATCGACGACCGCCGGGACGGCGACGTCCCCGCGACGCCGTCCGCCGACGCGGGCGCGGCGACGGGCTCGACCGCGGCCACCTCGGGCACGGCGAGCACCGGCCCCGACACGACCGCGAGCCCGAGCGCGGGCGAGTCCGACGCGGGTGCGCCTCCCGGCGCGAGCGCAACGGGCTCCGCCCCCGCGGACGCCGGCGCGCCGCGACCGTGCCTGAAGCTGCCGCTGCCGCCGACCGTGTGCCTGAAGATCAAGCCGCCCCCGACGGCGACGGGTGGCTAGCCCCTCGGTCTGGTAGGATCCCGTCCCATGACGCAGCGCGCGAACGACCGTCCGAGCGAGCCCCTACCCGCGTCCGCGAGCACCTCGCGGAGCCACATCCTGGCGCGCCGCGCGACCTTCGTGTCGGCCGCGCTCGCGGGCGTCGGGCTCGTCGGGGCGAGCGGTGCCTGTGTCTGTCTGTCGGTCGAGCCCGTGGGCGACCGGCAAGACGCGGGCGCGCCCGCGCCCGACGCCGGCACGCCCGCCACGACGAGCACGGCCACCGCGACGGCCCCCGGCACGAGCACCGGCACCGCGCCCGGCACCGCGAGCGCCATCGTCGGCGAGCCGGACGCCGGCACGCCCGTCCCGACCGCGAGCACGACGAGCACCGCCACGCCACCGCGGCCCCCGCCCCGGGTGTGCCTCAGCGTGCCGATGCCGAAGCCGCCGAAGCAGATGTGACGCCGGGCGCGACGCGCGAACGCCATGCCTCCGCGCCTCGATCGCCCGCGTGTGCTGCTCCTGTGGCCCGGCGGGCTGTTCGCCGGCGGCGCCAACTTCGGCGTGCCGCAGCTCCTGTCCATCGCCGCGGCGCTCAAGGCCGCCGGCGCCGTCGTCGACGTCGTCGACCTCGACATGGAGCGCGCCTTCGGGCCCGTCGATCTCGCGCGCATCGCGGCGCCCGGCTACGACCTCGTCGGCATCTCCTGCTACTCTTCGTACGACTATCTCAAGGTGATGGTCATCGGCGCCGAGCTGCGCCGCGCCCTGCCCCGCGCCTGGCTCGCGACGGGCGGCTACCACCCGAGCGCCCGACCCGACGACTTCCTCGGCGCGGGCTCGCCCTTCGACTACGTGGTGGTGGGCGACGGCGAGGCACCGCTCGTCGGCCTCTGCACCGCGCTCGTCGCGGGCAAGCGCCCGCTCGGGCGCGTGCGCGGCCCCGAGTCGCTCGCCGATCCGAACGCGCTCGCGAGCTACGACTGGGAGCTCCTGTCGCGCTACCGGCCGATCGCGCACCGCATGGCCTCGCAGGCCGAGATCTACCTGTCGCGCGGCTGCCCGTACGACTGCGCCTTTTGCATGGAGCGCGCCAAGCGCGACGTCTCGTGGCGCGCGCTCGAGCCGGGGCGCGCGGTCGAGGAGATCCACCGCCTCGATCGCTTCCTCGATCTGTCGCGCTTCACGCTGTTCATCGCCGACGCGCTCTTCGGCATGAAGAACGCCTGGCGCAAGGCCTTCCTCGAGGAGCTCGCGCGCCGGCCGTGCCGCGCGCGCAAGGTGTGGCTCCTCATCCGCGTCGACCTCATCGACAAGGACGATCTCGCGCTCATGGCGCGCGCCAACGTCTCGCCCGGCTTCGGCCTCGAGTCCGGCGACCCCGAGCAGTTGAAGCGCATCCGCAAGGCCGGCAAGCTCGAGAGCTACCTCGAGAAGATGCTCGACGTGGCGCAGACGGCGCGGGAGCTCGGGGTGCCCTTCGGCTGCAACGTCATCGTCGGCCACCCGGGCGAGACCGAGCGCTCGCTCCGCACGAGCGCCGCCTACCTGCGCCGCCTGTTCGTCGACGATCCGCGCGGCACGAGCGGCTTTCTCTCGGTCGATCCGTTCCGGCTCTACCCGGGCTCGCCCATCGACGAGGAGCGCGGGCGGTGGGAGCGCGACACGGGGATGCACGTGCACCGCTACCCGTGGTGGCACGACGGCGATCAGGACTTTCTCGCCGAGTGGGTCGATCCGTCGGCGAGCCTCGACTTCCGGAGGGCGCTCGAGCTCAAGCGCGAGCTGTTCGACCCGATCCTGCGCGCCATCCCCGGGCGCTTCCGCTACGACGGCCCGGCGCGCGACTACTACGAGCGCGCCATCGCCGAGCAGGTCGAGCTCGCGAGCCCGCGCCGCGAGCTCCACACGCTCGCCATGTGGCAGCTGTGGAGCGCGCTCACGGAGGCCGAGGCGAAGGAGTCGGTGGCGGTGGGCGCGCTCGAGCCGGCCGACGCGAAAGAGTCGGTGGCGGTGGGCGCGCTCGAGCCGGGCGCGGAGCCCGGCGACGCCGAGCCCCTCTGGCTGCGGCCGAGCGTGCGCGCACGCCTGGCGGGCGACGCCGAGCTCGCGACGGCCGCGCGGGCCCTCCGGACCGCGGTCGTCGGCGGCCTCGGGGCGAGCCCCGCGGTGGCCCGGGCGCTCGTCGCCGTCCCGCGCGAGCGCTTCGTGCCGCTCGAGCTCGTGGGCGAGAGCGGCGACGACCGCGCGCTCGCCCTCACCGCCGACGGCGGCTCGACCGTCTCGGCGCTGCACGCCTACGCGCTCGCCTTCGACGCCCTCGAGCTCGGCGCGGGCGACACGCTCGTCGATCTCGGCGGGGGCTCGGGCTACGGCGCGGCCGTCGCGGCCGAGGTGGTGGGCCGG
>JADLAB010000639.1 GCA_020848455.1 Polyangiaceae bacterium
CGCCGCTCGAGGTCGTAGAGCGCCACCCGGTGGCTGCCCCACTGCCCGACCGCGAGCAGGCGCTCGGCCTCGTCCACGGCCACGTTGCGGATCTGGTTCGCCGCGTCGCTGCCCGGGAGCCAGGTCGCCAGGCCCGTGTCGACCTCGAGCGCGAGCAGCATGGGCTGGCCGCGCACGAGGTCCGAGGCGGTCGACCCGAAGCCCGCGAAGAGCGTGCGCGTCCGGGGGTCGACCCCCATGGCGCGCGGGAAGATGCGGTTCGAGCAGCGCGCGGCGAAGAGACCACAGCCCGCGACGCCGCTCGGCGCCAGGATGCGCACGCCCGGCTGCCGCGTCACGACCGCCGGGTCGATGGTGTCGAAGCTCGCGCGGTAGAACCCCGTGAACGCGAAGAAGGCCCACACCGCGGGCCACAGGTACGCCACCACGAACGGCAAGCGCCGCCACCGCAGCACCACGAGGTCGTACGAGATGAAGAGCCCGCCGAGGCACCCGAGCGCGAGCCAGGGCAGCGCCGTCAGCATGGACGGGGCGAAATCGAGCGTCATGAGCGGTACCCAGATCGCCCAGGCCGCACGGTTCTTGGTCCGGTAATCGAAGAGCCACAACATGCCCGCGAAGAGCGCGAACAGGAGCACCCCGCGCACTGCCGCCCACACGACGGCACGCCGATCGAAGCGCCGCCGCTCGTGGCCGCTGAACCACACGGCGAGCCCGCTCGCCGGCAGCGCGCTCACGAGACCGAGCAGCGTCGAGCGGTGGACGTGCAGCTCGAGCAGCAGGGCGCCGAGCAACCACAGCCCCGCGCCGTACGCCACCGCGAGCGGCAACAGGGTCCGACCCAGTCGCCGCAGGCTGGCCCGGCGCCGCCTCACTCGCGGACCTGACCGACCACCGACAGCGACCGCGCGCGCAGGCGCCGAGCGACCGACCCGGCCGCGGACGCAGGCGCCTCGGCGCCGCACAGCCTGAGGGCCTGGACGATGTCGAGCCGCTGGCAGCCGTAGCAGTCGTGATGCTCCGCCACGTCGCGCGCCAGCAGCGTCTCGAGCGGCGCTTCGAGCAGGCTGCCGAGCGGCTGGTCCATCGGGCAGCAAGCGCACACCGTGCCGTCCACGTGAACGCCGATGTGGAAGAAGCGTCGCACGGTGCAGGCCACGGTCGGCGCCGGGCCGAAGAACGCGGCGAAGCGCGACAGGAAGGCGGCGCTGACGGCAATGCGGTCCGGGTAGCGCGCCTGGAAGCTCCCCATGACGTCGACCGCGTGTCGCGCCTCGGCAGGGGACGGGAACAAGGCGGGTGTGAACACCGGCTGGAACTTCACGCTGTCCGCGCCGGCCGCGAGCGCGCGCCCGAGGATCTCGCCCAGGCGCGGCACCGTCAGCCGGCTCACCGTGACGGCGCACGCCAGGTGCGGCCGCGACAGCGCGCGCCGCATGCGCCGGAAGCCCTCCCAGCCCTGTTCGTACTGCCGCTGGCCGTTCTCCGGCGCGAGCTCCTCCGGCACGTGGGGAGAGTACAGAGCCCATTCGCAGGCCTCGTCGACGGCGCCGAGCGCCGCGGCGGAGACCAGCATCCCGTTGGTGATGATGGCGACGCTGAGACCCGCGTCGCGACCCGCGCGGAGCAGCGTGGCGAGATCGCGCCGCAGGAAGGGCTCGCCGCCGGCGATCTGCACCACCGGCACGCCGGCCTCGCCGAGGCGCCGCAGGATCGCGAGGGCGGTCGCGGTGTCGGGCTCGCTCGCGCGCAACGCCGGATCGAGCACGTCGTAATACCAGCAGCCCGTGCAGCGCACGTTGCAGCGCCGTGTCACGAAGAAGGTCGCAAAGAGCGGCCGCGAGCGCCCGAGCCGCTGGTCGACCACGCGGCGCGCGAGCTTGGCCGCCGTGAAGAGGCGCGCATCGAGCTGGAAGAAGCGCATCCGAGGCGCGAAGCCTAGCACACGGGCCGCTGCCCGAGCGGCGCGCTCCGGCCGGATCGGGTACGCTCGGGGTGGATGGAGACCTGCGCGGCCCGAGCTCGGAGCAGGGCCGCGGCGTGTGCGCGCGAGCGCGCGCGCTCGCGCGCACCCGAGGCTCGCCTGGAGAACGGATGAAGGTCACGGTCGTTCACCCGCCGACCCTGCTCAACGTGCGGAACCTCGGCACGATGAAGCCTTCGTTGCCGCTCGGGCTCGCGTACGTCGCGGCCGCGGCGCGCGAGGCGGGCCACCTCGTGCGCGTGGTGGACGCCATCGCGCTCGCGCCGCACGAGACGGCGCGCGACCGCGACCTCTTGCGCATCGGCGCCGGCCCCGCCGAGCTCGCCGCCGCCGTGCCCGAGGACACGGAGGTCCTCGCCGTCGGCTGCACCTTCTCTTTTCTATGGCCGCTCGTGCGCGAGCTCGTGGTGGCCCTGCGCGCGCGCTTTCCGCGGGCCTTCATCGTCGCCGGCGGCGAGCACCTGAGCGCCCTGCCCGAGCGCTCGCTGCGCGAGGCGCCGCTCGACCTCGTCGCGATCGGCGAGGGCGAGGAGACCTTCGTCTGCGTGCTCGCCGCACTCGAGCGCGGCGCACGGTGCTGCGACGACGTCGCGGGCGTGGCCTTCTTGCGGGACGGCGCGTACCACGCGACGCCGCGCCGCGCGCGCCAGCGCGACATCGATCGCATCGCCCCACCGGCCTGGGATCTGTTCGACGTCGCGAGCTACAACGCCCACGACTTCTCGCTCGGCATGCGGCTCGGCTTCTCGCTGCCCATCCTGGCGACGCGCGGCTGCCCCTATTCCTGCACCTTCTGCACCTCGCCCGACATGTGGACCACCCGCTGGCAGGCGCGCTCGCCGCGCCTCGTGGTCGACGAGATGGCGAGCTACGTGGACCGCTACGGCGCGCGCTCGTTCCCGTTCCACGACCTCACCGCGGTGGTGAAGCGCCGCTTCATCGTCGAGCTGTGCCAGGAGATCCTGGCGCGCGGGCTCGACGTGACCTGGCAGCTGCCCGCCGGCACGCGCTGCGAGGCCTTCGACGCCGAGCTCGCCGAGCTCATGGTGCGGGCCGGCTGCCGCTACCTCGCCTTCGCGCCCGAGAGCGGCTCGCCCGAGGTGCGCGAGCGCTTGAAGAAGCGCATGGCCGAGGACACGCTCTACGATGCGGTGCGGGTGGCCGTGCCGGCCGGGATGCACGTGAGCTGCTACTTCATCGTCGGGCTGCCCTTCGACACGCGCGCCGGCCTCGGGCAGACGCTCGCGATGGTGCGGCGCCTGGCGCAGCTCGGCGTGGAGGACATCTCGGCGCACTACTTCCACCCGGCGCCGGGCAGCGAGCTCTACCGGGAGCTCGACGCACGGGGCAAGCTGCGTCACGACGACGAGGAGCTCATGAGCGCCCTGCACATGACGGGCCTCACCCCCCCGAAGGACGGGCAGGGCAGCTACTGCGACGCGCTCACGCCGCTCGAGCTCGCCTTCTGGCGCTACCTCATCTTCGCCACCTTCTACGCCACGCGCTTCGCCGCGCGGCCGGCGGCGGCCCTGCGCCTCGTGCAGAACGTGCTCGCCGACCGCGAGACCAACAAGCTCGAGGCCTTCGCGCGCGAGCTCAAGCTGAAGCTGCGCTGGCGACGGCACGGTGCGGCCGCGCGCGCCGGCGCGCCGCAGGTCACCCAGGAGCCGGCTCCTCGAGCCACGGTGCCGGCACGCGCGCGTCCGAGATCTCGAGCGGCAGATCGGGCCGCAACGGGCGCGGACCAAGCGCGCGCACCTCGGCGATGAGCGCGTCGAGCGCGTCGTCGAGGCTGCGCTCGGAGCGACCGCCCATGAGCTCCTCGATGCGCGCGTGCGAGCAGGTCGCGTCGCGCACCTCCCCGGGTCGCGCGGGCAGGTAGCGGGGGCTGCCCTCCACGCCGGTGCGCGCCAGCACCAGCCGCACGAGCTCGTTGATGGTGATGAACCCGGTGTCGCTGCCAAGGTTGAACACCTGCCCGGCCACGCCGTCCCGGGTCGCGAGCGCCCAGAGCTGCTCGGCCACGTCCGCGACGTGGGTGAACGAGCGGCGCTGCTGCCCGTCGCCGTACACGACCGGTCGCTCGCCCGCCAGCACGCGGTTGACCATCAACGCCGCGACGTTGCGATACACGTCGTCGTAGCGCTGCCCCGGCCCGACGACGTTGTGCGGCACGCCGACCACCCAGCGGATTCCGTGCAGCTCGCCGAGCGAGCGCAAGAGCATCTCGGCGGCGACCTTCGAGACGCCGTAGGGGTCGACCGGCTCGGGCGCCTGCGCCTCGACGAAGGGCAGCGGCCCGCGCCCGTAGCGCGCCATGCTCGAGGTGAACACCACGCGCCCGACGCCCGCGGCGATCGCCCCGCTGAAGACGGCCGCGCTCGCGCCGAAGTTGTGATCGGCGACGAAATGCGGCGAGTAGACGCTGAGCCCCTCGTAGGGCGCCGCGGCGCAGTGGATCACCACCTCGGCGCCGCGACACAGGCCGCGCATCGCCGCGACGTCGCGACAGTCGAGCTCGCGGAGCTCGAGGTCCCGGGGGACGTTGCGCCGCTGACCGGTGACGAAGCTGTCGCAGCCGACCACGCGTGCGCCGGCCGCGAGGGCCTGGAGCGCCACGTGCGACCCGATGAGCCCGCCCACACCGGTCACGACGACGCGCGGGGCGGGGCTCATGCGCGGAGCCTAGACCGCGATTCCGAAGCCCGGCAAGGCGCGGCGCGCCGGTCGTCCGGAGGCCGCGGCGCGGGCCCGTGGCGGCGCTCCCGCGGCAGCATCAGCTGGCGTCGATGTCGCGGTTCGGAGCGTCGTCCACGTTGACGAGCGGACGCGAGCGGGCCCGCATGAGAAAGCTCGCGTCCGGTCGCTCGGGGAACGGCACCGCGTAGAACTCGGCGTGCGTGTCGCGGAAGCGCACGTTGAGGCGCTCTTGCTCGCGCAGCACGCGCTCGCGCTCGCCCGCGAGCCAGCGCTCCTCGGGGGTGTGGAGCACGGCCTGCGCGAGGGGAGCGAAGGCGGCGCCGACCTCGCCGCCGAGCTCGGCGTTCATGATCATCGGGTAGGTGTCCATGATGCGGCCGAGCAAGAGGTGCATGCGCGCGTCGAAGCCGCGGAGCACCGTGCGCGAGTAGTAGTTGTGGACGCCGCCGAGCACCTCGTGATCGACGAGGTCGCGCTCCTGGCAGTAGTCGTAGATGGGCGTGCCGGGGTATGGGAACAGGATCGACGGCCGCACGCTGTCGATGCGGAGCGCGGCGCCGAGCTTGAAGGTCGAGAGCATCTCCTCTTCCGTCTCGGTCGGCACGCCCACGATGACGTAGGCGCGGGTGTTGATGCCGTGGCGCCGCAAGCGCGCGAGCGCCTCGCTCACGACCTCCGGCTTGTAGTCGGGGCGGCGCAGGAACTTGCGCAGGCGCGCCGAGCCGCTCTCGAGCCCGAACTTCACGAGGTTGCAGCCGGCGCGCCCGAGCAGCGCCACCACCTCGTCGTCGAGGAAGTTCAAGGTGGCGTTGAGCGCGAAGGGCAGATCCGGGAACTCGCGCGGGTAGATCTCCGCCCAGGTACGCAGGAAGTCCTTCGACATGACGGCCATGTCGTCGCCCCAGGAGAACATCTTGAGGTGCTCGCCGCAGATGGCGCGATAGTGGATGCACTCCTCGAGCAGCGCGTGCGGATCGCGCGTGCGGGTGAAGCCGATCTTGCTCATCGGCACACCGAGGTCGGCGCGGTAGAGCTCGATGAGGCCGGCGTTGTGGCAGTAGGTGCAGCGGTACGGGCAACCGCGCCCGGCCACGACGTCGACGACGCCGCGCATGCGGATGCAGAGATCGCGGTAGTCGATGCCCTCCCAGAACGGGCGCGCCTGGCGCGTGACGTCGGGCAGGCTCTCCACGCGCGACTTCTTCACGAAGCCCTGGCGCCGGCAGGCGATGTTCGGCTCGCCCGCGATGTCCTCGCCCCGAGCGAGCCGCGTGACGAGCCCGTCCATGCGGCCGTCCGCCTCGCCCACGAAGACGTAGTCGAGCGAGCCCCAGCCGAGGGGCTCCTCGGGCGTGAGCGTGCAGTGCACGCCGCCCGCGAGCGTGGGCAGGCTCGGGCACCGGGCCTTCAAGAGGTCGACGACGCTGCGCGCCACCGCGGCCTGATTCGAGCCGAACGAGAAGAGCGCCACGTCCGGCCCGACGGCGGCGATGGCGGCGGCGCACTCCGCGGGGGTCTGCGGGCCGGGGAGGCTCTCGTGGTAGTGGAGCACCGTGACGGCGTGCCCGGCGTCCGCGAGCTCCGACGCGAGGATCGACACGCCCTGGCTCATGCCGAGCGGCCCGCCCCAGTTGATCCACACGAACGCGACGCGCATGTGCCGTAGCGTAACTTCTTTCCCCGGAGCCAGCCACCGCGGCGCCGCGACCGGGTCGGGCAGGTGCCGCCCCGCCCCGGGGCACCCGGGTGGTGCGCCGAATCGCACATGATACGCTGCGCGGGATGGATCGAGGGACTGCGGCGGCGCCGCTGCGGGTCTTGCTTCTGTGCAAGACGCTAGGCGACCGCCAGAGCGGCGAGTGGACGCGGGCGAACGCTCCCTGGGCGCTCGGTGCGTTCTGCCTGCGCCGCCACGTCGAGACGCTCCCGGAGCTCGCGCCGCGCGTCGCCATCGAGGTCCGGAGCTACCCGCGCGATGCACCCCCGGAGCTCATCCTCGACGAGATCCTCCGCCTCGCGCCGGACGTCGTCGGCCTGACCTGCCAGCCGTGGAACTACGGGGATCACGTCACCCTGAGCCGGCTCGTCAAGCGGCTGCTCCCCGGTGTGCGGGTGTGGCACGGCGGCCCCATGGTCGTGCACCGCGCCGAGTACCTCGCGCGCCTCGGTCCCGACGGCGTCGACCTCGTGGTCGAGGGCGAGGGCGAGCAGCCGTTCGCGGAGCTGCTCCTGCACCTGCTCGATGGCGCCCCGGCGCTCGACGCCATCGGCGGCATCGGGTGGCACGACGCCGAGGGCGCGGCCCACGTGACGCCCGACCGGCCGCTGCCCGACGTCCAGAAGCTCCCGCCGCTCATGACCGCGCCGGTGCTCGACGCGCTCGGCTCGTATGTGCTCTACGAGACGACCCGCGGCTGCCCCTTCCGCTGCAGCTTCTGCAACTGGGGCAGCCAGAAGGCGAAGCTCCGCACCCGCGACCGCGCCGTCATCGAGGCGGATCTGGCAGCCATCCTCGCGCGCCCCGAGGTGCGCCACCTGTGGCTCACCGACGCCGGGCTCGACATCTCGGTCGAGCACGTCCTTTTCCTGGCCGCGTGCATCAAGAAGCACAAGCGGCACCCGGTGCACGTGAGCGGGTACGTGTTCCTGCTCCACCGTGACCTCTCGTATGTGCGCGAGCTCGTGGGCGCCTTCGACACGCTGCAGCTCGGCCTGCAGACCGCCAACGAGCACACGCTCTCCGAGATGGGCCGCAAGGCGCTCTCGGTCGAGCGCTTCGATCACATCCTCGACGCGGTGCTGCCCCACTACCCCGATCTGCGCGTCGACCTCATCTACGGCCTGCCGGGCATCGGCCCCGACGAGCTCCGCTCTTCGCTGCGCTTCCTGCTCGGCAAGGGCATCTGGCTCGTCAACCTCTACCGCCTCGTCGCCATCCCGGGCACGGAGATGGGCGACCACCGCGACAAGTACGGCATCGTCGCCGACCCCGACTACCCCTTCAACGTGTACGAGAGCGCGGGCTGCAACGTGCGCGATCTGTTCGAGATGCAGCAGCTCAAGGTGAACATGGACGCGTTGCGCGCCCTGTTCGGCCGGGGCGCGTACGCCCGCGCCGCGGCGGCCGGCGTCGATCTGCTCGACTTCGCGAGCCGGGTGCACGAGGCCGTCCCGCGCTTCAACTTCCGCACGGACTACGGGCTCGAGGTGGATCAGGAGCTGGCAGACGACCTGGTCCTCGACCTGCGGCGCGCTGCGGACGCCTTCGCCCGGAACGACGCGGAGCGCGCCGTCGTGCGCGAGCTCTTCGACCGCGCCTACGGACCGCGGAGCCACGCGCCGCGCGCGGACCAGCCGCGGCGGCTGCGGCTCGCGCCCGGAGCGGCCCCCACCGGCAGCGAGCCCCCACCTCCCCGCGCGCCGCGCACCTCGTCGGCGCCCAGCGATGCCCTCCGCGGGCTCAGCGTGGCGCTCGCCGCGGCCGTCGGCGGCTTTCCGACGCCGCTCACGGCGGAGCGGGCGCGCGAGCTGTGGGCGGCGTATCGGCAGGACGGCCTGCGCCCCGAGCGCTGGGGCGTGCACGTGCACGTGCCCTTCTGCCAGAGCATCTGCACCTACTGCGACTGCGCCACCGAGGCGCTCGCCGACCCGGGCCAGGTGGCGCGCTACCTCGAGTACCTCGAGGCGGAGGTCGCGTTCTTCGACGGCGCGCTCGGTCACGACCTCGATCGCCTGTACGTCGGCGGCGGGACGCCGAACCTGCTCGAGCCCGCGGAGCTCGAGCGCCTGCTCGCGACGGTGACGCGGCACCACCGCTTCGGCCCGGGCGCGCTCGTGTGCCTCGAGGGCCACCCGCTCCACTCGAGCCGCGACAAGCTCGCCGTGGCGCGCGCCCACGGCGTGAACCGCGTATCCTTCGGCGTGCAGTCGCACGCGCCCGAGGTGCTGCGGCGCGTGAACCGCGGTGGCCAGCGGCCCGAGCACGTGGTGGCCGCCGTGCGCGACGCCTTGCTCGCCGGCATCGCGGAGGTGAACCTCGACTACATCCACGGTCTCGGGGACGAGCCCCTCGCCTCCACGCTCGAGGGCGTGAGCGCGGGTCTCGCGCTCGGCCCGAGCACCCTGTGCGTGCAGCTCCTCAACGACTCGCACTTCGCCGCACCCTACCGCGACGACGAGCACCGGCGCCGCGTGGCCCGGGAGTTCCGCGAGCTCGGCCTGCGGCTCGCGGACGCGGTCGCGGCGCGCGCCCCTGGCTACGACATCGGCTTCCGCCCGGACACGGTGATCCTGTTCCGACGCGACCTCGCGCGCGACTGGCACACGCACCTCGAGGACTTCTCGGCGCGCGACCGCACGCGGCGCACGACCCTCGGCTACGGGCGCCACGCGCAGTCGACGCTGTTCGGCCGGCTCGTGTACCAGAACCAGGAGCGCAGCGGCCGCTTCGACCCGCGCGCGCCGGGCTACGCGGCGCGGGCCACCACGCCCGCGCTCGAGTGCGCGAGCGATCTGGTCTCGGAGCTCGAGCGCACGCGCGTCGCCGACCTCGCGCCGCTCGGCTCCGCCTACGGCGCCGACACCGTGGCGGCGCTCGAGCCGTGGCTCGCCCGGCTCGTCGACCACGGACACCTCGAGCGCGCCGGCGACGTGGTGCGCGACCTGGCCCTGTCGCCCGCGGCGGTCGCGTGGCTCCTCGGGCACCTGGCCCCGGAGCACGCGCCGATGGCCGCGGCCGTCGAGCCGCTCGGCAGCGTGGCCGTGACCGAGCCCGGGAGCACCTGGCGCATCTGCTTCGAGCGCGCCCGCGAGGGCGCGCGCTACTTCGGCGTCGCGCGCGGCGTCGGCGTGTACTACCAGGCCGAGCCGGGCGCGAAGCTCGACCCGGAGCGCACCCGGCGCGTGATGCAGGTCGTGCTCGAGCACACCGGCGGTCTGCTCGGCGGCGGCACGGCTCCGGGCGAGGTGGCGCAGCACGTCGCGGCCTTGCTCGAGGCCCGGCTCGGCGCACGCGGCATCCACGCCCGGCTCGAGAGCGCGCTGCGCAAGCGCAACCGCCTCACGGTCCTCGCCCCGAACGGCTGAGCACCTCGGCCGCGGGCGGCACGAGCTCGGCCGCACCGTGGCAAGCGACGTACGCGCCGAGTACCTCGCCGGTGCACGGCGGCACGAGCGCACACGTCGCCCGGTGGACGCACGGCACGGCCGGGGTGCGCGCTCCGGTCGGCAGCACGCCGCGCGCCGCCAGCGCGGCGAGGCAGGTGGCGAGCTCGACGCGGCGCTCGGGCGCATGCTCGAGCACGGCCTGTGCGACCACGCAGGGCGCCATGCCGGCGATGCCCGCCACGAGGGACAGGCGTGCGCCGCTCGCGACGAGCGAGCGGGCCACCTCGGTCATCGTCGGGGCGACGTCGAAGTAGCGGTCGGCCCGCGATTCCCCGTCCGGAAACGGCATCCGCAAGAGCAGTGCGACGCCGTGCGCCTCGGCAAGCCGCTCGATCGCCGAGAGCTCGGGGAGCACGCGCCGCGTGCACACCGAGACGAGCGTGAGCCGCTCGCTGCCGCGGAGCGCACAGAGGTGCGCCAGGGCGCGCAGGACTTGGTCGAATGCCCCGCGGCGCGCCACGACCGCGTCGTGCGTGGCCGCGGTCGCGCCGTAGAGCGGGAGCCTGACGCGCAGCTCCGCCGGCGCCGCCGCGACGAGCCGCTCGGCGAAATCGCGCTCCGCGAAGCGCCGTCCCGGCCCGTGCAAGTCGAGGCGCTCGAAGCCGAGCGCCCGGACGGCGGCGACGAGCTCGAGCGCCGCCGGGTGGGCGAGCGGATCGACGCCGGTGAGCATCGCCACCCGGGCCCCGGCCGCGTGCGCCCGCTCGAGCTCGGCCACGAGCTCGGCGAGCGGCCGGTCGCGCGGTGCGAACACGTCGGGGATGGCGCAGAACTCGCAGTGCTGCCCGCAATCCGAGTCCACCTGCACGACCGCGACCTCCGGGGCGGAGGCGGCGTGCGCCCCGGGCCCGGCCGGCGCCACCCCGGCCGGCGCGAGCTCGAGGCGCCGCGGGGCGACGGGCACGGCGGGCGGCAGGCGGCAGGCGGCGAGGAAGCCGACCGCCGCGCGCATGGCGGCGACCATCGGCACGGCGTCCGCACGCCCACCGACGAGATCGACCCGGTCGGCGCTCCGGACGACGACGCGCGCGCGCGCCGCTCCGAGGTCGCGCGCCCGGAGGTCGATGCACACGCCACCATCGGGCCCCGGTGTCGCGTCGACCACGGTGAACCCCGCGCCGAGCGCCGTGCCGGGCTCGAGCCCGAGCGCGGCCGCGAGCGCCGGGGGGGCCTCGGGCGCGGGAGCCCGGTCCCGCTCGAGCCACGGCCCGAGCTCCGCGCCGCCGGCGCGCGCGAGCCAGCCGTCGACGACGTCGGCCGCGGCGTCCGCGGCCGCGAGGACGGCGTCGCGCACCTCGGCCGAGGGCGTGACGTCGCGGAGCTCGTAGCGGAGCGCGACGCGACCGCGCGTGAGGCGCGCGCCGCGCTCGCCCACCGCTCCCACCTCGACCGTGACCGCACCTCCGGACGGCCACGTCCAGCGGACGCGCAGCCCACCGCGCTCGCGGCGCACGTCCGCGAGCACGAGCGCCGGGCTCGCGTCCACGAGGCGCCGCACGCCGGCGACGAGCGCGAGCGAGCTCATGCGGTCGCCCCCCGGCGACGGCTTGCCTTGCGACGGCGGAGGATTGCGGGTTCGATGGGGGCCCAGGTGGTGACGCGCGGGCGGAGCGCCGCGCGGGCACCCCCGACACCTAGCAGAATGCGGGCCCCACGAGTAAGACGCCACAGCCCCGACGGGTGCGCCGATGTCGCGCGTGCGTGAGCTCGCGCGCTCGCTGCCGGTGCGGGACCCGGCCGCCGTCGCCCGGGCACGGCGGGAGGCGACGGAGCGCCCGCTGCGCTACCCGGTCGGGAGCGGTCAGGCGGACGACGTGGCCCTCGGCGCGGGGCTCCGGCCGCTGCTGCGCCAGCTGCTCGAGGCGGGCCCGCTCGAGCGGGAGCGGCGCCGCTACGAGCGCGCCGGCTACGTGGTGGCCGTCGCGCCGCGCGTCTACGGACCTACCCACGACGGCTGGGACCACACGCCCGACGCGCTCGACCCCGACGCCCCCGGCGCGCGCCGTGCCCTGTTCGTGGGGCGCGAGCGCGCGCGCGTCGAGGCCGCCGTCGCCTGCGACCTCGCCAAGACCGACGCCGCCGATCGGGAGCTCGGACGGCTGCTCGGCTACCCGCGCTGCTGCGTCGAGGCGTTCGTCGCGCTCCCGCCGGGCCGGCAGAACACGGAGCTCCACGCCGCGGCGTGGGCGGCCACGCGCGGACGGCCCGAGCCGCGCCTGAACGGGCTCGATCTCGCCGTCTTTCACTACGTCTCGTGGTTCCCCTGCGCCTTCGACTGCCCGCTCGCGCTCGCCTACGCGAACGCCGTGGCGAGCCGCCTCGCCCGCCTTCACGCGGACTTCGTCGCGGCCATCGACGCCGCGCTCGCGGCCCATCGCCTCGTCCTCTGCGACGAGCTGCAGCTGTCGCTGCGCGGCCGGCTCGAGGGCGGTGCGCTCGCGCTCGAGGAGGTCTGGCCCACGGCCCGCGATCGCCACCCCGAGGCCGCGCTCGACGCGCCGGCGGAGGAGGCCGTGGCGCGCGCGCTCGCCCTCGTGCGCGCCGCCCAGGTGCTCGAGGTGACGCCGGCCGGGCTGGCGCTCGACGGCGCGCTCCTCGGGGGCACGGCCGGGGCACTCCTCGTCCCGTTCGGCGTCCCGGTTTGACGTCCCCGGTCGGTCCCGCATAATCGAGCGTCCGCATGAAGGTCGCCTTCCTCCACCCCTACAAGATGGCCGACCACTACTTCGTGGAGGCACTGGAGACGGCGACCATCGCGGACCTCGTCGCCGACGGGCACGACGCCGAGGCGGCGGATTTCCTCTTCGACCCCGCCCGCGACGAGGACGAGCAGCTGCGCGAGATGCGCGCCGCGCTCGACGCGCGCGGCTACGAGCTCGTGTTCCTCGAGCGACCCTGGTCGGATGCCGTGGTGCGCGCGCTCGCCGGCCTGCGCGTCGTCGCCTACGCCTGCCCCGAGCTCGTGGAGCGCGGCCTCGTCGAGCTGTGCATCGAGAACACCGCGCGCCGCGTGGTGCGCGAGCTCGTCGCGACGCTCGCGCGCGGCGGCGACCCCTGCCAGGTGCCGGGGCTCGTGTACCGCCGGGACGGCGCGCTGCAGCGCTCGGCCGAGGCCCCCCCGAGCACCGTCAAGGGCGAGCTCCACGACGCCGACTTCGCGCACGGCCGCCGCCGCCAGCTGTCGCGGGGCGCGTCGAACGCAGAGCGCGCCGTCGTGCTCTCGAACCTCGGCTGCGCCTACCGCCACGTCCCGAACCACACGGGCATCTTCGACGGCGTGCCGATGCCGGCCGACGTCTCGACCGCGGGCTGCACCTTCTGCTCGGTGGCGGCCTACGAGCGCATGAGCGAGGCGGACGCGATCCGGCTCATCGTGCGGCAGATCGAGGCCGTGCTGCGCGACCGGCCCGAGGTGCGCGAGATCGCGGTGAAGGACGACTACGCCGTGCGCTTCCTCGCCGGCCTCGGCGACGCCTTGCGGCCGCTCGGGCTCGGCGAGCGCCTGGTGCTGTTCTCGGCGCGGGCCGACTACCTGCTCGAGTTCCGGTCCGACATCGAGGCGGCCCTCGCCGGGCGCTTCCCGGCCCCCATCGGCTTTTACCTCATCGGCTTCGAGAACTTCTCGCAGGCCGAGCTCGACCGCTTCAACAAGGGCACGAGCGCCGCGCAGCTCGAGGCCGTGGCCCGGCAGATGCACGACTGGTCGGAGCGGTTCCCCGGGCGCTTCCGCGTCACGCCGACGGGCGGCTTCATCCTGTTCACGCCCTGGACGACGCTCGAGGATCTGCGCGTCAACGCCAACGCCATGCGCCGGCTCGGCTTCGAGCGCTTCCGCGGCGGCGCGCTCCACTCGCAGCTGCGCCTGCACCCAAAGCAGCCGCTCTACTGGCTCGCCAAGCGCGACGAGCTGCTCGTCGAGGCCTTCGAGCGCGCCGACCTCAGCGACGCGCACCGGCGCGGCTACCGGGTCGATCACGCCTGGCGCTTCCGCGACCCGAAGGTCGGCGCCGTGCACCGGCGCTTGCTCGACGCGCGCGGCGCGACGGACGGCGAGCTCTTCGCGATCTTCGAGGACGCCCTCGACGAGGCCGCCGGCGTGGCGCGCGGCAAGAAGGCGCGTCCCCTGCGCATGGTGCCGGCGCCGCGCGACGTCGGTCATGCGGCACCCGCGACCACCACGCTCTCGGTGAACCGGGCCTGCAACCAGAGCTGCAGCTTCTGCGTCTACCACGGCCAGGAGGTGGAGCCGCCCCGGATGCGCGCCGCGCGCGCCATCCAGGGCGTGCGCGCGGCGGCGGCCGAGGGGGCGCGCACGCTCGTGCTCACGGGCGCCGAGCCCACCCTCGAGTGGTACCTGCCCGACCTCGTACGCCTCGCGCGCGACCTCGGCCTCCGCGAGGTCGTGCTCGAGACGAATGCCACCCTGCTCGGCGAGCCCGGACGCGCCGCGGAGCTCCGCGAGGCGGGCGTGACGCGCGCCGTC
>JADLAB010000640.1 GCA_020848455.1 Polyangiaceae bacterium
AAGCGCACCAGGATCGGCGCGCCGAGACGGCTCGCGCGCACCAGCCTGGTCTCGACGGTCCAGCGCACACCGATGTCGAAGGTGCGCGTCACGACCAGCCACGGAGGCACCTCGAGATCCGCCGTGCCGGGTGGCACGTCGGGCCCGGGCGGCGGCTCCTGCGGCTGGTCGGCGCCCACGGGCGAGATGCGCACGGGTCCCGACACCCTGCCGTCCTCCACACCCTCGACCAGGAACCCCTCGGCCTCGACCGCGACCTCGTGCGGGACCGTGCCGAAGGCGAGCGTCATGGCCGCGATCGGCCCGGCGAGCTTCACCTGGTGGACGCCCGGCGCGAGCCGCAGGTGCAGGGCGCCGTCGTCGAAGGCCCGGAGCGCGCGCGCCGGCTCGCCGTCGACCTCGACGACGCGCGGCACCCAGGCCGACGCCGGTCCGGGGAGCACGAAGTCCGCCACGGCGCCCACGTGCACCTCGGCCTCGAGCGCGAGGCCCTTCGGGCTCGCGCGCAGCGTCATGCGCGGGGCGGTCACGCAGCTCGGCGCGCACGCGGGCGCCCGGGCCAGGCGGGCCTTGAGATCATCGAGCAGCTGCCGGCTCGGCAAGGAGCCGGGCGCGCCGGCGGGGTCCTGCCCGAGCGCGCGCGACGGGGCGAAGAGCGCGAGCCCGAGCGCGACCGCCGCGGCCCCCGCCGCGCCCGCGCGCCGCGCGCCCGCACCGCCACCCGGCCGCCGGGCGAGACGATTGCCGAAGCGCACGAGCGCGAAGCAGAGCGCCGCCGCGAAGAGCAGCCGCCCGAGCTTGATGGCGGCGCCGACGACCGGGCTGGCGAGCCACAGCCGCACGGCATGGTCGCGCGCCACGGGGGCGTCCCAGGTGAGCACGAAGCTCGACCACTGCCACCGCGGCATCGCCGGGCCGGTCTGGATCACCGCATCGGGATCGATCGGCGGCGCAGCGGGCGGCGTCGAGCCGTCGTCGCGACCCCATTCGGCGGTGGGCGCGTCGGGATCGCCACCCGCGCCGATACCCAAGAGGCCCGCGGGGCCCTGGACGCCGTAGCGGTTACCCTTCGCGCTGGCCAAGCGCCCCATGCCGCCTTCTTCGCCCTTGGCGCGCGCGCCGGTCCCGCCTTCCTTGTTGTCCGCACGCGTGTCGCGGATCTGCTCCGTCTCCTTCTCCTCCAGCTCGAGCTCGGCCTGCGCGATCACCGGGGCCACCCCGGCGGACCGGTACGCGATCGCACCGAGGTCGCGGAGCGCGACTGCGCCCACGACCGCCACCGGCACCGCGAGTGCCACCCAGCGGGCCCGCGCGAGCCCGCGGCGCACGCGCCCCTCGGGCAGGGTGCGCACGAGCGCGAGCACCACGAGCAGCGGCAGCCACGCGTAGCGCAGAGCCGGCGCGGCATCGTGCCCGAGCACGAGCAGGCAGAGCGCGACGAGCCCCCAGAGCGGATGCGCCAGCCAGCCGACGGCGACCGCCACCAGGAGGACCACCACCCCTTCGGCGATCGACCAGCTCGTGAGCCAGGTGTCGCTGTGCTGGTCCGCACCGCTCACTGCGAGCAGCTCCCAGCCGGGCGGCAGGTTCACCCGGAGCGACGTCGATTGCGCCGGCTCGCTCCACCCCGCGGCCGGCAGTCGCCCCGTGTTCCCCTCGAGGCGGTACACGACGCCCACGTCGAGCCGCGAGCGGCGCAGCTCGAGGCCCGGCTCGCCCGTGACGGGGTCGACGGTGATGAGCTGCGGCTCGCGGTCGACGCCCGCCGAGCCGAGCGTGCCCCCCGCGAAGGTGAGCCGCCAGCCGCGGTGCATCGCGCCCGTGAGCACGTCCACGACCGTGAAGCCCCCGCCGTCGAGGTCGAGCCAGGCCGTGCGGTCGAGGTGGAGCTCCGTCGGCGGGGGCTCGGGCTCGCCGCGGCGCAGCGTCTCGAAGCGGAGCGCGCCCCCGGGCTTGACGACGAAGGCGCGGAACTGGCGCCAGTCCGCGGGCACGTTGGTGCGCGAGGGATCGATGCCCGACGCGCCGCTCACCTCGACCTGCCGCTGGGCCGTGTCGGGGGCCCAGACCCAGATCTCCCGATCGGGCCACGGCGCCGTGCGCGCGCCGAGCGCGAGCACGTCGGGCGGCGCCGCGAAGCGCTGGCGCAGCGTGAGCTCGTGCGGACCGCGCTGTAGCTCGACGGACAGCTTGCCGTCGCGCAACCGCGCCCCGAGGCCCCGCGTGTCGACGTCGAGGAGCGTGCCGCCCTCGAGCAGGGCGCCCGAGACGTCGAGCTCGCGCGAGCGACCGCCGACCCGCAGCACGACGTGCGTCGTGACGACGAGCGGCACGCCGTCGTCGATGCGCCGGAAGACCTCGAGCTCGAGCCGCTCGGCCTCGTTGGTGTCGGGCGGCGGCTCCGGCTGGGCCGCTTCGGGCTCGCCCGAGAGCCACAGCGCGCCGTCCGCGCCGCGCCGCACCTGGTCCGCGTCGACGCCACCCCGCTCGAGGCGCACGACCGCGACCGAGGTCGGGACGGCGAGGGTCCGCGGCAGCTCGGGCCAGGCGAAGCGGCCCTTGATCTCGAACGGACCGGCGGGGACCTCCACGCCGGGCTTGCCTTCGGCGTCGAGCACCACGCCCGGCACGCCGCCGACCTCGACCGCGCGCGGCCACGCGAGCTTGTCGCCGGGCAGCTCGACACGGGTGCGGCGCTCGGCGAGACCCACGAGCACGAAGGTGGCGCCGGTGGGCGTCGCCGCCACGGCGAGCCGACCGGGCCAGTCGCAGACTCGCTCCGCGCCCACCTGGGTGCAGGCTTCGTGGCCGAGCTCGTCGAGGACCCACGGGATCCAGGGGCGGAGCTCGGGCGGCACGGCCCCGGGCGGGATCGGCTGCGCCAGCGCCGGCGTCGCCCACGCGAGCGCGAGCGCGGTGACGAGCATCGCGACGGCGTGGCCGGAACGGGCCCACGCACGGAGCACCAACGGCAGCGGCACGGAGTACCCCCTTCTGTTGCGTCGGGCGGATCCTAGAACACCGCCCCCGTGGACACGAGGGGGCCGCGTTTCAAGCTTGGACACCCGGCGCCGCGAGAAGTGCCCGGGCAGAGAAGGCTTCAGACTAAGGGCTACTGGCTTCGGGGACGAGTCACCGGCCGGCGACCTCGGTATGGGTCCGCAACCCCGAATCCGGCCTGGAGTCTGCAGCCTGGCGCCCTGGTGCCCGTAGCCTCGCGCGCAGCGCGAGGGCACGCGTCACTCGTAGACCATCATGAGCGGCCCCGGGAACAGCCACGAGAGGCCCTCGCGCAGGCGATCGCGCCAGTGCTCCCAGTTGTGGCCGTCGCGCGACTCGACGAAGCGCACCTGCATGCCGGTCTCGTCGAGCAGGGGCACGAGCGAGCGGTTCTCGTAGATGAGCTTCTCGTAGACGCCGCAGCACACGAAGACCCGCTCGCTCACCGCGCTCGGGGCCTCGCGGAAGGCGTTCACGAGCGCGACGACGCGGTCGAACATGGGGCCGAAGCGGTTGGCGCGACCGATGTCGGTGAAGGCGAAGGAGCCCGACTGCAACAGCAGCCGACCCCAGAAGCCCGGGTGATGCCAGGCCGTCGAGAACGACGCGACGGCGCCGAAGCTCGCGCCCATGAGGGCCCGCGCCTGGGGCTGGTCGACGAGCGGATAGCGGGCGCCGAGCTGGGGCACGAGCTCCTCGGTGAGGAACCGGCCGTGGGCCGGATCGTCGGCGTACTCGCGCTCCCGCTCGGGCGAGGAGGTGAAGGCGACGATGAGGTCGGGCAGCTCGAGCCGGTGGATGAGGTTGTCGAGCACCACCTTCATGCCCGCGTACTCGAGGTAGTCGCGACCGTCGTGCACCACGAGCAGGGGATAGCGCCGGCTGCGGCGCAGGCGCGCCGGCAGGTAGAGCTGCACCGCTCGCTCGCCGCCGAAGGCCGCGGAGCGCACCGTCATCGGCTCGAGCGTGCCCGGGCGAGCGCGTGGGTCGTGGCGCGTCCAGTCGGGCACCTCGTAGCCCTCGGCCTGCAGGACCGAGTTCGAGCCGAAGGGGTCGCGCGCGCGGTTCGGGTTGAGCGGGTCGAGGATCCACTCCTGCGCCCCGCCGCGCTCGATCTCGAACTTGTACTCGACGCGCGAGCGCGGCGGCACGTCCATGACGAGGTAGTAGAGGTCGGTGCCGGCCACGCGCTCGAGGGCGCGGCGGGTCTCGAGCGCGTAGATCCAGTGCCGCAGCGCCACGGCGTCGACCTCGCCGCGGTACACGAAGGTCACGCGCGAGCCCTCGACCACGGGGAAGCGGCGCCCCGCCATCCAGGCGTCGATCGCCGCGGCATCGGGGCGGGACTCGACCAGCGTGTGGATCGCCAGGCGCTGCGTCATGCGCCCCCCTTCGGACCGAACGGCACGGAGGTGCCGTCGCCCGTGAGCAAGAGCGCTCCCTCGACACGCGTCGCCCGACCCTGCTCGAGCGTGACCGCAGCCCCGGAGGGGAGCGCGAGCACGCGCGCCGGTGCGAAGCGCCGCGCCATCACGCTGACGCGCTCGGCGTCGTCGAGCCGGAGGCGCATCTCGGGCTGCGGCAGCGCCACGTAGCCGGGGCACAGGCCGAGGCCGTGGTCGAGCACCTCGGCGGCACCCGGCCCCTGGGGCGGGCTGTCGTGGAAGAGGACGACGCGCTCGCACAGCACCATGGCGCCACCCGAGAAGCCGGCGACCGGCTTGCCCGGACAGAGCTCGGCCACGCCGAAGAGCCGCAGCCGGTTGAGCAGCGTCGCGACGTGGCCGCCGGCGAGCACGAGCAGGGAGCTCGCGGCGAGGATCCGGGCGAGCTCGTCCCTGTGCCGGGCGATGGCGGGTCGCTCGAAGGGCTGGACCGCCGTCTCGAACGCGCGGTGGATGCGGGAGCACTGGCCGAGGTGGTAGGCGTCGAGCTGGCGGATCTCGGCGAGCGAGGCCTCGTGCTCCTCGGCCAGGATCGCGGCCGGCGCGCGGCGCTGGGAGACGACGTGCTGGGCCTCGAGCGCGTGCTCGAGCCGGATGCGGTAGAAGTCCTGCTTGTGACGCAGCGCCCCCTGCCGCTCGCGGTGCGCGGCGCGGAGCTCGGCATCCGCCGCGAAGGCCTCGTCGGCGCGCGCGTGCAGGCGCAGGTTCTCGACCGTGCCGCCTAGCTCGGCCCGGATGTCCTGATCCTCGGCCTCGCGCTCCTGGAAGCCCGCCGTCACGAGCGCGACGGGGCCGTCGAGCCCGAGCGCGCGCACGGCCCGGCCGAGCGTGGGGTCGAAGCGCTGCGCACCGCAGAGCACGATCGCGTGCGGAGGTTCGGGGCGGTTCATCGGCGGCGCGGCACTCTACCACCACGGCGCGCTTCGGGCGCGACCGCGGGCGCAGGCGGCACCGCGCCGAGCGCGGCTCACTTGCGCGTGACGACGAAGACGGCGAGCCCGATGCCCGCGATGAGGACGCCCGCGAGCACGGCGAGCAGGATCCGCGGCCACGCGCTCGGCGCGCGCCGGTGCATCGGAGCGAGGAGCAGGTCCATGGACGCCGAGGCGATGGGCGGGCGCGGCGCCGGGGCGGCCTGGGGCGCGGACGCGACCGGGGCGGCCGCCGCGGCGGGCTCCGGCGCCCGGAGCGCGTCGGGGATGGGCAGGGCGGGACCGAGGCCCGCGGCAGGCGCGGGCGTGGGATGCGCGGCCGGACCGTCCTCGATCTCGACGCGCGCGACGCCGAAGCTCGAGGGGCCGGCGTCGGCGGCGTCGAGCTCGGCCGCGACCCGCTCGATCTCGACGAGGTCGTGGGCTCGGCCGAGCAGGGTGTTGGGACCGGCGAGCTTGGCCTGGCGCTCGGCTGCGGTCTTCGGGTCGTCACTCATGGCGTCGCTCGGTCGGAGCGGCGCGTGCGCGCCCCAGCCCGATAGTCCAGGTTACACAGCGCGCCGCGCCGCGCACAATGGGCTCCGGGATCAGGGTGGGCCCGCGCGCCTCACACCGGCCCGACGAGGTGCAGGGGTCGGTTCTCCGAGACGTCCGCGCTCTCGCGCAGGTGCCGGAAGGTCGCCGTCTTCGGGTCCATGCGGTAGTCGCTCGCCCACTCGGCGTAGCGGTCCGCGAGCTCGACCACGGCGTCGAGCAGCACCGCGAAGTCCTCCTCGGTCGTTGCGGGCGAGAAGCTCACCCGCAGCCACCCGGGCCGCGAGGCCTCGTCGCCCTGCTCGAGCGAACAGCGGATCTCGAAGCTCCGCGCGGCGCCGATGCCGAGCAGCTCGTGGCCGTAGGTGCCGGCGCACATGCACCCGCCGCGCGTCTGCAGGCCCCAGCGATCGGACAGCATGCGCGCCGCGAGGTTGTGGTGCAGCCGCCCCTCGTCGAACACGAGCGACAGGATACCGAGCCGCGGCGCGTCGAGGTCGCCGAGGATGTTGATGCGGGGATGGCGCGCGAGCCGCTCGATGGCCCGGCGCAGGAAGGCCTCCTCGACGCGCGCGATGCGCTCGACGCCGATGAGCTCCTTCAGCTCGATGGCGAGGCCGGCGCGAATCGCGCCGACGATGTTGGGCGTGCCGCCCTCCTCGCGGTGGCTGAGCTCGTCGGTGTAGCGCCAGTCCCAGGGCGAGGTGTAGACGACCGTGCCGCCGCCCGGCTCGACCGGCACGCGGCTCCGGAAGAGGCGGCGGTTGGCGACGAGCAGGCCCGGCGCCTGCGGCCCGCCGAGGAACTTGTGCATCGACACGAAGACGGCGTCCTTGCGCCGGGCGGGGTCGGGGGCACCCGACGGCCCCGTGGGGTGCATGTCGATGTCGACGTAGGGTGCCGCGGCCGCGTAGTCGAAGCAGGCGTAGCCGCCGTGCGCGTGCATCGCGCGGGCGAGCGCATCCACGTCGTTCTTGATGCCGGTGACGTTCGAGGCCGCGCTGAAGGAGCCCACCTTGAGCGGGCGCGACCGGTAGCGCGGATCGGCGAGCGTCGCCGCGAGCTCGTCGGGCGAGACCCGCCCGTCCGCATCGAAGCCCACCATGACGACGTCCGCGACGCTCTCGCGCCACGGCAGATCGTTCGAGTGGTGCTCCATCTTGGAGATGAAGACGACGGGCCGCTCGCTGTCCGGGATCTGGCGCCGCACGCCGACGATGCGCTCGATGGGCTCGGGCACGAGGATGCCGATGGCGCGCACCAGCTTGTTGATGGCCCCGGTCGCCCCCGCGCCCGTGAAGATGACGACGTCGTCCTCCGCGGCCCGCACGTGGCGCTTGGCCGTGTCGTGCGCCGCGCCGTAGAGCGCCGTCATGTAGCCGCCGGTGGCGCTCGCGTCGGTGTGCGTGTTCGCCATCCACGGCAGGACGCGCTCGCGCACGAGATCCTCGATGGCCCCGAACGGCAGCCCCGAGGCCGTGTAGTCGAAGTAGCGCTTCGGCAGGACGCCGAAGGGCGTGCGGATCACGGCGTCGCGCCCGATCACGCCCTGCCGTACCCAGTGGAGGACGGGATCCTTGCGCAGCTCGTCGAGGCTCGTCATGGGTAGCTCCGCGCGGCCGCGCGCGACCGCACGCCCTGGCTCGTAGGCCGGACGCAGACGCCCTGCAACCGCGCGCACCTCACTCGAGCAGGCGCAGCGCGGCCTCGGCCTCGCGCCGCACGACGTAGGCGAGGTCCCACTCGAAGCGCTCCTCGCGACCGAGGATGCGCAGGCAGAGCGCGCGCACCGTGGCGCGCTCCTCCGCGCGCAGGTGTCCGCGGTGGCCGAGCGCGGTGAGGCTCCGCACCGCCTTGGCCCGCACGCCGGCGTTCTCGTCGGCAGCGTTGGTGCAGAGCGCTGCGAACAGGCCGGCGCGCACCGCCTCGCCGAAGGCGCCCGGGGGCACGTGCTCGGCCAGGCGCCCGATGGCCCGCGTCGCCGTGTCGCGCAGCTCGAGATCGCTCGAGCGCGCCGCCTCGAGCGCGAGCGGCGCGGCCACGCCCGCCGCCGGCGACTGGATCATGCCGAGCGCGTAGAGCGCGAAGGCTCGGCGGTCGTCGTCGGGCGCCTTGCGGTAGGCCTCGACGAGCGGCTCGACGGCGGCTGCGCCCATGCGGCCGAGCGCGTGCGCGACGGCCATCTGGGCCTTGAGGTCGCCGGCGTCGAGGCGCTCGACGAGCAGCGGGATCACCCACGGCCCGAAGCCGGCGAGGACGCCGAGCGCCTCGTCCACGACGGGCACGAGATCGGGCCGGTCGAGCGGATCGACGTAGAAGAGCGAGGTCAAGAGATCGAACAGGGGACGCGCCTGCGCGGAGCCGGCGCGCGGGATCTCCTCGCGCAGGAGCGCGAGCCCGCGGCGCAGCTCGTCCGGCTGGTCGCTCGCCATGAGGGCCTTGAGCTTCTGGATGGAATCCACGCTGCACCTCCAGAGGACGCGACCGCGACTCGGCACGCTACCCGCGCGTGCCCGGCGTCGGATCGTCCACTCGAAGTGTAGCGCCGGGC
>JADLAB010000641.1 GCA_020848455.1 Polyangiaceae bacterium
ACGCGCTTGCCGCCCGTGGCGAGCTGCTCGACCGCCATCGGGCCGGCGACCGGACCGCCCGCCTCGAGCGCGAGGGTGCGCATGCGCCGCTCGACGTCGTCGAGGCCCGCCGCCTCGCCGAGCCACGACCGGCCCCGCTCGCCCGGGCCCGAGCCCGGTGCCGCCGGGACGGCGCGCGTGCGCGCCCTCGGACGGAGGATGCCCGGCGCGCTCACGGGCTCACCGCCAGGGCCGCGCGCCAGAGGTCGTGCGCTCGCGGGCCCGTCCCGCCGCCTAGCAGCTCCGCGCGCAGGCCCGGCGGGGCCGCGCGGTAGAGGCGCCACATCGCGCCGAGCACGTGCCGGGGCGCCAGCGTCCCCGCGAGGACGCCGAGCGCGCGCTCGGAAGGGAGCGCGAAGAAGGCTTCGAAGAAGTCGGCGAGGCCCGCGCGGTCGAGGCGCGCGAGGACCTCCATCCCGTAGCGCATCAGGGCCCAGCTGCGGCGGTCGCGCCGCGGCCACATCGCCGCGTAGGCGCGCCGTGCGGCGGCGACGGGCCCGCCCGAGCCGAGCCCCGCGGCGAGCGCCCGGGCGACCGGCTCGGCGAGACGGAGCGCCCGGGCGAGCTGGTAGCCCGTGGCCGGGTGCACGAACGACGCCGCCGCTCCGAAGGCGACGGTGCGCTGGCCGAGGTGCGGGAGCGCGAGGCCCATCGGAATGAGGCACCACTCGCGATCGCGCACGGTGCGCACCGTCACGCGCATCCGCGCCAGGCGCACGGCGAGCCGACGGCGGAGCTCCGCGAGCGGCAGCGCCGGGCGAGCCGCGAGCGAGGTCTCCTCGAAGAACACGAGCCGCGGGCCGAGCGGCAGCGCGTAGAGAAAGCTCGGCCCACCGCCCGCGTCGTCGCCGGCCGGCCGGTAGTCCATGAGGGCCATCTCGCCGTGCCGGTACGGATGCGCGTCGACCTCGACGAGCTCGCCGTACGCCGCCTGCCACGCCGGCGGAGGCCCGGGCGCGCGCTCGACGAAGGGGCTGTGAGGCCCGCTCGCGTCGACGGCGACGCGGGCGCGCACGGCGGGCGCCTCGACGAGGTGAAGGACCGCGCCCCGCCCGTCGTGCTCGAGCCCGCCGACCGTCCCCGGCACGTGCTCGACCCCCGCCGCCGCCAGCGCCTCGGCGAGCGAGCGCTGGAGCGCGGGCACGCTCAGCCGCAGGTACGGCCTGCCGACGACCCGCGGCTCGCCCGCGCGCGGCCACACGAGCGGTCGCTCCCAGCGCGCCTCGACGAGGCGCGCGTCGATCTCGCCCTCCCACACGCCGAAGCTCCGGCGCCAGGGCTCGCTCGGCGCCGGACCGACGCACACCGCGCGCAGGCCCGCGCGCCCCGAGGCTGCCGCGAGCGCGAGGCCCGCTGGACCCGTTCCGATCACTGCCACGTCAAACATCATTCAAACCTCTTGCGCACCATACCCATCGTGTCTATCCTTTGCAAGGTGTTTGAAACGAGTTTGTCAAATGTAATGAAGGTCGGCTCACCCCACCCGGAGCGTGCCGCGGCCGAGCCGATGCTCGTCCTCGGCACCGGGGACCCCCGCGACGTCGGCTCGGTCCTCGCCGCGCCCGGCGGCTTCGCGTGGTGGTACTGCGACCTCGTCGACGCCGCGGGCGACGGCCTCGTCCTTCACTGGTCGTTCGGCCTGCCGTTCCTGCCGGGCGCCCGCGCGCGGCCCGAGCCGCGCGAGCGCCCGGCCCTCTCGGTCGCGGTCTACCGCAACGGACGCACCTCTCACTACGCGCTCTGCGAGCTGCCGCCGGCGGCGGTGCGCTGGCGCAACGGCTCGCCGAGCTTCGACTTCGGCGTGGCGCACCTCGGGCTCACGCTCACCGCCGCCGAGGCGCGGCTCCACGCCGTGCTCGATCTGCCCGTGGCCGGTGCGCGCACGCGGCTCCGTGGCTCGATCGACGTCGTCGGGCCCCGCATCTCGGTGACGCGCGCCGGCGGCGTCGCGACGGCGCCGGCCGCGGCGGGTGCCCACGCCTGGACCCCGCTCGGCGCCGGGCTCGAGGGACGTGCGAGCCTGCGCTCGGGTGGCGAGGCCGTCGAGCTCGAGGGGCGCGCGTACCTCGACGCGAACCGGTCGGCGCGGCCGCTCGACGCGCTCGGGATCCGCGCCTGGCAGTGGGGGCGGCTCTCGCTCGGCGCGCGCGAGCTCGTCTACTACCTCGTCGCGCCCGACGAGCCCGGTGCGCCGGTCGTGCGCTACCTCTTCGAGGTCGGCCCGAGCGGCAGAGCGCACCTCGAGCCCGAGCCGCTCGTCGGCCGTCTCGGCCCGCGGCGCAACCTCTTCGGCCTCGGCTGGCACGAGGAGCTGCGGCTCGGCCGCACGGCGGGGCGCGACGTGCGGGTGCGCGTCCGCCACGTCGTCGACGACGGGCCGTTCTACCAGCGCTATCTCGTCGAGGGGACGTGCGACGCGACGGGCGAGCGAGGCCACGGCGTGGCCGAGCACGTCGTGCCCGCGCGCGTCGACCGGCCGTGGCAGCGCCCGCTCGTCGCGATGCGCCGGCAAGGGCACGCCGGGCGCGACTCGGCGTGGTTGCCGCTCTTCGACGGACCGGCACGGGGAAGGCTCGGGCGGCTCGTGCGCCACTGGCTCGGGCTGCGCAGGGCGAGCGAGGTGCGGCCGTGAGCGCCCTGGCCTGGGCGCTCGTCGCCGCACCGAGCCTCGTGCCGCTCGGCATGACGGCCTTCAACCTCGCGACCTGGTCGCGCGGCCGCGCGGCCGCGCCCGTGCCCGCGACGCGCGTGAGCGTGCTCGTCCCGGCGCGCAACGCCGAGCGCCACGTGGAGGGTGCCGTGCGTGCCATCGCCGCGAGCGCGCCGTGGGCCCACGAGATCGTGGTGTGCGACGACGGCTCGACCGACGCCACGGCCGAGATCCTCGCCCGGCTCGCGCGCGAGCTCCCGCTCCTGCGCGTGGTGCGCGCGGCGCCCCTGCCCCCGGGCTGGGTGGGCAAGCCGCACGCCTGTGCCACGCTCGCGCGCGCGGCGACGGGCGATCTGTTCGTGTACGTGGACGTCGACGTGCGCGTCGCCCCCGGTGGGCTCGCGCGGCTCGTGTCGCTGTGCGCCGACGCCGACGTCGCGACGGCCCTGCCCGAGCAGCAGATCCGGGGCTTCTTCGAGGGGCTCGTGCTCCCGTTGCTCGGGCTGACGTGCACGGCCTGGTTCCCGCTCGTGCTCGTGCGCCGCAGCCGCGACCCGCGCTTCGTCGCGGCCTGCGGGCAGCTCCTCGCCGTGCGGCGCGAGGCCCTGCTCGCCATCGGCGGCTTCGAGGCGGTGCGGAGCGAGATCGTCGACGACGTCGCCTTCTGCCGGCGGGCGAAGGAGCGCGGGGCGCGCGTGGTCTTCGCCGACGGCCTGCGCATGGCGAGCTGCCGCATGTACGAGTCCCGGGCCGAGGTGTGGCGCGGCTTCGCGAAGAACCTGTTCGAGGGCATCGGCGCCTCGCGCCTCGCCCTCGCGCTCGTGGTCGCCCTCCACCTCGGCTGCTTCGTCGGGCCGTACGTGGCGCTGCCGGTGGCGCTCGCGCTCGGCGCGACGGAGGTCGCCCTCGCGGCCGGGGTCGGCGTCGCGGCGA
>JADLAB010000642.1 GCA_020848455.1 Polyangiaceae bacterium
GTCCTCCAGCAGTACCTCGCGCTCGCGGGCTACCGCGTGGTCGCGGCGGAGGACGGCGACGGTGCGCTCGCGCGCGCGCGCGAGGTCCGCCCCGACCTCGTGTTGCTCGACGTGCAGCTGCCCGGTGCGGACGGCTTCGAAGTGCTGAGCCGCCTGCGCGCCCTGAGCGAGCTCCGCGACACGCCGGTGCTCTTCCTCACGAGCCTGGCGACGCGCCACCTCAAGGTGCGCGGCCTGGAGGCCGGCGCGGACGACTACCTGACGAAGCCCGTCGATCGCGCCGAGCTCGTGGCGCGCGTACGCGCGGCCCTGCGCCGCGCCGAGCGCTACCGCCACGCCGACCGCCTGCTCGCGGGCGACGTCCGCGAGGTGGGCCTCGACACGCTGCTGCAGACCTACCAGCTGAGCGGCAAGCGCGGCTGCATCCGCCTGCCCGAGCTCGCCGCGACGCTCCAGGTCGGCGACGGCGCGCTCGCCTGCGAGTGGCGCTGCTTCCGCGGCGCGGCCGCGCTCGCGCGGCTGCTGCTCCAGCCGCGCGGAGCGTTCGTGGTCGAGCCGGACGCGGGGCCGCTGCCGGCGGGCGCAGAGCCCATCGCGTCGCTGCTCGTCGCGGCGGCGGTCGCCCTCGACGACCTCGGCAAGGTGCTGCGCGACGCGGGCCTCGCGGAGCAAGCAGAGCTCGACATCGTCGCGCGGGGCTGCGCGGACGACGCCATCGAGGCGCTGCGTCCCACCTTCCCGCTGTCCTTGCTCGAGCTCGTCGCCGCCCTGCCGGGGCGTCTCGACGACAACGCCACCGCCGTCTGGAGCGCGCTCATCGCGGGCGAGCTCCACACCTTGGAGCTCGCGGGCCCGACCCGACCGGAGTGAAGCGCATGGGGACCATTCTCACGATAGCCAGCCAGAAGGGCGGCGTCGGCAAGACGACCACGGCCCTCAACCTCGGATACAGCCTGAGCCGTCTCGGGGGTTCGGTGCTCGTCGTCGACGGCGATCCGCAAGCGAGCCTCGGCATCGCCAGCAACCTGAAGCAGCGCACGAAGCTCGGCCTCTTCGACGTGCTCGTCGGGCGCGCCACGCCCGCAGAGCTCGTGACGCCGACGCGCCACGCTCCGCTCGCCTTCGTCGGCATGGGCAGCGTGGGGCCGGCGGAGCTGCCGGCGCTCGAGGAAGCGGCGCGCGACGGACGGCTCGGCGCGCTCGTCCGCGCCCTCGCGACCGGCCACGACCACACGCTCATCGACGCGCCCGCCGGTGCCGGCGCCATCACCATGGCCCTGCTCGCCGCGAGCGCCAGCGTGATCCTGCCGGTGCAGCCGCGCGCCTTGTCGTTGAAGACGATCTCTGCGTTCCTGAAGGTGATCCACTTCACGCGCCGCACGGAGAACCCCGCGCTCAGCCTCGCTGGGGTGCTGGTCACCATGTTCGACGCCGCGCGCCGCGCCGACGTCGCCGCCATCGAGGAGGTGCGCGCCACCTTCCCGCCGGAGGTGATGTTCCGCACCACGATCCCGCTCGACGACACGCTCGAGCCAGCCTCGCTGCGTGCCGTGCCGGCGTGGTTCCTGCCCGAGGCCGAGCGGGCCGCGCGCAGCTACATGGACCTGGCGCTCGAGCTGAAGGCACGAGCGCTCGAAGGGGAGCTGTCGGATGGCGCCGCCGCGTCGTTGTTCTGAGCGCCGAGCGCGGGCACCGCACCGCGCCGCAGCGTTCGAGGGTCACGCTCGCGGGCTTGCAGGAGCGCGCGCGGGCGCGCGAAGGATGGGAGCATGAATCGACTGCGCGATTCCACGGAAGTGAAGGAGGCAGCGGAGCTGCTCGGCGCGCTGTGGCGCGACGCCGCCGCGGAGGCCGGCGGGCGCGGGCGCGGGGCGCGGCTCGAGCAGGCGCTCGCCAGCCTGTGCACCCGCGGCGGCTTCAAGCACGCCGTGGTCGTCGATCAGCAGGGGCTCCTGCTGGCCGCTCACAACGTGCGCGTCGAGTCGGGCGCCGCGGCGGCGTTCACCACCATGGCCGCCGAGTGCCTCGAGCGCACGCAGCGACTGCTCGAGGCCCCGGCGGCCAACCGCCTGTCCGTGGATCTCGACCTCGTCGACCGCGCCGTGACGCATCGCTTCGTGGTCGACGACCTGCCGTACTACCTGACCGTGGCGTGCGGGCAAGACGTCGAGGAGCGCGGCGACGTGGAGCTGTCGATCGAGCAGCTCGCGGCGCTCATCCGGGGGCGCGGCGGGCCATGATCGTCCTCGTCGACGACGATCCCGAGCTGCTCCACTACGTCGAGTCGATCCTGCGCAAGGAGAGCTACGACGTGGTGTCCGCGACGAACGGGCGCGAGGCGCTCGCCGCCTGCGAGGCGCTCGCCCCCGCCCTCGTCATCTCGGACATGGTGATGCCGGAGATGGGCGGGCTCGAGCTGCGCCAGGCCTACGCGCTGCGCTTCCCCGAGCGCACCACGCCGTTCGTGTTCCTGTCGTCGCTGGGCGACCCGGAGACGGTCGCCGAGGGCCTCGACGCCGGGGCCGACGACTACCTCGTCAAGCCGGTCGCGCGCGGGGTGCTCCTCGCCAAGGTGCGCGCCGTGCTGCGGCGCATGGCGCGCCAGAGCGTGGCGGCCTTCACCGGCAGCCTTTCCAAGATCTCGTTCGCCAACATCCTGCGCTTCTGCGAGCTCAAGGGCATGACCGGCGAGGTCAGCATCGTGGCGGGCGCGGTGCGGGCGCGCCTCGAGTTTCGCGCCGGTCAGCTCACTTGCTCCGGCGACGACGACCTGCTCGAGCAGCTCTGGGATCTCAAGGACGGCGAGTTCGTGATCGCGTCGCAGTCGGTCGACTTCGGCGACATCGCCGACGCAGCGCTGCCGCCGGCCCCGGCGCCGCCGCCCGAGCCCACGCGCCCGATGGGCTGCCTGTCGGGGGTGCGCGTCGGCGACCGGCTGTTCCAGGTGCAGACCGAGGCCGTGGCGCGGCCGTCGCCGTGCATCGTCACCATCGTGACGCTCGACGGCAAGACGATGCTCAAGCGCACGCAGGACATGGAGGGCGGGCTCGAGCGCGGCGCCGTCGAGCGCCGCATGCGCGCGCAGCACCAGGCGGTCGAGGCCGAGATCGAGAGCCGCCTCGGCGACGCGGCGCGCCACAAGGCGGCCGCGGCGGAGTCGACGCGCGAACGCTTCAACCGCCTCTTCGACCAGGGCTTCGACCGCTACCGGGAGCGCGACTACGCGGGCGCGCTCACGCTCTGGAGCGAGGCCGAGGCGCTCGACCCGGAGCACGCGACGCTGCAGCTCAACATGAGGATCCTGCGGCAGAAGCTCGAGGAGGCCGCGCGCACCGGCGGGTCGTGAGCGAGCCCGGGTGGCGCCCGAAGCGACCTCCGTCCTCGTCCAGAAAGGACTTGCCGCGCTGCGCCGATGTAGGCACTTAGGCGACGAGCGGGGGGCGCCCTGCCATGCCGGAGACCGTCGGTCCGCCCCCCAGCGTCCACTTCGTGGACGACGACCCCGATCTGCGGGACCTCCTGCGGCTGTGGCTCGAAGAGGCGGGCTTTTCCGTGGCCGCCTTCGAGCGCGCGGAGGACTGCCTGACCGCGCTCCGCACGGGCGTGCAGCCCGACGCCGTCGTGCTCGACCTGGGCTTGCCCGGCATCGGCGGCGAGCGCGCGCTCGCGCGGTTGTCGAAGAGCTTCCGCGATGTGCCCGTGGTCGTCCTCACGTCGCGCGGCGACGCGCGCACGATGGCCGCGAGCGTCCAGGGTGGAGCGCACGACTACATCCGCAAGCCCGTCGACCGGGAGCGCCTGGTGACGACCGTGCGCCGCGCGGTCGAGCACGCCCGGCTCACGCGCACCGTGTCGGAGCTCGAGTACGCGACGCAGCGTCGCCGCCTTCCGGGGGTGGTGGCGCGCTCGCCGCGGATGGCGGCCCTCGCCCGCCAGGTCGAGCAGGTCGCGGCCAGCGACGTGAGCGTCGTCATCCGTGGCGAGAGCGGCACCGGCAAGGAAGCCATCGCCTCCGCGATCCACGCGTTGAGCGGCCGGCGCGGTGGTCCGTTCGTGGTCGTCAACTGCGCCGCCATCCCGGAGAGCTTGCAGGACAGCACCCTCTTCGGCCACGAACGCGGCAGCTTCACCGGCGCGGCGGGGCGCCACGTCGGCTGCTTCGAGCGGGCGCACGGCGGCACGCTCTTCCTCGACGAGGTCGCGGAGCTGAGCGCGACGGCACAGTCGAAGCTCCTGCGCGTGCTGCAGGAACGCAAGGTGATGCGGGTCGGGGGCACCGACGAGGTAACGCTCGACTTTCGCCTGATCACCGCGTCCCACCGCAGCCTGCGCGAGGCGGCCGACGACGGCCGCTTCCGCAGCGATCTCTACTACCGCGTGGTCGTGTTCGAGCTGGAGGTGCCGCCGCTACGGGAGCGCGAGGGCGACGTGGCGTTGCTGGTCGACCATTTCCTCGAGCGCTTCGGCGCGGAGCTCACGGGCGCGGTGCCGGAGATGACGCCCGAGGCGCGGGCCGTGCTGCAGCGCTACGCCTGGCCGGGCAACGTGCGCGAGCTGCAGAACGCCGTGCAGCGGGCCATCCTCAGCGCCGGCCGGGGCGCCATCGGGGTCGCCCACCTGCCGCGCGCGACCATCGACGCCGCGGCGCGAGCCTCGAGCAGCCCGGCGCCTTCCGAGCTCCCGCCGGCGTCGCGGCCGGCAGCACCCGCGGTCGACGGGGCGCTCGTGCTCGAGCCCGGTCTCACGCTCGCCGCGATCGA
>JADLAB010000643.1 GCA_020848455.1 Polyangiaceae bacterium
ACACGCGCGAGGTGGCTCGGCCGTCCTCGAGCGCGGTCGCCGTGTAGACGACGTGGAGCGCGCGCCGCGCGGCGTCGAAGACGAGGGCGTCGTACTCGCCGAGCCAGGTGCGCGCGTGGCGCACGAAAGAGTACGCGGCGAAATCGTCCGATACCTGCTCGTTCTGGCCGCAGCGCACCTGGTCGCCATAGGGCGTGCACGCGGCGTAGACGACGCGCCCGATGCCCCCGCGGTTCTCGGTCCACACGACGTGCACGCCACCCATCACGGGGTCGAGGACGGCCGAAGGCTTCATGTGGCTCGCGCAGTGGGCGTCGTCGTTCACGCGGGTGAAGGACCAGGCGCCACCCGTCGTCGGGCGCGACGCGAGCACGATGTCCCAGGCGCCGTCGGGCGTGCCCGTCGGGTAGAGGACGTAGACGCGCTTGCGCTGGGGGTCCGCGAGCACCTGCGGATTCGAGAAGTAGAACGGCACGGCGGCGCCCTCGGCCGAGGCGCGCTCGGGCTTGGACCAGGAGCTACCCCCGTCGGTGCTCTCGGTGAGCGCGACGAAGGTGCGCCGGTCGCCGAAGCGATCGACCGGGCCGTCGCCGGGCAGCGTGGCGCCCGCGACGAGGCGCAGCGTGCCGGCGGGGTCGGCGCTCACGTGGCCGTACGCGCCCTCGGCGACGGGCACGCTCGGGGCGAAGGTCGCCCCGTCCCCGGAGACGCGGGCGCGCAGGCCCTCGGTCGCCTCCGAGTAGTAGAAGACGACGAGGGGCGCGCCCTTCTTGCCGCTCGTCGCCACCATGGGCTTGTCGGCGCAGCCGCGCATGGCGTCGGGGCAGTCCTGCTTCGTGTCGAGCACGTCGATGGGCGCCGACCACGTGACGCCGTCCGCGCTCGTCGCCATGCCGATGGCGACGTTCTGGTCGGGCGAGCCGCCATCGTGCCCGAGCCACACGAGGACGGCCTTGCCGTTCCAGGTCGTGAGCCACGGGTCGAAGTGGCGCTTCTTCGGGCTCGCGAAGGGGCGCGGCGCGTCGAAGGAGCCGTCGGTGTGGAGCACCGTCGTCTCGAGGCCGTTGTCGTCGAGCATGCCGTTCATCGCCGTGTACACGACCGCCACCTCCCCCGACGGGAGCAGCGTCGCCGCGGGCTCGAAGCTGTAGCGGCTCGTGCGCCCCTTCGACAGGAGCTGCGGCATCGAGAAGCTCGTGCGCGGCTTCGGCCTCGGCCCCGGCGCGCAGGCGGGCGGCTTCGGACCGATGAAGCCCGGCCGCATGCAGACCTGCCACGCGGGGTCGCAGCCGTAGCCTTGCCGGCAGTCGGCGTCGGTGGCGCAGGCGGCGAGGCAGAGCTCGCCGGCACGCACGGTCGGCGTGCAGCGCGCGCCGTCGCCGCAGCCGCCGTCCGGCCCACAGAAGCCCGTGCAGTAGCCGCCCGGCATCGGCATGCACAGGTGCCCCGCCATGCACTCGCCCTGTGCGCCCGGCGCCGAGCAGGCCCCGCCGACCGGCGCGGGCGTAGCGGGCGCGCTGGCGCTCGGGGCGGCGGCGCTCGAGCCCGCCGGCAGCGCGGAGCCCGGCGCCGTCCCGGCCGGCGGCGTCGGCTGCGCGGGCGCCCGATCGGGACACCCCCCGAGGGTGGCGAGACCCGCGAGCGCGAGCGCGCGACGCGCCCGCACCGCCCCGCGGCGCTCGACCGGCGCCTTCACGCGACCTCCGCCGGCGTGTCGTCCCAGCGGTCACCGGGCGCGCGGCCGAGGAGCCAGTTGAGGGCGCGGTGCCGCTCGACGGAGAGCGTGCGCACGGCCGCGAAGGCGCCCGCCGAGAGCGCGCGGTAGGCCTTGCCGTTGACCGGGAAGTCGCCGTCGACGGGCGCGGGAAGGTAGCCCTTGTCGTGCCCGACCTTGGCGGTGTGGCGCACGAGATCGTCGCGCGTCGTGACGCCCGCGCTCCGCATGGGCGGCGAGGGCGAAAAGGGCGTGCCCCGCTCGGCCAGCTCGCGCTGGTGGGCGCGCCAGTGCCAGAGCTCGGCCTTCGCGCGCTCGCGCTCGAGCTCGGCCTCGGGGCGGAGGGTCGCGTGCTCGGACAGGTGCGCGTGCACGACGTCGTGATCGACCGGCCCGTCGTACGACGGCAGGGTGTCGCGCGCCGCGAGCGCCCACGACAAGACGGCGATGGCCTCGGTGAGCCAGGCGGCGTCGAGCTGCTGCTGGCTCGTCATGGTCGCGACGGTCGTTCCCGCGAAGGCGCGCTCGCGCGGCGTGAGCTCGCCCCAGAGGCCGATGGCCTTGACCTTCTTCCAGTAGGCGTCGCGCTCGGTGTTCGCGCGCTGCTCGAAGGCGTGCTTGTCGCTCGCGCTCCAGCCGCGCGCCAGCTCCGCGAGCTTGCTCCGCGAGGGCGCCTGCAAGGCGTAGAGACACACGACCCGGAGCGCGGCGAGCCGACGCGCGACGTCGGTAGCGGTGGGACCCATGCCGACGGGCATACAGCGCGGACGCGCACGGGAGAAGGGCGGACGCGCACGGACGGAGCAGACGGGTGCCGAGCACCCGGGTGGCCGGCGGTGCGGCCGAGCGCCCCGGTCAAGCTCGGGACCAGTCCTCGACCACGAGGCC
>JADLAB010000644.1 GCA_020848455.1 Polyangiaceae bacterium
CAACCGCCACGTTCCGTGCCGAGCACAAAGAGGTGCTGGAACACCTCCGCCACGTCCAGGACTGGGTCGGCACGCTCTCGCCGCAAGAGCCCGCCGTGCAGAAGAAGACGGCGCTGAAGGTCGTGTCGTTCTTCGAGAAGCACATCAAGCCGCACGCCGATTGGGAAGAGCGGGTCCTCTACCCTGTGGTGGATAGGCTTGCCGGCGGGGGACCGAACGCGTTCACCGCGACGATGCGGTACGAGCATCGGGTCGTCGCCCGCTGGATCGCCGAGCTGCGCGCAGAATCGGACAAACCGGCGATCGACGCGGCAAAGTTCGCGCGGCGGACCGACAACCTCCTCGGTCTGCTCTGGGCCCATTTCGAAGAAGAGGAAGAGGTACTCCTCCCGCTCATCGACAAGGGAATGACGAAGGGACAGTTCGAGCGTGAGGTCGGCGACGCGGGAGGCGCTCACTGATGTCCGATGAGCAGCAGGTCTACCCGACCGCCACTCGGGAGCTCGCCGAGCAGCGAAGCCGTCTTGCGCCCGGACCTGCCGAGGCCTTCCGAGCCTTCAGCAAGAGCGTGTTCGCGGACGGGGCCGTTCCCTCCAAGACGAAGCAGCTGATCGCCGTAGCGGTCGCGCACGTGACGCAGTGTCCGTACTGCATCCGAGGCCATACGCGGGCCGCCCTACGGCAAGGTGCGACACCTGAGGAGATCATGGAGGCCATCTGGGTGGCCGCGGAGATGCGCGCCGGCGGCGCCTACGCGCACTCCGCGCTGGCGCTGGACGAGATCGCGCACCATCGAGGCGAGAAGGGAGCCGGCACGCCGTGAGCACGCGAGTCGCCATCAACGGGCTGGGACGAATCGGACGCGCCATTCTGAAGTTGGTGCTGGACGAGTCGACGTTCGAGCTCATTGCGGTCAACGACCTCGTGGAGGTCGAGAACCTCGCCTACCTGCTCCGATTCGACACCGTGTACGGACGCTACCCGAAGCCGGTGGCCATCGAGGAGCGGGATCTCGTCGTTGCCGGGCGCAGGATCAGGACGGTGCAGAGCCGCGATCCCTCGACGCTCCCCTGGAGAGAGATGGGCGTCGATCTCGTCTTCGAGTGCACGGGAGCGCTCACCCGACCCGAGGACCTACAGAAGCACGTTCAGGCAGGCGCGAAGTTCGTCCTTTTGTCGGCGCCGTCAAAAGGTGGCGAGGTGGAGACCGTGGTCCACGGCGTGAACGCTCCCGGCGGCCAGACGAACATCGTGTCCTGCGCTAGCTGCACGACGAACTGCATCACGCCGATCGTCGAGATCGTCGGCCGGCGCATCGGGATAAAGAAGGCGGTGATGACGACCGTGCACGCGTACACGTCCACGCAGTCAATCGTTGATGGGCCGAGCAAGCGGTTTCGCCGCGGACGTGCTGCCGCAGCGAACCTCGTGCCAGCCACCACCGGCGCGGCGCGAGCCACGACGCGCGCGCTGCCTCAGTACGCTGGCTTATTCGACGGCGTTGCGGTGCGCGCCCCCATCCCCGTCGGCTCGATCGCGGACATCACGTTCGTCACGTCGAGGGCAACCTCCGTGGAGGAGGTGAACCAGATCTTCACGGAGGAAGCGGACACCAAGCGCTACGCGGGCGTGCTCGGCGTGTCGCGTGACCCGTTGGTCTCGTCGGACATCATCGGCGATCCTCGCGCCTCCGTCGTTGATCTCGAGCTGACCAAGGTCATCGACGGCGATCTCGTCAAGGTCATGAGCTGGTACGACAACGAGTGGGGCTACGCGAACCAGATGCTCCGCGAGGCACGTCTCCTGACGAGCGGGCGCCCGGCGCCACTCAGCTGATCCGGAGGAGGGACGCAATGCCCCTCGAGGTGCACACAGATGCCCGAGCGGTCGCCATGCGCGGGGCGGAGCTCTTCCTCGAGAGCGTACACGCGGCCGTGCATGCGCGCGGCCGCTGCGGCATCGTGCTCTCGGGCGGCAGCACCCCGCGCGCGACCTACGAGGAGATCGCGCGTCGCGCCGGAAACGACCGGGCCCTCTGGGCCGGCGCGCAGGTGTTCTGGGGCGATGAGCGGTGCGTTCCCGCGGACGACGAGCGGAGCAACGAGCGCATGGCTCGCGAGTCCCTGCTCGCCCGCGTCCCCATCCCCGCCCGCCACGTCTTCCCGATGCGCTGCATGGGTGACGCGGAGGCCGCCGCCCGCCGTTACGAAGATCTCATCCGAGAGCACCTGGGCGCGATGCCGCGCTTCGATCTCGTGTTCCTCGGGCTGGGGGACGATGGGCACACTGCCTCGCTCTTCCCTGGAAACGCACTCCTTGAGGAGACGGAGCGCTGGGTCGGCGTCACCCGAAGGTCGAGTGAGAGCTTCACGCGGATCACGCTCACGCTCGCCGTCATCAACCTCGCCGCTCGCGTGATCTTCCTCGTCTCGGGTGCCGGGAAGGCCGAGGCGCTGCAGCGAGCGCTCGCTGGTGATCTACGTGCCCCGGCAAGCTTGGTCCAGCCCGCGAACGGGGATCTCTATTGGCTCGTTGATGCGGCGGCGGCGCGTCGCCTTGGAGAATCCGGATGAACCATCGCCTTCGGGAGCTCCGCCGGCCCGCGATCGCCCCGTCGATC
>JADLAB010000645.1 GCA_020848455.1 Polyangiaceae bacterium
TACCAGAGCGGCGTCGATTTCTGGTACTGGCACGAGCCCCTCGCCGAGCACAACGAGGCCGCCTGGGCGGCGCGGGTGTGGCGCCCGCTCGACATCTTCGCCGGCCTCTAGAGGGCAACCCGGCTCCAGCGTGACGTGGCTCCAGGCTTCGGGCCTGGAGCCTGGAGCCCGTGTCGGCCTACCGTTTCGTGCGACGCGGGTCGGGCGCAGCCGCGGGTCGCGCTTGTAGGGAACGGTAGGCGGTGCGAGGATGCCGGGCACTGTGCCGGTAGACTCCTTCGTCCACGACCCCTCCAATTTCGAGCCTGCGGCCGAGCCGAGCGGGCTCGCGCTCGACGACGCCGAGGCGCGCTACGGTGCGCTCTACTCCGAGGCCATCGCCGCCGGGCCCCTCGGCCCCGAGAAGCGGAGCGAGCTCGCGTCGACCGCGGCGAGCCTCGGCCTCGACGCGGCGCGCGTCGCGCGCATCGAGCAGGCGCTCGCCGCGTCGCGCGAGGCCCAGAGCCGGCCCGCCGCGCTCGAGGCGCCGCGCGGTCGCGCCGCGACGCTCGCGCCCTTCGAGGCCGCCGACGACCAGCGCATGGCGCTGCTCCAGGCGCGCATCACGCTGCTCGAGGAGGAGCTCGCGAAGGCACGCAGCGACGTGCAGTCCCTGACCGAGCAGAACGCCAAGCTCGACCAGATGCTGCACGACTACCAGGATGCCGTGACCCGCTCGGTGAGCCCGGCGGTCGCGGCGGCGCTCGACCCGCTGCGCGTCGCGGGGCTCTCGCCCGACGTGACCCGCCCGGCGAGCGGCGACGAGCCCTCGCCCGCCTCCCGGCGCGCGATCCGCCGCGGCGATCCGGCGCTCATCCACCGCGAGCTGCGCTCGGCACCGCGCGACGTCGACCTGCTCCACGCGCTCTACCGCTCGCTCGGGCGGGCCGACGACCTCGACCGGCGCTTCTGCATCGCCTCGGCGCTCGTCCACCTCGGCAAGGCCAACGACGAGGAGCGCGAGATCTGGGCGACGCACGCGCACGCCGGGCTCGTGCGCCCGAAGCGCGCCGTCAACGAGGACGAGTGGAACGAGCTGCTCCTGCATCCGGCCCAGGACCGCCTCACGGGGGCGATCCTCGCCGACGTCGCCGTGGCGGCCCTGCTCGGGCAGCTCACGGCGCTGAAGGGTCAGGGCAAGCGCCCGGCGCTCGACCCCGCCTACAAGGTCGATCCGGCCAAGACGACCTCGGACGCCGCCCGCAGCGTGGCGTGGGCCGCCGCGGTGCTCGGCCTGCGGGTGCCGCCCATCTACGTCGCGCCGAGCGAGGCGTTCGCGATCGATCTCGTGCTCGGACAGGCCCCCTCGACGCGCATCGGCACGAAGCTCTTCGGCCGCACGCCGCGCGAGCTCGCCTTCGTCGCCGGGCGACACATGTGCTGGTACCGCCGCGAGCACGTGGTCGCGAAGCTCGTGCCCGAGCGGCGCCAGCTCGAGGACCTGGTCCTCGCGGCGCTCATGCTCGGCAACCCCGGCATGCCGATCACCCAGGCGGTCAAGACGCGCGTCGAGCCGGTCGCGCGCGCCATGGCGCCGCTCGTGGACAAGCCCACGCAGGAGCGGCTCGCCGGGCACTTCGCCGCGTTCGTCGAGCAGGGTGGGCGCACGAACCTGTTCCGGTGGCTCGACACGGTCGACGCCTCGGCCGCGTGCGCGGGGCTGCTCCTGTCGGGCGACCTCGCGGCGGCGCATGCCATGCTCGAGCTCGAGGAGAGCGACGCCCCGGCGCCGGCCGACCCGGCACTCGGCGCCGCGCCGCCGCGCCTCGAGGAGCGCATCGACGAGCTGCTCGTCTACATCACCGCGCACCGCTTCAGCCTGCTGCGCAAGCGCATCGGCGTCGCGGTGGTCCCGGCGACCTGAGCCACGACGCGGCGGCGCAACCACGGCGCGGTGGGACGGGGATCGTGCGGCGCGGGCCCTTCGGCCGTAGTATCGGCGTGTGGTGAGGCTTGCCGCAGCGCTCGGAGGTACGTTCCTCGCCGGCTCGCTGTCGGCGGCGTGTGTGCTCGACTGGGAGCACGGCGGCGGCGGCGCGGGCGGCACGACCGCGAGCTCGACGTCGAGCTCGACGACGAGCTCGACCGGCACCACCGGCACGGGCGGTGGTCCGCCGTGCTCGACGTCGTGTGCCAGCGCCTGCTGCGATGCCGCGGTCGAGTTCTGTCTCGTCAACGGCTCGAAGATCGAGTGCACGGCCTTCCCCGACTGCGCGGCGCACGACTGCGCGTGCACGACCGGTGTCACGGGCACGATGTCCTGCACGCTCGACAGCTGCACCACGACCGCGGGCTTCGTGACCGTGCTCTGCAACTGAGACCTGGAGGCGGTCGCGCGCGATCGAGCCCCGAGCGCGGCCGGCTCAGCGCTCGGCCGGCAACAGGAAAGACCGCAGGAGCTCCGCCGTGCGCTCGGGCAGCTCGGTGGCGAAGTCGTGGCCGGCGCCCGGCAGCCACACGAGGGTCGCGCCCGGGATGCGCTCGGCGAGCAGGCGGCTGTTGTCCGGCGGGATGAGCCCGTCGGCGTCCCCGCACACGACCAGCGTGGGGGCGCGGACCGTTGGCAGCTCGTCCCAGCTGTCGTGGCGCGCCGCGGCGAGCGCCTGGGCGAGCACCGTGCGGCGTGAGAGCGGCGCGGCGACGTCGATCGAGACCCAGCGGGCGACGACCTCCGGGTGCCGGCGCAGGAACTCGGCGCTGAGCGTGATCTCGGCGGAGCGCTGGAGGGCCTCGGGGCGCGGGCGCGTCGCGGCGTGGAGCATGCGTCCGAGGGTGCGGAGCGCCGGGCGCCGGGCGTGGCGGCCGCCCGGCGTCGAGCAGCCGATGACGAGCCGGTCGAGCCGGTCGGGGTGTCGCAGGGCGAAGCGCTGCGCGATCATGCCCCCGAGCGACATGCCGAACAGGTGGCAGCGCTCGATGCGGGCGCGGTCGAGCGCGTGCGCCACGTCGTCGGCCATGTCCGCGATACCGAGGGACAGCGGCGCCGGTGGGCTCCGCCCGATGCCGCGGTTGTCGACCAGCACCACGTGGAAGCTCGGCGCGAGGAGCGTGGGCAGCTCGAGCCAGTGCCGGAGCGAGCGGGCGAGACCGCGCAGCAAGACGAGCACGGGTGCGCCGGCGCGACCGAGGAGCTCGTAGTGGAGACCTGCCTCGCTGCGCGGCATGGCGCGACTCTAGCGCGTCGCGCCGCGGGCCGGGGGGCGATCCGGAAGGCGCGGTGCGGCGCCCGGGGCGAGGCGCACGGGACGCGTCGGCCGACCGAAGTACCACAGGTCGAAGAGCACGAAGGCGAGCGCGCAGAGCGCGAAGAGGAAGCTCCAGTCGCTGCGCCCCTCGCCCTGCTCGGCACGGGTCGTCACGGCTGCAGCGCCCGTGGTCGGCGCGTCCGCGCGTGCGCGTAGATCGCTCTCCGCCGCCGAGGCCAGGTTGACGGGCACGACGAGCGAGCCCGGCGTGGGCGCCTTCCAATCGAGGCGAAAGAGCCCGACGCGGTCGACCTCGGGCACGATGCACAGGCCATCGCGCGCCGGGAGCGTGCGGCGCTCGCGCGGCGCGTCGTGCGCCGTCGCCGCGAGGGGAGCCGGCGGGGGAACCTCGAGCTCGACCTCGGCAACGCCCCGCGGCACGACCGCGCGCAGGGGCTCGCCCACCACGGCCGCGGCTGCGAGGCCGCTCGCGCGGTGCATGCGCGCCTGCTCGAGCAGGTTGCGCACGAAGAGCACGAACGAGGCGCGCAGAGGCCAGTTGCTCTCGCCCACGTCGAAGCCGACCACGGTCACGCTGCGCCCGCTCGTGGACGCATCCGCGACGAGCGCGCCGCGGTCGCTCCGCACGAGGGCCTGGCGCGGGCTCTCGGGCACGACCGGCCGGGCGCTCGCGACGAGCACGCCGTCGAGCCCGACGAAGCGCAGGCGCGGATCCGCGTGGTCCCAGTCGGTGATGCGCGGCGCCTCGACCGCGGACCCTACCTCGGTGCCGTGGCAGCGGCCGGTCGGGGGGTGCACGAGCAAGAGATCGCCGCCGGGCGCGGCGCTGCAGCTCCCCTCGAGCACGACGAAGGCCCCGTGGGGCACGGGGGCGCTCGCGAGCCCGGCGAGCGGCACGTGCGTCAGCTCGACCAGCGGGTCGGCGCCGAGCGCGCGCAGGAGCCACGGCGAGGGGGCGTCTTCCGCGGCGGAGACGACGACCGGGAGCTGCCGCCCTTCGGGCACCCGCCCGAAGGCCACGTCGTCGACCGGCATGGCGTCGTGGGGTGAGAGATCGAAGACGAGCCCGCGACCGTGGTCGCCCGGCGTCGCGTGGAAGCCGAGCAGCACGGGCTGCCGCTCGCCGGGAGCGAGCACGATGCTGCGCGAAGCGAGCACGTCGGAGGCGTTGTCCTCGCGCATCGTGACGTACAGCTCGCGCGCCGTCGTCCCGAAGTTGGCGACCATGAGGAAGGCCTGCACCTCCTCGCGGCCCGCGGGCGCGTCGCGGCCGCTCTGTACGTCGACGCGCACGATGGCCGCGTTGTCGAGGGCCGTGCCCACGAGGCTCACCTCGAGGGGCACGGCGCTCGCGCCGAGGTCGGCGGGCCGCGCGAGCGCGCCGTCGGTCACGACCACGAGCGAGCGCCGCCCGCCGAGCTCCGCGAGCCGACTCGCGGCGAGGCCGACGGCGGTCTCGAGCTCGCCCTCGGCCGCCTCGGCGCCGAGCGCGGCGAGCGCGGCCTCGATGCGCCGTCGGTCGCGCTCGAAGGGCAGCACCATGCGCGCCTCGTGGCCGGCGGCGATGACCATCACCTCGGCGCCGGGGGCGAGCCCGGTCACGCGCTCGTGCGCCACCTGTCGGGCGAGCTCGAGGCGCGTCGCGCCGCTCGCGGGGTCGGTCGCCGACATCGAGGCGCTCGTGTCGACCACGATGGCGAGGTGATCCGCGAGCACGCTCGGCCCGTGGCTGGTCGGGCGCGCGGCCCCGACGGCGAGGATGAGGAGCGCGAGCGCCTGCAGCACGAGCGGCAGCTGGACGCGCAGCTTCTGCCACGGCGAGCGGGCCTCGAGGTCGCGGCGCGCCGCGCCCCAGAGCCAGGTCGAGGGCACGCGCCGCCGTGCGCGCCGCACCTTGAGCACGTAGAGGAGCACGAGGGGCAGGAGGAGCCCGGCGAGCGCGAGCCCGAGCGGAGCCGCGAGGTCCATCAGCCGCGCGCACTCCTCTCGACCACACGGCGCACGGCGCCCTCGAGCGGCTCGTCGGTGCGCGTGCGGACGTAGCTCGCGCCGTGGCGGCGCGCGAAGGCCACGAGCTCCTCGCACAGGCCGGCAAAGCGGAGCGCGTACGCCGCGACGGCGGCCGCGTCGAGCGTGAGCTCGAGCGTCGCGCCCGACTCGGCGTCCTCGAGCGCGACGTCGCCGCCGAAGCCGGGATCGAGCTCCTCCGGGGCGACGACGTGCAGGAGCACGAGGTCGTGTCCTGCCGCGGCGGCGCGTCCGAGCGCCAGCGTGACCGGCCCCGGATCCAGGAAATCGCTCACCACGACGAGCGCGCCGGGGCACCGGGCGCGCCGCACGAGCGCGTCGACGGCGCGCGCGAGGTCGGTGCCGCCCCCGGGCCGGACGGCCTCGAGGCGCCGCAGCAGCCGAGCGACCGCACCGCGACCGCGCAGGCCGGCCTCGTGGCGCGTCGCGCCGTCCTGCGCCACGACGAGCTCGGCGCGCTCGCTCGAGGCGAGCGCCAGGTAGCCGACGGCCGCGGCGAGGCGCAGCGCCACGTCGAGTTTGTTCGGCGTGCCGAAGTCGAGCGACGCCGAGGCGTCGCACAGGATGCGCACGACGACGTCCTCTTCGGCGCGGAACAGCTTCAGAACCGGCTGCCCCGAGCGCGCGTAGGCCGCCCAGTCGATGCGGCGCAGGTCGTCTCCGGCGGTGTACGCGCGGTGCTCGCGGAACTCGGCGGAGCTGCCGCGCCGCGGCGCCAGGTGCTCGCCCGCCGCGGCCGAGCGCGCGCGGACGTCGAGGCGCCGGCGCAGCACCTCGAGCTCGCGCACGAA
>JADLAB010000646.1 GCA_020848455.1 Polyangiaceae bacterium
CCCGGAGACGTCGTCGTCACCGGCGAGGTCGGCCACCACGATGCGCTCGCGCTGCTGCGCTCGGGCGCGAGCGCGGTCGCCCTCGCCCATTTCTCGAGCGAGCGCCCGGTGCTCGCCGCCGTCGGCACCCGGTTGCGCGCCGCGCTGCCCGGCGTCGAGGTCCGCGAGAGCACCCGCGACGCGGAGCCGTTCCGGCGCGTGTAGTACCCCGTCGTGAGAAGCGAAGGTCTTGGCGGGGCGGCTGGGTGCGGGGTGCGCGCGCGCGTGCCGATCGCCGGCGCCGCGGGCGGGTATCGGCGATCTGCTCGGGCGCGAGCTCGAACTCAACTCCGGCGAATCACAGCACTCGCAGGTCATCGATCGACACACGCGGCTCGTCGCCGTCGTCGTCTAGCCGCAGCAGCAGCGTCAAGTCGCTGCGCCCCGCTTCCTCAGTCCAAAGAGGCAGGTCAATCGCGAACCGCTTCGGGAGGTTCTCGACCGGATATACCTCTGCGCAGTCGATCGCATCGGCTGGAGGCATCATCAATTTGCCGCCATAGACCTCGATCGCGCGACGCACCTCGTCCCCCGTAAGCCTTCCGACTCGCCCGTCGGACTCCAACGCGGAGTAGCGCCCGGCCACAACGTCATCGAGTAGGCGACGTAGCGCCACGCGGGCTCGCATGCTCAGTGGTGCCATGGCCTTCCCTAGCTAGCTAGCGACCTCCAGGTATTCTAGTCGGAGTGCTGCGGTCAACCCCAAGCCGGCGGACTTGCGCGACCTCGTTCCCGACGAACAGTCCCGCCAGTTGATGTGGAACCCGGACTCCGGTCGCCTGGCGCGGCGGTCGCCCTTGAGCCGCGCAGGGCCGACGTGCCCTCGGGCATCGCAGGGCGCGGAGTCGGGGAGCTGATTCCGCCCTACTGGAACAACATTCTCACTCTCTTGATCGCTTCGCGTACAGTCCGAGTCTCGAAGTCGTCGATGACGTGCACACCTGGGGCGGTGTCGCGGAGCACCGCAACCGGAATGTGTTCACCATAGGTGCTGAGGATCATCTCGACGCCGCGAAGTAGTTCCATGAAGTCGGCCCGTCGTGTCTCGTCGCCTGCCACTTCCGCCAGGTGAAGATCGATGATCCCAGGTCCGTAGCCCGCGCGGCAGTTTTCCCACCTCATCACGAGAGGCCCAAGACTTGGATAACGCGCCGGAATCCTCTTGTGCTCCGCGAGCAAGAGCCGCAACAGAACCAACAGATCGATGTCGCCAAGTATCAGGGACTTGCTGCCAACAATCTGAATCGAATGGGCCATCTTACTCACTCACCAACGTAGCGGCTGCTAGCCTCCTACGTCTCCCGCTGAGGTCAGAAAGCGGAGGCGCCAGCCCTCGTCCTCGTACACGTTGCGGACGCGGTCCCCGGTCGCTGTCGGCAGCCCGTGCGCGGCGTCGCGGGCGATGGTGAGGTCGGCCGCGTGCGCGAGGAACCCGTCGTGGGTGCGTGCTGGCGAGGTGTCGTAGCTCATCGTGGGCGTCCGGCCGTTGATCGTGACGGTCTCGGTCCCGGAGAGCAAGGGCTGGGCACCGCGGGCAGAAGTCCCCCGGGGGTCGGTCGTCTACGCGACCACGAGTGCGGGAGCGAGTGCGTGAGGGGGTGCGTGAGAGGGTGCGGGGGCGGGGGCGGGGGCGGGCGCGGGCGCGGGTGCGGGTGCGGGTGCGGGTGCGGGGGCGGGAGCGAGGGCTGGGGCGGGCGCGAGATGGGGGCTTGCTCGGGGCTTTCGATTGTCCCGCCGTGCTCGGAGCCGTCGAGGCCGGGGCCGTGCTCGCCATGCTCGCACCGCGGCGGGTCCTTGCGGTGCGGCGAAGGCCCATCGCGGCGCGGTGCTGCGCTTGGCTCCGCGCGGTGAGCCGTCGCGCAGCGCGCCGGCTCATCCTCGACGGCTCCTGCGCTCGGCGGGGCGGATCCGGGTGGCCCCGCGCGCGGTGCGCGGGCTCGTTCCAAGGAGCTCGTCCATGCTTCGCATCTACCCCGTCCTCCTGCAGCTCGTCCGCGACCTCCAGCCGTTCGTGCGGCAGCTCGAGCGGCATGACGCGGACCTCGCGCGCCAGTGCCGGAAGGCGCTCGCCAGCGCGCCTCTCAACGTCGCAGAAGGCAGCTACAACCGGCGCGGCAATCGGCCGGCGCGGTACCACACCGCGCTCGGGTCGCTGCGCGAGGTGCTCGCGTGCTTCGAGGTCGCCGCGGCCCTCGGCTACCTGCCGGAGGTCGACGTCGGGCTTCGCGCCCGCTTCGACCATGTGCTCGGCACGCTCGTGCGACTGGTCGGCGGCCACTGACGCGCGGCGCGCGGCTCGGGCGGGAGTCGGCCGTCGGGCCGGCTCTCGCCGGGGGCGGGGGCGGGCCGCCGGCGCGGGCGGGGCGAAACCTCCGGGCCGGTCGCCGACGCCGACTCGTCCGCCGCCCGCTAAGAAGCCGCTTGCAGCTGACGGGGCCGCTGACGCCCATCCCCGGTGCCCGGCTCCCGCCCGCGCGGGCCCGCAGCTGAAGCGAAGGTCTTAGCCTGGATTTCGCGCGCTCCCCCCAGGTGCGATCGCGACCACCGTGTGACGTAATCGCTGAAGCAGCTTGAAGTAGGCGCTTCGCGTGCGCACTTGCTGCTGTGTGAAGAGTCA
>JADLAB010000647.1 GCA_020848455.1 Polyangiaceae bacterium
AGCCGCCGCCGAGCGAGTCGTTGAGCTTGGCCGCGCGCTCGAGGAGGCGCGAGTGGATGTAGAAGACGTCGCCCGGATACGCCTCGCGGCCCGGCGGGCGGCGCAGCAGGAGCGACATCTCGCGGTACGCCGACGCCTGCTTCGAGAGGTCGTCGTAGATGATGGTCGCGTGCATCGCGTTGTCGCGGAACCACTCGCCCATGGTGCAGCCGGCGTAGGGCGCCAGGAACTGCAGCGTCGCCATCTCGGAGGCCGACGCCGACACGACGATCGTGTACTCCATCGCGCCCGCCTTCTCGAGGCGCGCCACGACGTTGGCGACGGTCGACTGCTTCTGGCCGATGGCCACGTAGATGCAGTACATGTTCTGGCCGCGCTGGTTGATGATCGTGTCGATCGCCACCGCGGTCTTGCCCGTCTGACGGTCGCCGATGATGAGCTCGCGCTGCCCGCGGCCGACCGGCGTCATCGAGTCGATGGCCTTGAGGCCCGTCATCATCGGCTCGTGCACCGACTTGCGCGTCATGATGCCGGGCGCCTTCAGCTCGACGCGGCGGAACTCCGTCGTGTCGATGGGGCCCTTGCCGTCGATGGGCTGGCCGAGCGCGTTCACGACGCGGCCGAGCAGCGCCTTGCCGACCGGCACCTGCACGATCTTGCCCGTGCGGCGCGCCACGTCGCCGTCGCGGACCGTGTCCGCCTGGCCGAGCAGCGCCACGCCGACGTTGTCCTCTTCGAGGGTGAGCACCATGCCGCGCACGCCGCCCGAGAACTCGAGCAGCTCGCCCGACATCGCGTTCTCGAGGCCGTGCAGGCGCGCGATACCGTCGCCCACCTTCAAGACCGTGCCGGTCTCCTGGACCTCGACCTTCTTGTCGTAGTCGGCGATCTGCGCCTTGATGATCGAGCTGATCTCGGCAACGCTGATGTTCATGAGGTTGATCCCTGCTCTTGGCTAGTCTGTCGGTTCGGGGGCCCCGGCGGCAGCCGGAGCGAAGTAGGGTCGTTGGGCGGGGTCGGCTCAGGCCTCGGCGAGGCGCTCGCCGAGCCGCGCGAGCTGGCTCCTGAGGCTGCCGTCGAGCACGTGGTTGCCCACGGTCGTCACGACGCCGCCGATGATGCTCGGGTCGACGCGCGCCTCGAGCAGCACCGTCTTGCCGGTCAGGCGCGTGAGCGCCGCCTGGATGCGCTGGATGTCGGCCTTCTCGAGCGGCACGGCCGACGTCACGCTGGCGCGCACGCGCAGCTGCTGCTCGTCGAGCATCGCGTTGAAGGCGTCGACCATCTCGGCGATCTCGGTGAGGCGCCCGCCCTCGAGGAGCACGAAGAGGAAGTTGCGCGTCGTCGGCGCGAACAGGTGCCGCGCGAAGATCTTGCCGAGGATCTCCTTCTTGTCGGCGAGCGACGCGGTCGAGCCCTGCAGGATCGTCTGGAGCTCGGGCGAGCTCTTCCACGTCTCCGCGAAGGTCTCGAGCTGCTTACCGATGACCGCGTGGTTCTTCGACTCGGCGCAGAGCTCGATGAGAGCCTTGGCGTAGCGGCGGGCGATGGGCGAGTAGGACACGTCGTACCCCTGGCCTCAGGCGGCCTTCTCGAGCGTCGCGAGCTTGTCGAGCTTCTCGAGGTTGTCGATGTAGGCGCCGGTCAGCGACTTGTGCGTGGCCTGGTCGACCTTCGCCTTGACCTTGGCCTCGGTCGCCGTCAGCACCGCGGTGACGAGCTCGTTCGAGAGCGTCTCCTTGAGAGCCGCGGTCTCCTGCTCGATCTGCTTCTCGACGCCAGCGCGCAGCTTCGCGGCCTGCGCCTCGGTCTCGGCCAGGATGCGCGCGCGCTCGCGCTCGCCGTCGGCCTTGAACTGCTCGCGGATCGTCTGGATGTCCTGCGACAGCGCCGCGAAGAGGCGCTCGACCTCGGCCAGCTTGGCGTCGGCCTCGGCCTTGAGGCGCGAGGCGGCCTGCATCTCCGAGGTCATGCGCTCGTAGCGGGCGCGGATGAACTTCCTCGCCGGACCCCGCACGAGCCACACGAGGAGGCCCACGAAGATGACGAAGTCGATGATGTAGAGGCCTTCGATCTTGAAGGACCACGAGCCGTCACCCGCCGCCAGCGCGGTCGTCGGCAGCGCCGCGAGACCGAGCGCCAGGGCGAGGGTGCGCGCGATGCGAACGAACAGCGTCATGCCTTGCCTCCGAGCAGCCGGCTCGCGAGATCGGTCGAGAGCGCCTCGATGTGAGCCTTCATGTCCGCGCGCGCCTTCGTGGCGGTGTCCGCGAGCAGCGCCTGGCCCTCGGCGACCTGCTTCTGGGTCTCCGCGCCGACCACCTCGAGCGTCTCCGCCGCTTGTTTCTCGGCGTCCTGCTTGATCTGGTCGCGCACCAGCACCGCCTCCTGGCGCGCCTTCGTCAAGGCGCTTTCGTATTCGAGGCGCCGCTCGGCGGCGCGCAGCTCCGACTCCGACGCGCCCTCGCGCGCCCCGCCCATCGAGGCGAAACGCTTCTCCTGGGCCGCGATGAGCGGCTTGAGCACGAGCTTGTGCAGCAGCAGGGCGAACACCAGGAACAGGACGAGCATGAAGAGCAGCGACTTGTCGACATCGACCATGCCGGCGCTCAGGATCTCGGCCTCGTTGTATTGAAGGACCATGTCGGATGGGGCTCCCATGGTTTCGATGGCCTCGTTCCGGGTTGCTTCGCTCCCCTTCACTCGGATTTCGTCCGCGCTGCGGTCAGCCGCTAGCTGGGCCCTTTCTGCAGGGCTTCGCGCGAAAGCGGGCGCCTCGCTAACACGGCCCCAAAAGATGCGTCAAGGCTTTTGGAATCGGCCTGGGACGCGGGCAATCGCCCCATGCGCGCGAGTTTTCGGGTGCCGCGGAGCGGCCCTCGACGCGGCGCGTCACAGGCCGCGTGCCCGCGTCACCGGGCCCGGGTCGCAGCCGTCGTCGACCTGCTCCGGTCCGCAACCCGGGCAGGCGCGGAAGATGCGGGCGTCGTCGATGAACACACCCTCGTGGGCGTTGTCGTGCTCGTCGCCCGTGTCGAAGCGCAAGCCGACGCGCGCGCGGCGGCCGGCCCAGCCGTCGAGCGCTACGCGCACGCGGAGCCACTGCCCGCCCGTCGTGCCGCCGATGGCCGTCGACGACCACACGGTCGCGGCCGCGGCGCCCGGCGCGTCGGGGCGCACGAGCACCTCGAGCCGGTCGAGGCCGGCCGGGTTGGTGCGGCTCGGCGCCGCGTCCCACTCGGTCGCCAGGAACAGGGCGAAGCTCAAGACGGGCGCGTCGCGCGGCATGTCGAAGGCGGGTGACCAGATCGCGCCGCTCGCGCGCTCGCCCGGCGGGGCGATCGCCGACCCGTCGGTCAGGCCGAAGTGCAGCGCGCCCTCGCCGACGAGGCTCCGCACGACCGACACCGCCCAGCCCGGCTCGGCCTCCCAGCCCGGCTCGAGCGCGGCCTCGAACGACCCGTCGCCCGGCCACGTCACGTCGGGCGTGCAGCACGCGGCGTCGAGCACGCGCTCGAGGTGACAGACGCCGAGCGTACACGTGGCGACGTCGCACGCATCGTCGAGTGGGCACGCGGCGGCGTCCTGGCACGGGACGCAGGCGGGGCCGGGATCGGCCGGCGCGAGCACGCAGGCCGTGTCGGCGAGCGGCGTCAGCGCGACCTGGCGGCCGACCGCGCAGGCCGCGGCGGCGGGGCAGGCGCGATCGTCGGCGCACAGGGTGCGGATCGCGAGCGCGCCGAGGTAGGCCCCTTCATGATCGTTGTCGCGCCCGTCGAGGGTGTCGAACGTCGCGCCGATCCGGACGCGCTGGCCGGCCCACAATGACAGATCCAGGAGCACCGGGAACCAGGTCGCGCGCGGGGCGTCGCGCACGCGCGAGTCCCACGCCAGGACGGGCCCGAAGCTCTCGGGCGTCACGTCGAGCGCCACCCCGTCGACGTGGCCCGCGCCCACGTCGAGCCAGAGCCACACCTCGGCGACCGCGGGGCGATCGGCCGGCAGCGCCACCCACGGGCCGCTCAGCGCGAGGCGCACGGGGCCGGCGTCGGCGCTCGGGTCGATGGGGCGGCAGTCGCCCCCCAGCGGCCCGGCGTAGTACGTCGGGCACACGACGTCGCCTGCGTGCAGGGCGGGCTGGCCTGCGAACGTGCGCGTCGCCGACGGGGCCCAGGCGATGCGGTCGTTCGGATCCGGGTCGGACAGGGACAGGGCCGGGAGCCCGGCGGCGTCGAACGTGGCGGCGGAGAGGACCTCGGCGCACGAGCCCGGGGGCGGGCTCCACGCCTCCTCGCAGCCGTTGGCGACGCATGCCTCGCCGCACGTCCCGCTGTGGAAGGTGCTCGCGGTCGCGCACGGACCGGGGCCGGTGCAGCACGCGGGCACGTAGAAGGGCAGGCACACGCCGTCCCGGCACAGCGGATCGAGGCAGCAGCCGGCATACGGCGCGCAGTCCTCGTCGCGCTCGCACGCCACGCCCTCGGGGATGTCGGCGTCGAGCGCGTCGAGCGGGCTCGTCGCGGCGTCGTGCACGCCCGTCTCGCTGGGGCGCGCCGGGATGAGATCCCCGCAGCCAGCGAGCGCGATGAGCCATGTCCAGCGGGCGAGCACGGCAGAGGCTTACCCGATCGGCCGGTCGGACGGGGACCGAAAACGGAAACGGGCGCCCTGGAGACCAGGACGCCCGCTTCGTCAGAGGCCCGGCGACGCGATCTTCACCGCGTCGGGGGGCGCTCGGTCACTGCGCGCAGTAGTTCACCGGGACGTTGCCGTTCTTGGCGAAGCAGCCCATGTTGGCCTCACCACGCTCGTCGGCGGACGCGTTGCACGTCGTCGCCTGCTCGCCCGTGCAGTCGTCGGCCGTCGCGCAGCCCGGCACGCAGCGGAAGTCCGGCGTGTTGGTCGTGCCGAGGTTCGCGCACACGGTCTCGTTGGCGCAGTTGAAGTTGCCGAAGCAGGGCTCGCACTCCGGGTCCTTGCGGCACAGGTTGATGGTCGCCGAGTTGTCGGCGTACTCACCCGCGCGCGCGAAGACCTTGGTCTCGGTGCAGGTCGTGCCACCCGCGCAGGCGTTGCCCGGCGTGGCGCAGAGCTCCGAGCAGTAGCCCTTGCCGTCGGCACCCTCGAGGCAGTAGCCGCCCGCGCACTCCGGCGGGGCGTCCTCGGCGGGCTCCAGATCGCACTCGCTGCCGACCGCGCCCGTGGGCATCGTGCCACCCTCTTCGACGAGGGCCGAGCAGAGGAGCTCGACGGTCGGGGCGTGCGCCGCGTCGGTCGCCACCACGTTGTGGAAGCAGACCTCGTTGGCCGCGGTGCAGTCGAAGTCGCCCGAGCAGTCCTCGAGGGAGTCGGTCGTCACGATGCAGAGCGGGACGTAGACGACGTCGGTCGAGTCGTTGAAGGTACCGCCGTAGCCGTAGAGGAGCGAGGCGCAGATGCCCTGGAAGGTGTCGCCCTGGATGGTCGCGGTGCCGCAGTCGGCCGACGACGCGCAGACCGCCGTGCAGAAGCCCGGGGCCGTGTCGGTCGCGCCGAGGCAGAAGCCCGACTTGCACTCCGCGCCGCCCGTGCAGGTCGCGCCGAAGTCGCCCGCCGTGCCCGGGAACTGCGCCGAGACGTCCTGGCAGAGACCCGCGAAGAGGAACTGGGCGTCGTCCGCGCCCGCGGCGTCGGTGTTGACGACCTCGTAGATCTGGCAGGACTCACCCGCGCCGCAGTCGGCGTCGGAGCGGCACTGGTCGGTCGCACCCGGGTAGGTCTGGCACCACTGGACGGGCAGCACGAAGTCGTCCTCGCCGTCCTCGTCGAAGTCACCGGGGAGCTCGGCCACCGCGCAGACCTGGTCGGTGCCGCAGTCGCCGTCGACCTTGCAGAGGTTCGAGCAGAAGCCGCCGATGCAGAGGTCCTCGTTCTTGCAGGTCGCGCCGGGGACGTTGTCGTCGGGGTTGGGGTCGCAGGCCTCGCCGAGGCCCACACCGTCCGGGTTCTGCGCGAGGCACAGGTTGTCGAGCGCCGCGTCCTCGCCGCCCTCGCTGTTCCAGAAGAAGCGGCAGTAGTGGTTCGAGCCGCAGTCGGTGTCGAGCTCGCAGCTCTTGGGCCAGCACAGCTCCCAGAACGGACCCGCGAGCCCGCCCTGGCCGTCGCCGAGGATCTGGCGCGCCTCGCCGCACTCCCACCCCGAGCAGTCGGCGTCGGCCGTGCAGTCGCGGGTGGTGTCAGCGGTGCACTTGCCCGTGCCGGTGTTGCAGGTGTCGGTCAGGCAGTCGCTCCCCTGCTCGCAGGCCGTGACGCAGCCGAGGCCGAAGCAGAGGCCCGAGCCGCAGTAGCTGACGGTGCCCGCCTCGGGGTCGTCGTTGCAGGCCTCACCGAGGCCCACGACCTCGGCGGTCCAGCTCCCGTTCTCCTGGTAGTTCGCCATGCAGCGGAAGTTGTAGTCGCCACCGATCGTCGAGAGCTCGCAGCCCTCACCCGCCGGGCAGTCCGCGTTGCTCTGGCACTCGATGAACTCCGAGCCAGGGACGCACAGGCCGACGGGGCTGCCGCCGGGCGCCGCGAAGTTCACGCAGCGGAAGGCGTTGCCGGCCGGGCCGTCGACGATGTCGTCGGGGTTGCAGTCGTCGAGCGGCGCGTCGGCATCGTTGACGCCGTTCTGGTCCTCGTCCTGGTAGATCTGGCAGCCCGACGAGCAGACGTCGCGGAGGGCGAGCGCGGTCGGGTTGAGCGAGAGGCAGTTGCGCGAGGCGCACTGGGCGTCGATGCAGTCGGGGAAGGACGGCGAGTCGGCCTTGCAGGTCGACGTGATGCCGCAGAACGAGCCCATCGGGTCGCCCGCGTCCTCACACTGGCCCGACGACGTGCAGACCTCGCCCGGGTCGCAGGTGCCGCAGTTGAGGCCGGCGAACGTGCCGCACACGCGGGTCCCGCAGGTCGGGCCGGTCGTGTCGCCCGTCGCGTCGGTCGGCGGGTTGGTCGAGTCCGTCCCGTTCGTCCCATCGCCGTCGGTCGGCGAAGTGGCGTCGGTCGTCGAAGTCGTCGACGTGTCGCTCTTCCCCGGGGTCTCGTCACCACAGCCTGCGGCGGCCAGGGGGGCCACCGCGAGGACCGTGAGCAGCCAGTTCTGCGCTCTCTTCATGATCGTTGCTCCGTCCATGACCGCCCGTTGCCGATCCTAGGGAGTGCGGTGGCCGACGCGGTCCTTCCTGCTGCGCTCCCGATCAACCCCGACCGGGCGCACTTCACAAATTCGGCTGTCGTTTCCGGGTGTTAGCCGGGCGTAGGCCGAACGAGCGCGAATCCTATGGGGCTGACCGGGGGGTGTCAAGGGCGTTCCCTCCAACGAACCCTCGTTCTCGACCGCACGCCGCTTGGGTCGCAGCGAGTTCCGGCACATGCGGTGGGCGTCCCGAGGAATAGGGGGAGGGCGTGTGCTAGATCGATGCGCGCCGTCGGACGTCCGTGAACCCCGGTGATCGGGAGCGCGGTGCCCAGGCTTTGCCGCCCCCACGAGTCGTGCTACACGTCGACAGCCGGTCTCGTGCGCTCGCCCGGCCGGAACACCTCGGACAACTCGATGCTCTTCTCGTGCACGCAGTGCGGAACCCGCTATCAGCTCCCTGACGAGCAGGTGGCCAACCGCATCTTGAAGGTGCGCTGCACCCAGTGCAGCGCGGTCCTCGTGGTGCGCGACCCGACGTCGCGCACCGAGGCACGCCCGGAGCCACGCCCGGAACCACGTCCCGAGGCGCGGGAGGAGCCCGCGTGGTTCGTGGCCGTCAACGGCCAGCAACGCGGCCCGATGTCGCTCGACGAGGTGCGTGCGCTCGTGCGCGATGGCCACTTCGGCCCTCGTTCGTATGCCTGGACGGCCGGCCTGCCGCAGTGGGCGCGCGCCTCGGAGATCGCCGGGCTCAAGGGTCTCTTCGTGGTGCCGCCGCCGCTGCCGCCCGGCCCGCCCGGCCCGCCGCCGCTGCCCGCGGCGGATGACGACGGGACCGCCGTCGCGGCCGCGGAGGCCGCGCGCAAGAAGGCCGAAGACGAGGCCGCGGCGGCCGCACGCAAGAAAGCCGAGGACGAGGCAGCAGCGGCGGCCGCGGAGGTCGCGCGCAAGAAGGCCGAAGACGAGGCCGCGGCGGCGGCCGCGGAGGCCGCACGCAAGAAGGCCGAGCACGACGCCGCGGTGGAGGCGGCGCGCAAGAAGGCCGAGCACGACGCAGCGCTCGCGGCGGCTGCGGAGGCGGCGCGCAAGAAGGCCGAGCACGACGCAG
>JADLAB010000648.1 GCA_020848455.1 Polyangiaceae bacterium
CCTCGACGTGAAGCAGCACGAGCGGGGCGTGGTGCGCGCCCTGTGCGCGCTGCTGCGCCGGCTCGGCCGCGAGGAGACGACCACGCTCGCGAGCTTCTCCGGGCGCATGGTGCACCTGGCCCGGACGGTCGGCTACCGCGGGCCGACGGCGCTCGTGCACCACGAGGTCGTGGCGCTCGTGCTCGCGCCCGCCGCCGCGGCGCGCCTCGTGCGCGACGGCGGGTGCCGGCGCCGCGCGCAGATCCCGGTGCGCGTGGGCCCGCTCGAGCTCGGGAGCCGCGCGTTCATCGACAAGTGCCACGCCTTCGGGGTGGCGGTCGACTTCTGGACCGTGGACGCACCCGACGAGGCCGCGCGGCTGCTCGACCACGGCGCCGACGGCATCATGAGCAACGCACCGGGCGGGCTCGCGGCGCTCTTCGCGACGCGGCGCGGCGCCGGCACGGTGGACGCCGCTCAGCGGTAGCCCTGCGCCTGGAGCGAGAACAGGCGCGCGTAGGCGCCATCCCTGGCCATGAGCTCGTCGTGGCTGCCCTGCTCCGCGATGCGCCCGCCGGCGAGCACGAGGATGAAGTCGGCCATGCGCACCGTCGAGAAGCGGTGCGAGATGAGGATGGCGATCTGCTCCTCGGTGAGCGCGCGGAAGCGCTCGAAGATGCGCACCTCCGCCTCGGCGTCCATCGAGGCCGTGGGCTCGTCGAGCACGAGCACGTCGGCGTCCTCGCGCATGAAGGCGCGTGACAGCGCGATCTTCTGCCACTGCCCGATCGACAGCTCCCGCCCGTCCTTGAACCAGCGCCCGAGCTGCGTGTCGTAGCCCCGGGGCAGCTCCGCGATGAAGGGCGCTGCGAGACCCTTGTCGGCGGCCACCTGCCAGCGCGCGCGATCGTCGAAGTGCGGCTCGTCCCCGGCGCCGATGTTCTCGCCGACGATGAGCTGGTAGCGCGCGAAGTCCTGGAAGATGACGCCGATGCGCGTGCGCAGCGCGTGCGGCTCCCAGTCGCAGAGATCGGTGCCGTCGAGCAGGATGCGACCCTCGGTCGGCTCGTAGAGGCGCGTGAGGAGCTTGATGAGCGTCGTCTTGCCCGAGCCGTTCTCGCCCACGATGGCGAGCTTGCGCCCGGGCGGCACGTGCAGGCTCACGCCGTCGAGCGCGGGCGTCTCGGCGCCCGGGTAGCGGAAGCCCACGGCCTCGAAGCGAATGCCGTCGCCGGGCACGGCCCCCGCGCGCAGCGTCCCTGGCGGCGTGGTGACCGGCTCGTCGAGGAACTCGTACAGCGTCGAGAGGTAGAGGTTGTCCTCGTACATGCCGCCGATGGCCGCGAGCGCTCCGGCGAGCGTCGACTGGCCCTGCTTGAAGACGAGCACGTACATCGTCATCTGCCCGAGCGAGATCTCGCCGCCGATCGTGGCGAGCGCGATCCACGCGTAGGTGCCGTAGAAGGCGGCGGTGCTCGCCAGCCCGAGCACGAAGCCCCACGTGCCGCGCCGCAAGGTCAGGCGCCGGTCCTCGGCGTACACGGCCGCGAAGATGGAGCGGTAGCGCGCGAGCAGGCGCGGGCCGAGCTCGAAGAGCTTCACCTCCTTGGCGTAGTCCTCGCGCGCCAGCACCGACTCGAGGTAGGCCTGCTGACGCGTCTCGGGCGTGCGCCAGCGGAACAGGCGAAAGGCCTCGCCCGCGAAGCGCGTCTCGGCGAAAAAGACGGGCAGGGCCGCCGCCGCGAGCACGAGGACGGCCAGGGGCGAGAACGACAGGAGCAGCGCCCCGTAGGTGACGAGGGTGATGGCGTTCTGGGCGAGCCCGAAGGTGCGCGTCACCAGGCTGAGCGGCCGCGAGGAGGCCTCGCGGCGCGCCCGCGTCATCTTGTCGTAGAGCTCCGAGTCCTCGAAGTGGCGGAGCTCGAGCGTGAGCGCCTTGTCGAGCACGAGCTCGTTCACGCGCTGGCCGAGCTCGGCGCGCAAGAGCGACTGCGCGACCCCGAGCCCGCGCTGCATGCCGAGCACCAGCACGACGAGGCCCATCTCGAGCGCGACCCAGCCGAGCGCGGCGTCGCTCGCCGCCCGGCGGCCCGGCGCCGCCGCCGCGACGAGCACGGCGTCGACGAGCTGCTTACCGACCCAGGCGACGGCCGCGGGCAGGAGCGCGCTCGTGAGGCTCAGCAGGGCGAGCGCGAGCGTGAGCGGTCGGCTCGTCGTCCACACGAGCGCGATGGCGCGCCGCCCGTAGCGGAAGACGTCGAAGTAGTCGCGCAGCCCGAGCCGGCCGGGAGCGGGCGGGGCCGCGGGGCGCGCGGCGTGGGGGTCGGTCGAGGCCACGCGCCATCCTAGTTGTCAGTTGTCAGTTGTCAGTTGTCAGTTGTCAGTTGTCAGTTGTCGGTTGTCGGTATCTTCAGCCCCGCGGGCGCACTCGGGCTTCGTGCGGCTTCGTGCGGCTTCGTGCGCGGGCGGGCCCGCAGGGCCGCTCTGGGGCTGACGACTGACGACTGATGACTGACGACTTCTACTTGAGCTCGGTGAGGTCGCCGTACGTCTCGGGCCGGCGGTCGCGGTAGAACTGCCAGACGCGCCGCACCTCCTCGATCATCTCGAGGTCGCAGTCGGCCACGACGATCTCGTCCTTGTCTTCGCTGCCGACGGACAGGAAGTTGCCGCGCGGGTCGACCACGTAGCTCGAGCCGTAGAAGCGCCCGAGGTTCCAGGGCTTCTCGGTGCCGACGCGGTTCGAGGCGGCGACGAAGTAGCCGTTCGCGACGGCGTGCGCCGGTTGCTCCAGCTTCCAGAGGTACTGCGACAGGCCCGCCACCGTGGCCGACGGGTTGAAGACGATCTCGGCGCCGTTGAGGCCGAGCGCCCGCGCGCCCTCGGGGAAGTGCCGGTCGTAGCAGATGTACACGCCCACCTTGGCGAAGCGTGTCTGGAACACCGGGTAGCCCATGTTGCCGGGCTTGAAGAAGTACTTCTCCCAGAAGCCGCTCGTGTGGGGGATGTGCTGCTTTCGGTATTTGCCGAGGTAGCTGCCGTCGGCGTCGATGACGGCCGCGCTGTTGTAGTAGACGCCCGCCTTCTCGCGCTCGTAGAGCGGCACGACGAGCGCCATCTGGTACTGGCGCGCGAGCTCCTGCATCGCCTCGGTCGTCGGACCGGGGATGGGCTCGGCCGCGTCGTACCAGCGCGCGTCCTGGCTCGGGCAGAAGTACGGACCGTTGAAGATCTCCTGCAGGCCGAGGATCTGGACGCCCTTGCCGGCGGCCTCCGCGATCATGGCGACGTGCTTGTCGAGCGCCATCTTCTGGATGGTGGCGATGGGCAGGGCCGGATCGTTGGCAGCATCCGAAGCCTGAATGAGACCGACGCGAACGAGTCTGGGCATGCTGGTGCTCTCCCACGGCACACGGCGGCGCGTCCCTTCGCGCAGCCCGGCGGTAGAGCCTTCCACGACCCGTCGAGGCCGCCAACCCCGGAGTGCGTCAGCCGGCGCTCGCGCGCCGGCGCGCGAGGCAAAGCCAGGCGCGCGGCACGCTCGGCAGATCGGCCTCGAAGGTCGTGTCCTCGAGCAGCAGCAGCTCGAAGTGCGGCTCGAGCGCTTCGGCCACGTCGCGCGCCGAGCGGCGCGGCGGGCCGACCTCCCGCGGCGGGCCGTTCGAGGAGCCGATGAGGCTCAGCCACAGGCCGGCGGGCGCGAGCGCCGCCGCGACCGAGGCCGCGAACGCCGCGCGCTCCGCCGCCTCGTCGTGCACGTGGAAGCAGCCGCGATCGTACGCGAGGTCGAAGGGGGGCTCGCCCGCCGGGAACGAGCCGACCTCGAAGCGGACGCGCACGTCCGCGCGCTCCGCCTTGGCGCGCGCCCGCGCGATGGCGGTCGGCGCGAGATCGGTGGCGAACACCTCGAAGCCGCGCTCCGCGAGCCAGATGGCGTTCGTGCCCGTGCCGCAGCCGACCTCGAGCGCGCGGCAGGGCGCGAGGGCGCGTGCCGCGACCAGACGCTCGAGCTCGCGGTCCGGGCGGCCCGTGTCCCACGGCAGGTCGCCCGCGAGGTAGCGCTGCTCCCACTGTTCCGGGCTACGGGTCATCGCCAACGGATAGCACGCGCTCGGCCGATCGCGAGGCCCAGGCCGGGCGCGCGCCCGGCCGCGTCGCTACAGCTCGACCACGAGCCGCCGCGCCGCCCGACACTTGCGCGCGCCGAGATCGACCCCGACGGCGTCGAGCCCGAGCGCGTTGGCGACCGCGAGCACGCTGCCGTGGCCGCAGAACGGATCGACGACGACGCGCGTCGCCGTCTCCGCGCAGAGGTAGCGGCAGACGGCGAGGCACGCCGAGAGGCCCATCGCCTTGCTCCACGGCTTGTGCCCGACCTCGGTGAGGACGTCCCCCTCGGGCCGCACGCGCGGCGTGCGCGGCGTGCGCGAGTAACAGAGCAGGTGCGAGTAGCCGGCGCGCCCGTAGCTCGGCGTGCCGGCCGGCGCGCGACACGCGATGCGGTGCCACACGAGCGCGGCCCCCTCGGCCTCGGCCGCGCGCCCCGCGAGGTAGGCCTTGTCGATCCACACGCCGTGGCGCAGGACGTCGCTCTGGAAGAACACGACGACCCCGTCGTCCGGCACCCAAGAGAGCAGCCTGCGCGCGGTGTCGATCGTCCAGCTGCGCCAGCCCTCGAAATCGAGCGCCGGCATCTCCGAGGCGTCGGGCAGCGACGTGACGACGCTCGTCCCCGGCAGGGCGGGGTGCGCCGCGAGCCACGCGAGCGCCTCGCCGTGCACGATGAGGCGGCTCGGGCGGCGCGGCGGAGCATCCATCGCAGGGGAGCGTGTCGCCGGGGCGCGGCGGGGGGAAGGGCCGGGTTCGGGCAGCGCCCGCACCGGGCGGGCCGCCGCGCCGCGCCGTCAGCCGGCCCGCTCCTCGCGCGCGATCTCGAGGATCTCGACCGCCAGGCGGACGACGAGCGGCCCGAGCACCACGCCCCAGGGTCCGAACGCGGCGAGGCCTCCGAGCATCGCGAGCAGCAGCACGAACGACGGCAGCTTCAGCTTGCCGTAGCGCGACAGTGCCGGCCGCAGGAAGTTGTCGACGGTGGACACGACGAGACCGATGACGCCCATGGCGATCGCCGCGCCGGTGCGGCCGTCGAGGGCGAGCGCCACCGCCACCGGGACCCACACGAGGCCCGTCCCGACCGTCGGGATGAGCGCTGCGAGCACGGTGAGGGCGCCGAGCACCAGGGCCTGCGGGATCCCGAGCACCACGTAGCCGATGGTGGCCAGGATGCCCTGCGCCAGGGCGGTGAGGCCGATGCCGATGAACAGCCCACGGCCGGTCTCGGTGAAGGCGGCGGCGAGGCGCTCGGCGTGCTTTCGTGCAAGCGGGCCGTGGTCGACGGCCCAGGCGTAGAAGGCCGGCCCGTCCACGAGCACGGTGTACACCCCGAGCACGAAGACGAAGAGGCCGACGGCGACGCTCGCCGCGGCGCCGGCCATGCTCTTCAGCACCATCCAGGCGCGCTCGCCGTGCTGCTCCACGAGCGCGACGAGCTGACCGAGGTCGAACGACCTGGCGCCGTCGTCACCGGACACCACCGAGCGCAGGGCGGCCAGGGCGTCCTCCGACGCGGCGACGCGCTCGACCAGGTTCACGGCCTCGGTGGCGAGGGCGATGGCCACCGCGGTGACGGGCACGAGCGCCGCGACCACGAGGAACGCCGTGAGCGCGCCGGCGGCGCGCCGCCTGCCGCGGAAGACGCGGGCCAGCCGGTCGAGCAGGGGTCGCGTGATGGCGGCGACCCACGCCGCGAGCAAGAGCGGCGCCCAGAAGGGCACGAACACGAGGAGAGCGCCCGCCGTGAGCGCGATCGCCGTCCACGCGAGCACGCGCCGGCCGACGGGGCTCCGGCCGTCCAGGCGGTCGGTATCGCGTCCGTCGTCGGGGCTCGGTGTGGAGGTCGACATGGCTGCGAGCGAGCACAACCTACGCGCGCCGCCCTGCGCCGTCGAGGGACCGCGGCACGCGGCCCGGGCTTCGGCTAGGATGGCGACGTGGCGAATCCCCCGTTCGGTGGTGGCGCCGGCGGGCCGCCCCACGGCTACCGCCCGGCGCCGCAGCAGGGTCCCCAGCCGGGGCAGCCCCAGGGATACGGGCAGCCCGCGCCGGGAGCGTACGGTCCGCAGCAGCCCGCGCCGGGAGCGTACGGTCCGCAGCAGCCCGCGCCGGGAGCGTACGGCCCGCAGCAGCCCGCGCCGGGAGCGTACGGCCCGCAGCAGCCCGCGCCGGGAGCGTACGGCCCGCAGCAGCCCGCGCCTCAGGGTTACCAGCAGGGGCCGCAGCGACCACACTACGCCCAGCCGCAGCAGGCGCCCGCCTATGGCGGGGCCGCGCAGGCGCCGGCGCCGGCCCAGTTCGGCCAGCCGCATCCCTTCGGCGGCGGCGCGGCGGCGACCCACGCCCACTACGCCGCGCTCTTCGCGCGCCAGGTGCAGGGGGGAGCCGACACCTCGGCGCTGCGGCGCGAGCGCGTGCGCTTCTTCGTGGGGCTCACGCTGCTCCTCATCGGCATCGGCTTCGGTCTCTATCTCAACGTCGTCCACCTCGTGGCGCCGGCGCTCGGACAGATGCGCCGCTTCGGCCAGGAGAGCACGTTCTACATCGCCGCCGTCGTCGCCTACCTGCCGGTCGCGCTCTACCTGCTCGTGCCGCGGCTGCTCGACCGCTTCGATCCGGAGCCCTGGTGGGCCTTGCTCGGCATCTTCCTCTGGGGCGCCTGCTTCGCGACCGGCGTGTCGCTCGTCGCCAACGGCTGGATGGGCGAGCAGTTCGCGGGCCTGTTCCACAACCCGCAGCTGAAGGAGGTGCTCGGCGAGCAGCTCACCGCGGCCGTGAGCGCGCCCGTCTTCGAGGAGCTCACGAAGGGGCTCGGCATCCTCGGGATGGTCATTTTCCTGCGGCGTGAGTTCGACGGCGTCGTCGACGGCGTGATCTACGCCATCTTCGTCGCCATCGGCTTCGCGGCCACCGAGAACGTCATCTACTACCTGCGCGGCGCCGTCGGCGCCTTCGGCGACAAGGGCATGGGGGACATCTTCTACCAGCGCGGCATCCTCACGCCGTGGCTGCACCCGCTCTTCACGTCGATGACCGGCGTCGGCTTCGGCTACGCGCGCGAGCACGGCGCCCGCTGGGCGAAGGTCGTCTTCCCCCTGGCCGGCTACGGCGTGGCCGTCCTCCTGCACGCGTGGTGGAACGGCATGCCGTTCTTCGCCGCGCTGCTGTCGAATCCGCGCAGCCAGGCGGAGTTCGCCGAGGTCGCCCAGTCGACGCAGGCCCTCAACCTCGTCGTCGGCATCCTCATGGTGCTCGCGTTCATCGCCTTGCTGCTCGTGCTCGTGTGGCGCAAGGGCAAGAACATCCGCTCGTGCCTGCGCGACGAGGTCGCCATCGGGACCATCTCGCAGCAGGAGCTCGATCTCATCTGCTCGCCCTTCGGCCGGCTGCAGTCGTCCTTCTCCTGGCGCGGTGCGGCGGGGCGGCGCTTCATCCAGGCCGGCTCGCGCCTCGGGCTCGCCAAGTGGCACACCTTGCGCGCCCTGCGCGGCCAGAAGCGCACGGTGAGCATGGAGTTCGTCGTGCCGCTCCGCCAGGAGCTCGTGAAGCAGCGGCGCGAGATGCTGGCGCGCGCGCCGGCCGGCGCGCACTGAGCCGCTCTGCCTTCAGCGCCTGCGCTCGGGCCGTGCCGCAGGGCGCCGGGCCTTCTGCTTCGCCTTGCCTTGGAGCTTGCCGAGCGTGACCAGCATGGTCGCCTGCTCGCGCGGCGTGAGCTCCTTGCCGACGGCGTCGAACTGCCGGCTGCGGAGATCGACGAGCGCCTTCTGCGCGTCCCGGAAGCGCTGCACCGCGTCGGCGTAGGCCTTCTGATCTTCGCCCTTGGCGCGCACGACCTCGACGAGCGCTCGGCGCGCCGCGCGCTGCTCCTTCTGCGCCTTCTGCCGCTCGGCGTCGAAGCCGTCGAGGATCTTGCCGACCTTCTCGGCGCGCGCCTCGTCGAGGCCCACCTTGTCGCGCAGGACGCGCGCGCGCATGCGCTTGACGCGCGCGCTCACGTCGGGCGCCCCGGCCGGGGGGGCGCCGGCGTCCTGGGCGAGCGCGGGGACGGTCAGGCTCGCGATGGCGAGCGCGGCGAGCAGCATTCGGAGCTTGCGCATGGGGGTGTCCCTTCTCATGGGCGGCACGGCTGGCACGTCCTCGTCCTTCATCCCTCGTCGAGCAGGGCGTCGTAGGCCGCGGCCCACGCCTCGAGGTCCACGCCCTCGGGTGGGCCGAACAGCAGATCGATGGCACCGGTGGGGCCGTCGTTCACCCCGACGAGCGCCGCGAGCGGGTCCTCGAGACCGAGTGCGTCGAGCTCGAGCCCATCGGCGCCATCGTCGCCCGCGAGATCGGCGTCCTCGAGCTCGTCGAGCAGGCCCTCGAGGTCGTCGTCGTCGTCGTCCACGCTCGCCAGCGCGGGCTCGGCCGGGCCGGCCTCGGGCGCGCGCGTCGCGAGCCACACGCCGCCCGCCGCCGCGGCCGCACCGAGCGCCGCCGCGAGCCCGAGCGCGCCCGGCCGTCGCAGCCAGTGCCAGAGCCCGCGCCGGCGCCGCCGACCGTCCGGGATCGCTGCGGCCGCGCGCGCCGCCCGCGCGAGCTCCGCGTCCGTCGGCTCCGCGGCCGAGGCGTCGAACAGCGCCGCGACCTCGCGCTCCGCCCGCTCGACGTCGTCCTCTTCGCGCTTGCCGCTCATGGTCGATCCTCCGGTGTCACGAGGTCCGCGAGCGCCTCGCGCAGCTCCTTCACGGCCAGGTGCACCAGCACGCGCGCCGAGCCCTCGGTCGTGTCGAGGGCGCGCGCGATCTCCTGGTGCGAGAGGCCCGCGTCGAGGCGCAGCATCGCCGCCTCGCGGCGCTTCTTCGGCATCGCGGCGAGGGCGGCGCGCACCCGCCGGGCGAGGGTCGCCGCCGCGAGGTGCTCCTCCGGCGTGCCGGCGCCCTCGGGCCGGGCCGAGGCGAGCTCGCGCGCCAGCCGGCGGCGCTCGGTGCGCGCGAGCGTGTGGGCCTGCTTGACGGCGATGCCCGCGAGGTAGGCGCGGAGCGAGGTGCCCGCGCGGTAGCGATCGAGCCGCTCGAAGGCGAGCGTGAGGGTCTCCTGCACGGCGTCGTCGGCGTGGAAGTCGCTCACGCGCGCCGCCAGGCGGAACAGCATGCCGAGGTGCGGCGCGACGAGTCGGCGGAAGGCGGCGCCGTCGCCCGCGAGGGCCGCCTCGATGAGGGCGCTCTCGGCCCGCGCCGGCTCGGACGGCACGCTCATGGTGGCGCAGGGAAGGGCGAGGGCGAGCGGCATCGACATCCGGTCATGCCGCCCGGCGCCCCGGCGTTAACGGCGCCGGGCGCGCGGCGCGCCCCGTCGCTCAAAGGGCCCGGATCCACAGCAAGATCGCCCCGACGAAGGCCCCGACCCGCGCCCCGAGGCGCGCCAGCACCGCGACCAAGAGGACGCGGGACACGGGGTTCCCTCGCAGCCCCCGGAAGCTCGTGGTGTCGTCGGCCAGGCGCTGGCGGTCGGCCTCGTCGAAGGGTCGGAGCCGGGCCTCGACGCTCCCCACGACGACCGTCGGATCGATCGGGGGCACGAGCGCCGCGAGGGGTGCGAGCAGCGTGGCCGCCAGGAGCGAGCCCGACTTCGGCCGCGCGTAGGCGGTGACGACGAACGCCGCCGCAGCCGTCGCGACGAGCCACGGTACGAGCAGGCTCACGACCGGCACGCCGCGCGCGAGCGCGAGCGCCACGGCGCCGGCGCACAGGGCCGGCAGGAGCCAGCGGCGCAGCTCGGCCGCGAGCCGGCGCGACGGGATGGCGGAGAGCGCGGCCCGATCGGCCCGCTCTCCCTGCGCCTGGATCATGCCCGCGACGTGCCCCGCGCCGACGACGGCCACGACGCGGTGCCCGGGCGCGTCCTCGATGGCGCTCATGAGGTAGCGGTCGCGCTCGTCGATGAGCGGGGCCTTCAGGCCCGGCACGAGCCGCGCGAGCTCGGCCATCACGTCCTTGACGTGCTCGCGCTTCTTCAGCTGCTCCACGTCCGCCTCGCTCACCTCCTGCGTGTCGACGAGCGTGGCCACGAGCCCGAGGCCCACCATGACGCGGCTCCGCCACGGCAGGTTGTGCCACACGCGGCGCAGGGTCGCGCGCACGTCGCGGTCCGCGAGCACGAGCTCCGCGCCGACCTCGAGGGCCTTGTTCGCCGCGGCGAGCAGCTCCGCCCCGGGCACGACGCCGAGCTTCCTGCCGAGCCGGCGCTGGTAGCCCTGCAGGACCAGGCTCGCGAGCACGAAGGGCGCGTCGCCGCGGCGCACGAGTGCCGCCAGATCGAGCGCCTGCGCTCGCCCCCCGCTCGAGAGCGAGGCATAGCGGAGCGGGCAGAGCTCGACGCACACCGTGTCGGGGTGCAGCCGCTCGATGATCGCCTCGACCTCGGCGACGGAGTGACGCGACACGTGCGCCGTCCCGACGACGTGGATGCGGCGCGCGCCGAGCTCGAGCACGGTGACGTGGGCGCTGCTCTCGTCGCCTGCGGGCGCGGCCGCGGCGGCCGTCGGTGCCGGGGCCTCCGGTGACGGCGCACCGGCGGCCGGATCTCCGGGCTCTTCGAGGGGCGTCATGCGGGGGTCGGCTCGCTCTGCGCGAAGCAGCGCTCGACCCTAGCACGGGGCCCCGGCGCATGTGCGCGACGGCCGCCAACCTCAGCGACCACGTGTGGCCGCCGGTGGCGTTGCTGCGCCGCGCCCGACTGGCCGCTGCCGAAGGGTTGGTGCTAGTCTCGTCTCGTGGTGCGCCCGAGCGGGCGCGCCCTCTCGCCGTGGAAAGCAGCGCCAACAAGCTCGAGCCCGGCGCCACCGTCGTCGGCCG
>JADLAB010000649.1 GCA_020848455.1 Polyangiaceae bacterium
GCAGGGGCATGCGGCTCGGCGCCGCGTGGGCCCCGCCCCCGACTCGCGCTGCGGCGCGGGCACGGGGCTAGTGGCGGGGTGTGAGCTCGAGCGCCCGCGTCCTCGCGCTCGACATCGGGGCCCTCCCACGCGGCGCCGAGCCGCATGCCCCTGCCCCCGGGCTCGTGGGTTGGGTTCGGAGAGGGTCGCCCGGGGGTCGCAGCGGCACGACGAGCGCGGCGCGAGTGGGTTGGGTTCGGAGAGTAGGGAGAAAGGCGGAGTACGTTCCAGCACCGGGTTGCGCCCGGCCCGCGTCGCACGACGCCGACACTGCGCCCGCCCGCGTCGCACGAAACGGTGGGCCGACACTGCGCCCGCCCGCGTCGCACGAAACGGTGGCCCGACACTGCGCCCGCCCGCGTCGCACGAAACGGTGGCCCGACACTGCGCCCGGCCCGCGTCGCACGAAACGGTGGGCCGACACGGGCGACGGGCTCCAGGCTCCAGGCTCCGGGGCTCCGGGAGGCAGAGCGGGAGGCCACAGGCAACCACGCCGCGGCCTCTGCGCCTGAAGCCCGAAGCCCCGAAGCCCGTAGCCTGAAGCCACCGGCATGCTGGAGCCGAGTTTCCTTCTAGCCGCCCATCGCGCCCGGGCGCGACCCGCGTCCTATGAAACTCCGCGTGGTTGCGCCCTTGTTTCTAATCAGATGAAGGGGTTCAGGTGCACGGGCACCTTCGACGCGCGCAGGTTGTAGATCACGCGCCGCAGGAAGAGCAGGCACAGGCCGAGCCACGCCCCGAAGGTGCCGACGCCGATGACGAGCTGTACGACCGGCGGGAAGAGCGGGCTCGTCGCCGCGAGCTCGCGCGTCGCGCCGGGCTGGGTGGCCATCACCCATAGCGCCGTCAACGTGAAGGCGATGAACGACATCGGCACGAACCACTTCCAGCACAGGTTCATGAGCTGGTCGATGCGCACGCGCGGCAGGGTCCAGCGGACCCACACCACGATGAAGATGAGGGCCCAGCTCTTCACGAGGAACAAGCCGACCCCGAGTAGCTGCAAGAGGAGGCTCGACTCCTGCGCCTCGGGCGCGACGCCCGGCAGCTGCCAGCCGCCGAGGAAGAGGGCCGTGGCGATGCCGCAGAACACGAACACGTTCGCCCACTCGGCGAAGAAGAAGAACACGTAGCGCATGCCCGAGTACTCGGTCGAGTAGCCGGCCACGAGCTCGCTCTCGGCCTCGGGCAAGTCGAAGGGTGCGCGGTTGCCCTCGGCGAGGGAGGTCGTGAAGAACAGGAAGAAGAGCCCGAAGCTCACCGGGTTCTTGAACACGTACCAGTACCAGGGCCAGCCGCCGGTCGAGAGGAACGAGTCGCCGACGCCGCCCTGCGCCTGGATGATGTCCTGCATGCGCAGCGAGCCCGTCATCATCACGACGCACACGATCGCGATGGCGGCCGGGATCTCGTAGCTCATCACCTGCGCCGCGGCGCGGATGCCGCCGAGCAGCGACCACTTGTTGTTCGACGCCCAACCGCCCGTCATGAGCCCGATGGCCACGAGCGAGGTGACGGCGATGACGAACAGGATGCCGATGTCGAGGTCGGCGGCGATGAGGTACTGCCCGAAGGGCATGACGACGAAGGTCGCCGACACGCCGACGAAGACGAGGTAGGGCGCGAGGCGGAAGAGCGGCTTGTCGCTCTCGGTCGGGATGATGTCTTCCTTGACGATCGACTTCACGCCGTCGGCCACCCACACGAGAAAGCCCTGCGGCCCGGCGCGGTTCGGACCGACACGCGACTGCATGCGCGCCGACACGCGCCGCTCGAACCAGGTGATGATGCCGGCCGTCGGCGCCATGAACACGAGCAGGACGAACGCGGCCACGCCGAGCGCGATGAGCGCCGCCACGAGGTCGGTCGGCAGGGTGTTGCGCGGCACGCCCGCCACCGAGATCTGACGAACCGTCGCCTGGCCGCCGCGCCGGACGGTGATGGGGACGAGCTCGTCGGAGCCGCCCGGGACGAGGTCGACGACCGAGCTCACCTTCACGCCGCCGAGCTCGAGGATGACGTCGTCCGCCTGCAGGCCCGCCTTGTCGGCCGGCGAGCCGGCGGCGACCTCGCGCAGGCGCAGGCCCTCGAGGCTCACGCCGCGCGCGTCGACGGCGCCGCTCTCGAGCACGAGGCCGAGGTAGCTCGCGACGGCCTCGCCTTCCTTCTCGCGCCGCGCCTGCGTCATGCGCCGCAGGGTCGGGGGGCGGAAGTCGAGCACGGCGCCGAAGACCTTGCCCCGCACGACGGGGCCACCGGCCCGGTCGGACGGCACCTCGACGATCACGCTGCCGCGGAAGGTCGTGTGCACGGCGGCGTCGCCGGAGCCGCACAGCTTGGCCTGCAGGCTCTCGGTGAACGGAAAGGTCAGCTTGCCCGGAGCGGGGCGCGCCGTGGCGCTCACGTCGCCCGCGGCGAGGTCGCGCGGCTCGCGGCCCGGGCTGTAGAGCTTGCCCTCGAAGGTGACGGTCGCGTCCTTGTGCAGATCGAGGTGGTTGCCGAGGATCTCGACGGTGTCGCCCACCTCCACGTCGTGCGGGCCGATGTCGATGAGGCGCAGGAGATCGTCGTCGCTTGGGCGAGCGGTACAGCCGGCGACGAGCGCCACGAGCGCGGCCGAGAGGAGCGCGAACAGCGGCCTGAAGCGAGGGGGCGGACGCATGATCGCCACAGCTATAGATCGGGCCGCCGGCCAGGTACAGTTCTCCCCGGCCCCCCCAGAGGGCGTGTTGACCCGAGTCAACGAGGCGTCCGCACGCTGAACGCCTGAGCGGGGCCGAGCGGGCCGGCAGGGGGACGCCCGAGCGCCGGCTTGATACAGTGTCGGGCGAGGGAGCGGACGGCGCAGCGTGAAGGCACCCGGCAGGCGCGGTCCCGACTTCAGCCCCGGCGAGCGCTTCGGGGACTACGAGATCGTGCGCCTGCTCGCGACGGGCGGGCAGTCGCGGCTCTACGAGGCGCGCCACACGCTGCTCGGGCGGCGCGACGCCTTGAAGTTCCTGCGCGCCTCGGCCGACGACGACGCGCTCGCGCGCCTGCGGCTCGAGGACGAGGCGCGCCTGCTCGTCGAGCTCGGCGAGCACCCGAACCTGCCGCGCATCTACACGGCGAGCTTCACCGACGAGGGCTACCTCTTCATGGCGCTCGAGTACCTCGAGGGCCACGATCTGCGCGACATCCTCGTGTCGCGCCGCCAGCTCGATCTCGACGAGGTGTGCTACCTCGGCGCCGAGGTCGCGAGCGCGCTCGTGCCGGCGCACGCGCGCGGGGTCGTGCACCGCGATCTCAAGCCCGAGAACGTGTTCGTGACCGCGCGGCCGACGGGCGCGCAGGCAGCGCCGGTCGTGCCGGTCGCGCTCGGCGGCAAGGCCCGCGTGCGCGTGCTCGACTTCGGCATCGCGAAGCTGCGGCGCACGCACAAGCGCACGCAGGACGGCATCGCCATGGGCACGCCGCACTCCATGGCGCCCGAGCAGGCGCGCGGCGAGCCGGTGGACGGGCGGACCGATCTCTACGCGCTCGCGGCGATCCTGTGGGAGTGCCTGGTGGGGCGGCACATGTTCTCGGACGAGTCGGGGCGCCTGCCGTCGGGCTCGGACCTCGTGATGATGCAGCTCGAGGTGACGCCGCGCCGGGTCGACGAGCTGCGGCCCGACGTGCCGCCCTCGCTCGCGGCGCTCGTGCGGCGCGGGCTGGCGAAGGATCCGGCCGAGCGCTTCCGGCACATGGCCGAGCTCGGCGAGCGGCTGCGACGCGAGCTCGCAGCGCTGCCGGCCTGCGACCCGGACGCGCTCTTCACCCTGCGCGCGGACGACGAGCCGAGCCGGGCGCGCGCCCGCGCCGAGGCGCGCCGGCGCGCGGCCGCCGAAGAGACACGGGCGGCGGGCGTGGTCGGGCCGCGGGACGCGCGTCACGCGTACACGCTGCCCGGGCCGGTCCCGTCGCTCGGCGGGCGGCCCGCGCCCGCGGCGGGTCCGGCGAGCGCGGAGCCGCCCGCGGCCCCGTCGCGCCCCGCCCTGCCCTTCGCGGCGCCACCCGAGCTCTACCCGCAGCTCGTGGTCGTGGCGACCGAGGATCCGAGCCTGCCCGCCGGAAGCGTCATCGAGCTCGCGGGCACGGCCTTCTGGGTCGGCTGGCACAAGGATGCGCACGTCGGCATCCACTACGACGGCGACGCGGCCATCGCGGCGGAGCTCGAGGTGGCGGGCGACGAGCTCGTGGTGCGGTCGCTCGGCTGGAGCGAGCCCGAGCCGCCCGACGCGATCGGCCTCGAGCCCGAGCCGGGCGCGGCGGGCGAGCCGTCCGCCCCCGGCCCGCCGCGACTCGCGCACGGGCGCGGCTTCGCCATCGGGGGCGCCGCGCTGCGCTTCGTCGCGCGACCGGACGCGCGCTTCCGAGCGGAGGGGGAGCCGCCGCGGCGCGTGGTCGCGGCGGGCGCCGACGCCGTCGGGACGCCGAGCATGCGGCGCGTGATCGCCTGGCGACTCGAGCACCTGCCGAGCGCGGCGGGAGGCGCCGACGCACCGCGCCTGGTGGTGCGCGCGGCGTCGGGCGAGCTCGACGAAGAGTCCCGCGCCCGCGGCTCGGCGCCGCTGCGGGTGGGAGCGAGCTACCTGCTCGTACGGTCGCGGCTGCTCGTCGGGCGCGACCCGTGCGCGGCCATCCACCTGCCCGAGCGCACCGTGAGCGCGCGCCACGCGCTCGTCGTGGCCGAGCGCGGGCGCTACCGGCTCTGGAACCTCTCGCGCAGCAACGGCACGCAGGTCAACGGCGCGGTCGTCGAGGACGCATGGCTGTCGGACGGGGACGCGATCGCCGTCGGGGACGTCGTGCTCGTGTACCGGAGCTAGCCCCCGGCCGAGCCTGCCGCGCTCTGTCGCCGGCTCGCTAGCCCCGCTCGCCCGACGCCACGTAGCCCGGCTCGCCCATCACGATGCGCGCGTCGAAGGCCTCGCCGAGCAGCTCGGGCGTCATGACCTCGGCGACCGGACCGTGCGCGAGCACGCGGCCCTCCTTCAACAGCACGACGCGATCGGCGTGCCGGCGCGCGGCGTCGAGATCGTGGACGACGGCGAGGCAGGCGCGCGGCGTCGCCTCGGGCGCCCCCTCCGGGGCGTCGGCCGCGGCCCCGACCGCCGCGCGCACGAGGGCGTACAACATGGCCGCGTGGCCGACGTCGAGGTGCGCGGCGGCCTCGTCGAGCACGAGCAAGGGCGCGCCCTGCGCCAGCACGCGCGCCAGGTGCACGCGCTTCTGCTCGCCCTGGCTGAGCTCGACGGCCGGACGCGCGGCGAGCGGCTCGAGGCGGCAGCGCGCGAGCGCCGCGTCGACGGCGCGCTCGTCGGCGGGCGCGAGGTGGAGCCAGCCGCCGACGTGGGGCGCGCGCCCCATCGCGACGACATCGCGCACGCTGAAGCCGGCCGGCGTCTCGCAGCGCTGCGCCAGGACGGCGATGCGCCGTGCGATGGCCCGGCGATCGAGCCGCGCGAGGTCCTCGCCCCCGAGGCGCACGCGGCCGCGCGACGGCGCGAGCAGGCCCGCCGCCACGCGCACGAGCGTCGTCTTGCCGGCGCCGTTCGGCCCGAGGACGACCACCACCTCGCCGGGCCGCACCTCGAGATCGAGGTCGACGAGCGGTGCCGCGGCGCGACCGCCGTAGCTCGCGCCCACGCCCTCGAGCTCGAGCAGCGCGCCGGGGGCGCTCATCGGCCGCACCCCGCAGACGGGCCGCGGGCGCGCGCTCGCTTGGAAATGTACGCGCGGGGGACTAGCTTGTGCGCGTGGGCCGGGGGTGGTCCAATCGGGCCCCCGACAACTCGCAGCGGAAGACGATGGATACCGAGAATCAAGGCGCACCGGTCCGAGGCGCAGAGCCCCGCGTCATCAAGCGTTACTCGAACAGGAAACTGTACGACACCAAGGACAGCCGGTACGTCACGCTGCAGCAGATCGGCGAGATGGTGCGAGGCGGCGAGGACGTCCGCATCATCGACAACAAGACGAAGGAAGACAAGACCGAGGCCACGCTCGCGCTCATCATCAGCGAGGATCTGAAGACGAAGCCGCGCAGCGTGCCGCTCGGGACCTTGCGCAACCTCCTGCAGGAGCGCGGTGAGCGCATCCTGTCGCAGCTGCGGGGCGGGCCGATCGGGCGCTTCATCCCGGGCGGCGCGAACGACGGCACGGGCAAGACCGAGGCCGAGCTCGAGCACGAGGCGCATCAGGCGCATCAGGCCCATCAGGCGCATCAGGCCGCCGCCGAGGTCACGGCCGCCGAGGCGCAGGCCGCGGCCGTGCGCGCCGGCGAGGAGAAGGCCACGCGCTCGCGCCTGAACGAGCTCGTCGAGAGCTCGCGCCACGCGCTCGACGAGCGGGTGCGCGCACTCGTGCCCGGCCTCGGTCAGCTGCACGAGCTCAAGGCCGAGGTCGAGGCGCTCGAGAGGCGCGTCGCCGCGCTCGAGGCCACCCTCGCGAGCCACCGGCACTGACGACATGTCCCTCGTCCGCATCGCGAAGCAGGGCGGCCTCGCCGAGCTCGTGCTCGACCGGCCCAAGGTCAACGCCATGTCGCGCGCGCTGCTCGAGGAGCTCGGCGCGGCCTTCCGCACGCTCGCCGCGGACGACACGGTGCGCGGCGTGCTCTTGCGCGGCGAGGGCTCGTGCTTCTCGGCGGGGCTCGATCTGAAGGAGCTCACCGGCTTCGACGTCGCGGCGGCGTCGACCTTCTTCGAGCTCTTCGACGCGACCTTCGAGGCGGCCTTCGCCTTCCCGAAGCCGCTCGCGGCCGCCGTCCACGGGCACGCCATCGCGGGCGGGCTCGTGCTGGCGCTGACGGCCGACTACATCGCCCTGCGCAGCGGCGTCGAGCTCAAGGTCGGGCTCACCGAGCTCAAGGTGGGCGTGCCCTTTCCGCGCGTGGCCTACGAGATCGTCACGCACGGCCTCGGCGGTCGGGCGGCTCGGGCCATGCGCTTCTCGGCCGAGCTCTACCCGGCCGAGCAGGCCTTCGGCTTCGGGCTCGGCGACGCCTTCGTCCCCGACCCCGTCGCCGACGCGCGCCGCTGGCTCGACATGGTGACCGCGCGCCCCGCCGAGACCTTCGCCTTCGTGAAGCGCCAGGACCGCGAGCTCGCACTCGCGCGCGTGCGCGGGGCCACGCTCGCCGAGCGGCGCGCCCTCGTCGCGGCGATCCTCGCGGCGAAGGCCGCCCTGACGCGCGTGCTCGCCTGACGAGCGTGCTCGCCTGACGCGCGTGCTCGCCTGACGAGCGTGCTCGCCTGAACGGAGGCTCGGGCGCCGGGGCTCAGCAGCCCGGCGGGGGCGAGCCCGCCTGCCCCGGGGGCGGCGCCGGCAGGACGCCAAAGCGACGCGCGAAGGCCTCGAGCGCGGCGCGGCCGTTCGAGAGGATGGGCGTGCCGTCGCCGACCAGCACGATCTCGGCGTCGAGCCCGGCGAGGCGCGCGGCACCGCGGCGCGCGGCGGCCGGGTCCTTGAACTTCAGGTCGGGCAGGAGCGAGAGGCTGCCCTCGGGCCGGCCGATGAGCGCGTCGCCCACGATGAGAATGCGCCGGCTCGCGAGCCAGAGCGCCGACTCGCCGGGCGACTTCGCGTCGGGGACGTGCACGACGAGCACGGAACCGAAGAGCAGGTCCCCGTGCGCGAAGGTGCCGTCGGCCTCGCAGCCGAGCTCCGCGGCGTCGGCCGCGTGCACGAGGATCCGCGCGCCGAAGCGCTTGCGGGCCTCGGGCGCCGCGCGCCGGTGGTCCTTGTTCGTGATGACGATGGTCGAGGGCTTGCCGAGCTGCTCCATCTCGGCGGCGTCCTCCTCCGTGAACGGCACCGGATCGACGAGCACGGCCTCGTCCCCGAGCTTCAAGTAGAGCGAGTTGAAGTCGTACTGCTTCTCCTGCGAGAAGACAGCCCACCCGTAGATTCCATCCACCAGCTTCTTCA